>JAZUKC010000136.1:0-3414 GCA_045643065.1 Prevotella sp.
TGGAAGGTACGGTAAATAAGATAAAGGAAATCAAAAGGTCTATGTTCAATAGGGCAGGAGTTAATCTGCTAAGGGCAAAGATTATCTATGCTGACTATGGGAGGATACCTCCATACTTGCCACTAAATTGACGCAGAACCCACTTTTTTTATTTGTTAATTGTAAACTGCTAAATAACTACCTTTCACGTCATGAATCAATACCATTCATGATGCGAAACGCTACCTTTTATGTTGTAATTACTGAGTCTTTACAATGTAATTACTGAGTCTTTACAGTGTGATTACTGAGTAATTACAACGTAAAGACTGAGTAATTACATCATGAATCAATACTTTTCACATCATGAAAGGCTACGATTTGCATCATGAATGCTTACTTAACGCCCGTTACTTGAACCATCTTCACATGCAAAACATTGACATTACAAGCAGCAAAAGTTCAGTTTTTTCCGTACAATATAATAATTTGCTAAGATATGCAAAGTATTGTAACTGAAATAGTAGTAACTTTGCAACGAATTAATTAATTAGTAAAAACCTAACACCTTTTATGCGAAAAGTATTTTCTCTTACAGCATTATTGCTGATGCTTTCTATCTGTTGCGACGCAGCAACACCAAGCACACCTGCCAGCAAGCTTCTGTCTCGCCTGCAGAAACTTCAGAAACGTGGTTATATGTATGGTCATCAGGACGACACGTTCTATGGCATCACATGGAATTGGGACGAAAATCGTTCGGACACAAAAGAACTTGTGGGCGACTATCCTGCTATCATGGGCTTCGACCTTGGTGGCATTGAGGTCGGCGATCAGAAGAATCTCGACTCTGTTCCGTTCACTCGTATGCGTCAGGAGATTATCAAGCACTATGAGCGCGGTGGCATCATCACCATCTCTTGGCACCCACGCAATCCGCTGCTTGGCACAACAGCATGGATAAACAGCGACAACGCAGCCTATGAAGAGGCTGTTGCTGCACTTCAGAAAGTTGGCCACAGCGAACTGATTGCCAACATTGACAACCCAAAGACCACTGTACGCTCTATGCTGAAGGGTGGCAAGGCGCACGGAAAGACAATGCTCTGGCTGCAGCGTGTTAGAGAGTTCCTTACAAGTCTTAAGGACAGCAAGGGCAAGCAGATACCTTTCATCTTCCGTCCATGGCATGAGAACAGCGGCGGATGGTTCTACTGGGGCACAGCAAACTGTAGCGAAGAGGAGTATCTTGGACTTTGGAACATGACTCAGGACTACATCAACGAGTCTCTCCGCGACTACATAATCTGGTCATATTCTCCAAGTTACGGTGGCCAGTGGACTGAAGAGCAGTACATGAGCCGTTACCCTGGCAACGATCGCGTACAGCTTCTCGGCGACGATGACTATCAATGGGGTACGGAAGAGGAGTTCAAGGCTATGCTCGACTATAACCTCTCGCACCTTGCTGCTATAGCAAAGAAGCACAACAAGCCAATGACGCTGTCAGAGTGTGGCTACGTCAACAGTCCTGATCCAACCTGGTGGACACGTGTGGTCAAGCCTATCATCGAGCGTTATCCTATCTGTTACCTCCTGCCTTGGCGCAACTACATGAAGGAACACTTCGGTGCTTCGAAGGACGCAACTACTGCCGACGACTTCAAGCAGTGGGCAAAGCAGAAGCAGTTCCTGTTCCTCAACGATATTAAGAAAATCAAATAATACATACTAAATACATGAATTTCAAAGAAAGAGTAGCTGAGGTGCGTGCCCGTCATGAGGCACTCCTCACTCGTAAGAATGCCCCAGTCGTTGGCGGCAATGGTATCTACGAGAAGTATCAGTATCCGATACTCACGGCAGAGCATACTCCGCTGGAGTGGCGCTATGACTTCTCGGAGAAGGATAACCCATACTTCATGGAGCGTATCATGATGAATGCTACGCTGAACAGTGGCGCTATAAAGATGGACGGCAAGTATCTGCTGGTCGTTCGTGTGGAGGGTGCTGACCGTAAGTCGTTCTTCGCTGTGGCCGAATCGCCTAATGGCATTGACAATTTCCGTTTCTGGGAAGAGCCAATCACTCTGCCTGAGGACGTTATCCCTGCCACAAACGTCTATGACATGCGCCTGACACAGCATGAGGATGGTTGGATTTACGGTCTGTTCTGTGCTGAACGTCACGACGACACGCAGCCAAACGACCTCTCGGCAGCAACAGCAACATGCGGCATTGCACGCACAAAGGACCTCAAGACATGGGAGCGTCTGCCAGATCTCAAGGCAAAGAGTCAGCAGCGTAATGTCTGTCTGCATCCTGAGTTTGTTGATGGCAAGTATGCACTCTATACTCGTCCGCAGGATGGTTTTATTGACGCAGGCTCTGGTGGTGGCATCGGCTGGGCGTTAATAGACGATATGACAAACGCAGAGGTTAAGGAAGAGAAGATTATCAACTCACGTCGCTATCACACTATCATGGAGGTGAAGAACGGAGAAGGTCCTCATCCTATCAAGACTAAGGAGGGATGGCTGCATCTGGCACATGGTGTCCGTGGCTGTGCGTCAGGTCTTCGCTATGTATTATATATGTATATGACGTCGCTTGAGGACCCAACGAAGGTCATTGCACAGCCTGGCGGTTACTTCATCGTGCCTCAGGGCGAGGAGTACATTGGCGATGTGATGAACGTAGCGTTTGCAAACGGTTGGATTGCAGATGAGGATGGTCGCGTACTTATATATTATGCATCGTCTGACACACGCATGCACGTGGCAGTATCAAGCATCGACCGCCTCATCGACTACTGCAAGAACACTCCTGAGGACGGCTACTTCACAGGCAAATCGGTAGAGACTATCAAGGCACTTGTGGCTAAGAACAAGGGCCTGAAGTAAAAGCCTACCCTCCCCTCTCCTAAGGAGGCAAACTCAAATTATTCATTATTAATTATTCATTATTAATTAACAACTCATGGCTTCATTAAAAGAAAAAATAGGTTATGCACTCGGTGATGCTGCTGCAGGTGGCATAACATGGAAAATAATGTCAATAGCATTCCCGCTATTCTTTACCAATGTCTTCGGACTTACTTTTGCTGACACAGCTGCTTTGATGCTTATAGCACGTATGTTCGACGTTGTAACCGACCCACTCATGGGTTCCCTTGCCGACCGTACGCAGTCGCGATGGGGCACATATCGTCCTTGGCTCATCTTTGGTTCTATCCCTTACGGACTCGTATTCTTCCTGCTCCTCTGCACACCAGACTTCGGACCAGGCATGAAACGCGTATGGGCTTACGGCTTCTACATCCTCATGATGGCTATGTACACACTCGTAAACGTTCCTTACGGCTCACTCCTCGGCGTAATGACAGAGGATGCAGACGAGCGCAACCAGTTCTCTTCTTTCCGTATGGTAGGTGCT
>JAZUKC010000137.1:0-2186 GCA_045643065.1 Prevotella sp.
CAAACTGAACGTGCGCTACAAGGTTCTGCCTAACCTTGCCTTGCGTGCTGGTTACGGCATGGGATTCCGTGCTCCTACACTCAAGGAGAAGTACTACAACTTCGACATGAGCGGCATCTGGATTGTGGAAGGCAATCCACAGTTGAAGCCAGAGGTAAGCCATAACTTCAACGTGTCGGCGGAATATACGCGCGGACACTACAACCTGACGGCAAGTGCCTACTACAATCTGGTGACGAACAAGATTGCCACCTCACTTCCTTACTTCCGATCGCCAACTGACCGCCTGCCGTATCTGCCTTACAGCAATCTTGATCGCTACAATGTCTATGGTGCTGAGTTGGGGGCACAAGCGCGATGGTCATCAGGCATCTCCGCACGACTGACGTATGCTTTCACCAAGGAGGAGCTACCTACAGGCAAGGATGGTCAGCAGACGAACAATCAATACATTCCTGCTCGTCCGCATTCGCTCAATGCCAGCATTAACTACGACCACGCCTTTACCTCACACTACGGCATCAGCATTGGTCTTTCGGGACGCGTGCTCTCCAGCGTCGAGAGCACGGAATACCGCAACTATTACGACATCAGTCAGGGAACCGTGGCGATCAACTATCCCGCCTATACCATCTGGAAGCTTTCGCTCGTACAGACCATCTACGAAGCCTTCCGTCTTACCCTGGCCCTCGATAATCTCTTCAACTATCGTCCTCGATACTATTATCTCAATGCTCCCATCACCGATGGAGCATGGTTTCAGGTAGGACTTAGTGTGGATGTTGACAAAATTGGGAAATCTCGCAGGAAGTAAGATAGTCTGAAACGGACAAAAATAACACGCCACCGTTTAACCTCCCATTTTTTCCACTTACCAGGGCATTGCTCGATGCATTATGTGTAAATAACGAAGCACCTTTGTGTCGGAGTTAAGTCTCTGATGCGAAGGTGCTTCTTTGCGTCCATAATTTTACCGATTTTTGGGTATTGCACAGTTTCCGTATTCACCGTAACTTTGCATAAAGAAAAGGATAAAGCATCTGGGGCAAAAAAATGCATATACGAGGAGTCTCAAAACATCTCATATTACATTGCATATCACTCTGTTACATTGATGCAAAACAAAGATAACAGAGTACTGCACTGGGTGAGCTGATACCATATTGCTCGGATGCTGCAATGAACTTCCCGGTGCTCTGCATCACCATTTTTGAGTAAAAGAATGTTTTACAAAAATAATAAATATACAATGGAAAAGATAAGAAAAGTAGTTATGATGTTTATGCTGTCCTGTGCAGTCATAAATGGTTATGCACAGGAGGTGGATGGTGTTACCGGCGCCACGAAGCAACATGCAGACACTACACAGACGAACAAGGTGCTGGGTGCTCTATCACGTCTGCATCTTGGTGGCTATGGTGAGGCTGTGATGACGAGAAATTTCTTTAGCCAAAGTTTTAATAGGTACAATGCGCCCGCGCGTTACAAGGACGATGGTAGCCACGGGCGCTTTGACCTACCGCACATCACCTTCAACCTCGGTTACGACTTCGGCAATGGCTGGACACTGGGCAGCGAAGTGGAGTTTGAGCACGGAGGCAATGAGACGGCCGTGGAGATAGAGGCAGAGGAGTCGGGCGAATATGAGGCAGAGACTGAGAAAGGTGGTGAGGTAGCCATCGAACAGTTCTGGATCAACAAAGAATTTCTCAAGGGAAATCTGAACATCAAGGCAGGTGAAATTATTGTCCCTGTTGGCTATGCAAATGCACACCACGAACCACTTAATTTCTTCACCTGCTATCGCCCTGAGGGTGAATCGACCATACTGCCCAATACGTGGCATCAGTTGGGAGTTTCGGTTTGGGGACGCATCAGCGATTGGCGCTACGAGGCGCAGTTCCTCTCGGGATTGAACTCTGAAAGCTTTACAGGCGAGAAGTTTGTACACCAGGGGGCTACCAGTCCTTACGAGTTCAAGGTGGCAAACAACTACGCTGTTGCAGCACGCGTGGACAACTATAGCGTGAAAGGTTTGCGCTTGGGCGTGAGCGGTTACTATGGTTATACGTTCCGCAACTCAATAAAGGATCCCGGAACTTCGTACGATGACGTGAAGGGCGCCTTGGCCATCATCTCTGCCGACGGCGAACTGAAACGTTGGAACTGGATAGTACGAGCCAACG
>JAZUKC010000138.1:0-1979 GCA_045643065.1 Prevotella sp.
GCGTTATTTGATTCTTACTGTTTGGCTTGCATATGAGTTGCAATGACGGTTCTACTGCCTGCGAGTTGACCGTACTGCGCTCACCACCAATGAGATCGACGCTATGACGATAGGTATAATCGTTTTTGAACTCGTAGGCGAATATCTTATTGAGTGCATGGCGGTGTTTCCATTGGAGATTGGCATCCCAATTGCCATTGACGTTGGTTGGCTGATAGGTATAGACACCTGTGGCGGAATTGTAAGTGTAACCAGTGGCGATAGCATTCTGCAGTATGTTGAAAGTAGCACTCAGATTCTCGTAGATACCATCTGTGCCCCACTTATGGTATCGATTATAGTCTAAAGAGGTATAAAAGTAATGCTCGTACGAGCTGCGCAGATGAGGATTGCCCAGCATGATTGCCAGCGGATTATAGGCATCTCGCACATTTAGCAGCATATGCATGTCAGGTACTTCACTACTTAAAGTGTATAGAAGCCTATTCTTGCGTTCGGTGTTGAGACCATTGTCATTCTTTTTTCTGATTTGATTGTCGAACTGTGCACTAAATGCCGGAATAGCCATCTTGCGGCTGAAGCATGTATCGACCGCACCACGTTGGTATTTCTCACGCATATAATTCAATTTCAATGGCACACGGATGTTGAGCGCATTGCTATGGTTTCCGCGATTCTTGCGGTAGTTCAGGTTGACGTAATACTTGTTCAAGAACTCATTGTAGTCTTCAACGTATGAGTTTTGGTAGTCAAACCCTTTGAGCATAGCTTCGCGAGTAGATGGCAATGCTCCCAAGGCTTGCTCTGCAGACCATCCGTCGAGTTTGTTGAGGCGATAGCGTTCGTGCTCTTCGTGTGTCTGTTCCCAAATGAAATCAGCACCGAAGAGTAATGACAGTTCGCTATTGACATTGTACGTGTATTTAAAATATGTGTCGAAACGGTTGCTGTGGCTTGGCGACTTATTATAGCGATGGCGATAGTCGTCCTGACCACGCCCTTGGATATAGCTCAACTGGTAGCGGTCGTGTTCCGTGCCACTCTGCTGACTATGGACGAAGACTGGGTTGATACTCAAGTAGTCACCCGATGCAAATTTCTTATTATAGCTGACATTCTGCTTTATGCTCCACTCTGTTCCATTCAGTTGGCTCTCGGAGTGAGTCTTGCTTAGGGCAATGCCAGCAACTTTGGATTGGAAGGGATTCTGCATCAGCGTATCCATCACCGCTACCACATCACCGTAGGATGAAGGATCTGCGTTGAACTGTGCCGACCTACTGATGCCGTTGCTCTTTAGATGATTGTAATTGAGTTCGGTGATAAATCGCAGTACAAAAGGCTTCTTTAGGATGAAACTGTTCTCCAAACCAAATGAGTAATCATTGCTCTGTCCCGTCTGGTGCAGTCGTGACCATGTATCTCCTTTCATCAGGTAAGTGAGTGACGACTGGCGCCTCTCGCTCTCCGAGCGCGTCCATTTTGTTTGCAAGCAGATGTTGTCCTCGTATCGTTGCTGTCGGTCAATTACATTATACATCAGCGACAGGTAATTGCGACGCTGCATGCCTTTGGGACCCATGTTGTCTCTCCACGATTCGCTACTATTCGAGGCATCGTTGTTGACGTTGTTAGACATAGCAGAGACCATCAGACGCGACTGTTCAGAGAATCGAGTCACGAAAGCACGAGCCTGATAACGAGCATCATCGTGTTTGCCAGTTGGCAGACCGCCAGCCAGTTCAATGTTGCCCAGCCAACCTATTTTGTACTGCTTCTTCAGCGTTACGTTCAGAGTGTATTCCTTCTCTGCGGAATGTGCACCTACAAGACGTGCGTCCAGTTCGTCCTGCTCAAAGACCTTCACTTGATCCACTGTATAGTGAGGCAGATTCTTTAGCAGCATCTCCGTACCACCACTGAGGAAGTCCTTGCCGTCCAACTGTAACACATCCACCTTGCGACCGTTCACTTTTATC
>JAZUKC010000139.1:0-19135 GCA_045643065.1 Prevotella sp.
GTCAACCGGTATTTGGTACTGAAGATGCATTAGTAGATAGTGCAAGGATTGTATAAGGTGGGTTCTATTAATTACCACCTTAGGTTTAACATATAACAGTGAGTTCGGCGTATTGTCATCTTTCGGACTCTTTTCGGCTCAAAGTGTCAGTTTACTCGGTCACAATGCCCGCATTGCTCCCTCCCTCACTAACACTTTGATCTCGAAAATAGCCTCGAAATATGACAAAGCTAATTAATAGAACCCACCATAAATAATTTTGCACACCTACTTATAAAAAAGGCATATTATAAAAAAGGCTACGAAACGCAATATTGTTTCGTAGCTTTTTTTATGTTTATGACATGCCGTTATTTCATATACCAAATATCGTTTCGCTGTACCATTGGTACACAAATGGTTTCTTGCGTCTTGTCTGCATACGTGATGGTTAGGAATGCTTCTGCAGAACAGAGAGTGGAGTCTGCGTGGCAGTGAGAGTACTCAATGGACTTGATGCCCTTGTGCTCCGTTTTTTGTTGTTCTACAAACATTGCCGCGTTCGCCTCCATCTGCTGGCGGTAACCGTCGGGAAGCGAGTCGCCTCCATCCATACCCAAGACAAAATCAGAGTATTTGCCTTCCAGCAACAACGCATAATAGGCTTTGGCGGTCTGCCCTGCACGTTCTTGCTCACGCTCCCTGCTGTCGCCTTTGCAACATGTAAAGGAAAGCGTAAGTGCCACAAGGGCGAGTATTATTGTCGTTCTCACGAAAATAGATTGTTTAAAGATCAACCGAGGGAATCCCCTCGGTTGACTGTTACTTCTGTCTTACGAAAATATTGATAGGCGAACCTGTCATTTCCCAATTCTCACGTATCTTATTCTCAAGGAAGCGCTTGTATGGTTCCTTGACATACTGTGGCAGATTTGCATAGAACACGAAAGATGGTATCTGTGTGTCTGGCAACTGTGCGCAATATTTGATTTTGATGTATTTGCCCTTGATTGATGGCGGTGGGAATGCCTCAATGAGTGGCAGCATGACTTCGTTGAGTTTTGTTGTGCCGACACGTGCCTTGCGGTTGAGATACACCTGCTTGGCAGTCTCCAGCACCTTGAAGATGCGCTGCTTGGTGACAGCTGACGCGAAGACTATCGGGAAGTCAGTGAATGGAGCCATGCGCTCGCGGATGGCATTCTCGAAGGTCTTGATAGCTATCTGCGATTTCTCTTCAACGAGATCCCACTTATTAACAACAACGACAAGCGACTTATTGTTCTTCTGGATGAGTTGGAAGATATTCATATCCTGTGCCTCTATGCCACGTGTAGCGTCAATCATGAGGATGCAAACATCTGAGTTTTCAATGGCACGGATGGAACGCATCACAGAGTAGAACTCAAGGTCTTCGGTAACTTTGTTCTTACGACGAATGCCAGCTGTATCTACGAGATAGAAGTCGAAGCCAAACTTGTCATACTTCGTATAGATAGAGTCACGCGTGGTGCCGGCGATGTCAGTCACGATGTTACGGTCCTCGCCGATGAAGGCATTGATAAGACTTGACTTACCTGCATTAGGACGGCCTACGACTGCGAAACGTGGGATGTCTTCTATCTCCTCCTTCTCGGTATTAGGGAGTGTCTTGGTGACGAGGTCAAGCAGATCGCCTGTGCCTGAACCTGTGGCAGCAGAGATAGTATAAGGATCTCCAAGACCTAACGAGTAGAACTCTGCTGCATAGTAGTTGTCCTCGTTGTTGTCTGCCTTGTTGGCAACAAGGATAACTGGGAGTTTTGTGCGACGGAGTATCTGTGCGACATCCATATCGAGATCGGTGACACCGTTCTTAATATCCACAAGAAACAGCACAAGGTCTGCTTCTTCCGTGGCAACGATCACCTGGCGGCGTATGGCATCCTCAAAGATGTCATCAGAGTTGACTACCCATCCGCCTGTATCAACGACGGAGAATTCCTTTCCGCACCATTCGCATTTGCCATACTGGCGGTCGCGCGTGGTGCCGGCCTGATCGCTGACGATGGCATGACGCGTGTTCGTCAGTCGATTAAAGAGTGTTGACTTACCAACATTAGGACGGCCAACAATAGCTACTAAATTTCCCATTTTTCATTTCCCGCTCCTTACGGGTTCAATTTTTGCTCAGTAATAAAACTGGGTTTATATTACTCTGGGGATTTTTCTAATTAATAATGGATAATTTATAATTTGCTTGCATTTTTTCGGGGTGAAGATTTTTTTATGGGGCAAAGCAAATTGACAGTCCCCCTCTGGGGAGGTAAGGTGGGGCTTTTTACTCTGGATTATATCCAAATGAATCTAACTCACGCTGATTCGAACGCCAGTCCTTATCTACCTTGACAAAGGTCTCGAGGAAGATGTGCTTATCAAAGAATTTCTCCAACTGCTTGCGCGCCTCGATGTTCACCTTCTTGATGGCAACGCCTTGATGACCGATGATGATGCCCTTCTGTGAGTCACGCTCAACGTAGATGGTCGCCATGATGTGTATCTGCTTCTCCGTCTCCTTGAAAGCCTCGCAGCGCACCTCTACGGCATATGGAATCTCCTTGTCGTAGTAGAGAAGTATCTTCTCGCGAATGATTTCTGAAACGAAGAAACGTGCTGGCTTGTCTGTCAACTGATCCTTGTCGAAGTATGGAGGCGAATCGGGAAGAAGTTCCTGAATGCGTTTTAGGAGCATGTCCACGCCGAACTTGTTCTTTGCAGAGATCGGGAGAATCTCTGCGTTAGGCAGAAGGCTGTGCCATTTCTCCACGATTTCTCCCAACTGTGCCGTAGCATTGATTTTCTTGCCGTCCTTATCTTTGCCAAGCTCGTCAATTTTGTTGATGAGCAACAACACTGGAATGGTCTGCTTCGCTACCTTATCAAGAAACTCGCGATTCTTCTCTGGGTTCTCGACCACGTCGGTGACGTAGAGCAACACATCCGCATCAGTTAGGGCTGACTCCGAGAAGGCGAGCATGGACTCCTGAAGTTTGTAATTTGGTTTCAGTACGCCAGGAGTGTCGGAGAATACAATCTGCATATCCTCGGTATTGACGATGCCCATGATGCGATGGCGTGTGGTCTGAGCCTTGAAAGTAGCAATAGAAATACGCTCACCAACCAACTGGTTCATGAGCGTACTTTTACCTACGTTGGGATTACCAACGATATTAACGAATCCTGCTTTATGCATAGCGTTTGATTACTTACTGAACAGAATCACCGTCGTAGCCCCACTTCAGGTAGAGAGCTCCGTGAACGAAACCTGCGCCAAAGGCGGTAAAGATGACGTTATCGCCCTTCTTCAGTTTCTTCTCGAAGTCATAGAGTGCCAACGCGATACTAGCCGCACTGGTGTTACCATAGTGCTCGATGTTGACCATAACCTTGTCCATAGGAATGTCAAGACGCTTTGTCACAGCCTCAATGATACGCATGTTTGCCTCATGAGGGATAACCCAGTCAACATCGTCCTTAGACAGGTTGTTGCGTTTCATGATCTCTTCAACATCACCACTCATGCTTGTCACAGCGTAGCGATAGACCGTACGACCTTCCTGATAGATGTAGTGCATACGGTGATCGACGGTGTAGCGTGATGCAGGGCATACAGAACCGCCAGCCTTCATGTGGAGGTAAGGCAGACCAATGCCGTTGGTGCGGAGATAAGAATCCTGAATGCCGACGCCTTCTTCTGTAGAAGCCTCCATGAGGACACAAGCAGCACCATCGCCGAAGAGGACGCAGGTCTGACGATCCTGATAGTCGGTCATTGACGACATCTTCTCAGCAGCGATAACAAGAACCTTCTTGTAACGTCCGCTCTGGATGTAGGCAGCCGCCATATCTACAGTATAAAGGAATCCGCAGCAAGCACATGAAACATCAAAACCATGCGCATTCTCCAGACCGAGTTTACCTATAACGATAGATGCGTTAGAAGGGAATCGGTAATCAGGAGTTGTTGAGGCAACAATGACGCAGTCGATAGTCTGAGGATCAACGCCGGTTTTCTTGATAAGTTGCTTAGCAGCCTTGCGTGCCATGTAACTTGAACCGAGACCTTCTTCCTTAAGTATGCGGCGCTCCTTGATGCCCACACGTGTTGTAATCCACTCGTCAGTGGTGTCAACCATGCGCGAGAGTTCTTCGTTAGTAAGAATGTACTCTGGCACGTATCCACCAATGCCGGTGATGACAGCATTAATTTTTTCCATCAATTATTATTCTGCGATTTCCTTTTCAATAGCAATCTTACCACGATACATACCACATGTAGGACATACAGTGTGGTAAACATAGTATGAACCGCAGTTAGGGCAAACTGCCAGTGTAGGTGCTACTGCCTTGTCGTGTGTACGACGCTTGAGTGTACGAGTCTTTGACTGTCTTCTTTTAGGATGTGCCATTTTTTCTTAAATATTTTAATGTTTACAATTTACTGTTTGTTATCTCTATAGTTTGTACTTGCAGACTGAGAATTTCCAATTATCAATTTTCCATTTTCAATTCGGCAAGTTTTGCCCACCGTGGGTCTATCTCTTGAGGTTCTGCCGTGTCGTCACTTCGGGTGGCGCTATGCTCGTTGAGCATCTTGATCATCGCAGGGTTGCATTTTCCAGGTGCATGCACATGCTTGACGGGCAGACTCAGAATGATTGACTCATAGACGTACCATGACAGGTCAACTACGGAATCGTCTTCTGTCAGAATGATGATATCGTCTTCTTCGGTGCGTTCATCGCCAAACTTCACTGTCAGCCTCTGTTCTGCATCAATGGTTTGGTCCATTGGGTCGAGACATCGGTCGCAGATTATCTGGACGGTGCCGGTAGTATGGATTTCTACGTCAGAGAAGTGGATAGTCTTGCGTATAGACAGGTCCACGTGCACGTCACCCTGACTGATTTCCGACTCTTCGATAGACGCAAAAAAATCCCCACCGAGACCAACGGTCACAGTGGCATCTCCCTCAGGAAGGGTATGAAAATCTATCTTCAGATTATCGCTACTACACATTTCAAGTGCAAAATTACTAATTTTATGCCTAATAATTATAATCAAAGCACTGCAGTTATGTTTTTTTAACAAAACTGCAGTGCTCTACTTGCTTGATGTCTATTGTTTTATGAATATCTCAAGAGTTGTCCTGGTTTGATTCTCATAACCTTCGTTATGCGGTTGAGCTTGCAGAGTTCATCTACAGAGATGCCATGCTTCTGTGCTACAGACTGGATAGTCTCGCCCTTAACCACCTTGTGGTAACGTGGGTTAGACACTGGTGCATAGGCATTCTGTGCTGAGTTGCCTGCTGGTGTGCTTTCGCCAGTAACCTGCTCCTTTGTATAACCACCATTGCCAACCTTGCCACGAAGTCTTGACGATTCTGCAGACTCTGCCATGTATGTGTCGCGACGGAACATGTAGTAGTCGCCTGTTACGTCCTGATTGCGGAAATCGAAAAGGAGAGTTGGATCGAGTGCTACGCCACAAAGACGTGTCTCGAAATGGAGATGCGAACCTGTACTTCTACCGGTATTGCCTCCGAGACCAATAACGTCTCCGGCACGTACCGTCTGATTTTCGCTAACGAGCTGAGCCGAGAGGTGGCCATAGATTGTCTCAAGACCGTTGTTATGACGTATCACGACATACTTGCCATAACCGGCAGCCTCATAGCGTACGATGCGTACTTTTCCACTGAATGCAGCACGGATAGTGTCGCCAATATATACTTTGATATCAAGACCTTTGTGATTGCGACCGAAGGCAGGGCGGTAACCAAAATTACTTGTTACAACGCGCGACTTGGTAGGCATACAGAAATTGCGAAGGTCAATACGGAACGTTTCTGGGAGTGGTGAAGAAGACTTGTGTGCGTAAGTATTGTTCCAATCGTCATACAAGTCGGCTGCAGGCGAAGCGGCCTGCTCGCGATGGATAAGGGCTTTGAGAGCTAATGTGTCAACCGATTTCATCTTGCGATCAACAGGAGCTTGTCGGGCAAGCATATCCTGCGCGGAGACGTATGCAGTTGATATAAATAGGATTATTACTGTAAATAGAAATTTTAATAAATTAGTTCGCATTATAGATTCTTTTGGGGGTTTGTAATCATTCTCATGTCACCTTTCGGAAACACGATTTGATGCAAAGGTACAAAAAATATTTTAAACACGGCAATCATACGTGTACAAATCGCACGCTTTTAAATTTAAATAACACCCATTAACTTCTCAGCAACTACTCAAGTCCACTGTTTATTTTTAACACAGAGACGGAGCGTATTGAGTAGATACGGGGGTCAACCATGGTTATTTTTTGGACATTGGACATTATTTTTTTATGGGAAAATAAGGGGAGTTGGGGAATTTCTATAATAGTATATAGTATAATGTTCGAGCGTATAACCTAATGTATATATAGTACTTCAAAACCCCAACTATGCTCAAATACCGTGTTTTTTTTGATGTCCAATGTCCAAATGTCCAAAAATAATGCAATTAAACTCGGAGTTTTTTAAGTTCCATTCAGAGTGAGAACGTGCTGCATAGAACTCAAAAAACTCCGTGTCTCTGCCTATGTGTTTTAACCAGAGCAGGTCTCAGGTTGAAAGATTTTCTGATAATTTTCAGTCCAAAAAACCTAAAAAACTTGCATTATTAAAAAATAATATTTAACTTTGCACTCTATAAAATACAATTATTCCAACTCAAACATGAAACTCAAGAAATTACTGACTACAATTTTGCTTGTTGTACTTACAGCAATGAGCAGCAACGCCCAAAAACTTTCACTTGCTTCGCAAATGCTTATCGCACAGCAGGAAAATGTGCTGCTTGCAAAAAGCAAGGGCGCAGTAAAGGCAAAGAATGTGCTGACTGCCATTCTTTTAGAAAAAGGCTGCAATGTCTCTGACGAAACGCTTAGCACCTATGGCATACAAGTGGAAAAGAGACGTGGCAGACTGATTCTGGCATACGTTCCCATCAGTCGTCTTGAAAGCCTAACCGCCATTGAAGGCATACGAAGCATCGACACTGGACGTGAGGCGAAGCCATATAACGACAGAGCCCGCGAGGCAACGTCAGTAGTTTTCGTGCATGACAAGGACGTAGAGCAGGGCAAACCTGTCGCTGCGGATGCCCCAACGAAATACCGTGGCAAGGGTGTGTATGTAGGCATCGTTGACGGCGATATAGACCTCGGTCACCCTGCTTTCCGCGATGCACAGGGCAAGTCAAGGATAAAGAAGGCGATCGTAACACGTTATTCTAATCAAGATGGCGTCTCCAAGTATTTTTACGACGAGAGCATCATTGAGGATGGTATTATTTTCAGGATGGACGATGATATTTACAATGGTCACGGCACACACGTTGCTGGCATTGCTGCAGGTTCCACTGCTTTACTGCCTGAGGGCGACCCAATGAAGAAATACTACGGCATGGCGCCTGAGGCCGACCTTCTCACCTTCGATTTAGAATCATATTCCAGCAATTATGTCCTTATGGCTATTACGGAAGCATTTGACAAGGCAGATGAGGACGGGCGTCCGTTGGTTCTGAACATGAGTATCGGATTATTGGGTATCATGCTTGACGGTAGTGATGACTTTAACGAGAAACTGACAGCATTGCTTGAGACGTACGACCTTACGGGAAAGATTATCTGTGTTTCCTCGGGTAATAATGCAGAGAAAACTGTTACGGCACAGATAGAATGTGACAAGCCTATCGTAAATGGCGAATGGACACTACAGAAGAAACTGGCATTGCCACTTGAGCAATCGGAGTTGAACATGGCTGAGTTCTGTGGTGTTGGCAACAAGGAGTTTGCCATACAGTACGAGTTCATGTATATACCAAAAACTGGCGGTGACTACATGTCCATAGCCACCTCTCCTATCCTCACTCGTGACAACTACCAAGAGCATGTTAATGCAGCTGGTGCGTGGGTCGATAGAACAATAACTGCTGAGGGAGATACCATTAGAGTCATGGTCATGCCTAATTTCAGGCAATCATCCACTGATCGTATGTACCATAGCGGATTGTTATACACAATCAACGAAGGGGTGTATGCCGTGGCTAACATTTACAGCAAGGAAGAAGGTGTATGCGTAGATGCACTCTCACAAAACCTGCCATTCATGACCATGGAGGGTGATGAATATGCCATTCCGAACAACCAAGGTTGTTTCAACGCCTATGCTTGCTCAGACAATACCATCTCCGTTGGTTCATACAACACGCGTAACACATTTACCACCATAGATGGTAACGAATTCGTCGAGACCTCGTATGGTGAGGAAGGCGAGGTCAGTTCATTCTCTGGCTATTGCACACCGCACTATGGCAACGCTCGCCCTGACGTCATTGCCCCTGGTGCCTACATCCTGTCTGCCATGCATCATAACAACAAGAGATCCATACAGGTTGGCACAACAACCTATAAGGATGTGGACTACCAGTGGGGTGCAATATCAGGCACTTCACAGGCTTCTCCTGTCGTTGCTGGCACCATCGCCCTCTGGCTTCAGGCTGACCCTACACTGACAGTCGAAGATGTACGCAAAGTGATTGCTAAGACCTCAGACTTTGATGATGCGTGCGCTGTTAATCCCTATCGGGCTGGACACGGCAAGATAAATGCGCTACGTGGTTTGGAATATATACTCTCTTCTTCTGGTATTAAGGAGGTAAGCACAGACAACAATTCTGGCACTGTGAAATTCCTAAACAAGAACAACCAACTCATAATACATCGTGGTGGTCATCTGTATGATGCCGTAGGACGAAAACTTCGCTAAACACACGAAACATCTCATTACTATTACACTTCTCTCTGCGCTGCCACTGATAGCCATGGCGCAATGGAAGCCGAAGCCACCAAAACCTGTTGAGAACTACGAACTGAGTGTCGATAAGGAGTCGTTGGAATGGACAGTTAGATGGTATCTTTCGAAGGAATAGTCCCCTTTTCGCCAAAGAAAATGTAACAATATAGCACTCGCAATCACGTTTTAGGGAATGTCCTTGCAATAGACAGTCAATAAAGCATGCATAAGGAATGAGTGGCTCATTCGTAAGGTTTGAAAATTTCATTCCCTAACATTGATAATTTCATTCCCTACAAATGAAGTACTCAGCCCCTCTCCCCCGGCCCTTCCCCCATGGGAGGGGAGAGAAATGAATAATGACGAATGGACCTCAAAAATTCGTGTAATTCGCAGTAATTCGTTGACGGCTCAAGGGCTAATCATAACTTTTAATTTTTAACTTTTAATTTTTAACTCTCAGACCCCTTTGTTCTTTTCAACACAGAGAATAGAACTACGAGATTGCTCCCCAGTTGATATTTGTCTTTCTCAACTCATATAACCTTTGCCACAGCATTGAGTACTCAGGTTTTTCACACTGGGGGTCTGCATCAATTATCTGCTGCGCCGTTTCTCTCGCCAGTTGCACAAGCTGACCATCCTGCGCTATATTGGCAATCTTCAAATCGAAGGCCATGCCCGACTGCTGCGTACCCTCAAGATCACCGGGACCACGCAGTTTAAGGTCAGCCTCAGCTATGCGGAAGCCATCGTTCGTCTCACACATGATGTCAAGACGCTTGCGAGTCTCTTGCGAGAGTTTATAGTTGGACACAAGGATGCAGTACGATTGATCAGCACCACGCCCTACCCTTCCACGAAGTTGATGCAGCTGCGACAGACCGAAACGCTGTGCCTCCATGATGACCATGACAGATGCATTAGGCACGTTGACACCCACCTCTATCACCGTTGTGGCAACGAGAATCTGTGTCTCACCCTTTATGAAACGCTGCATTTCCTCCTCCTTCTCCGCAGGTTTCATCTTGCCATGTACCTTAGAGAGGTGCATATCAGGGAATATCTGACACAGTTGTTCGTAGCCCTGCTCCAAATCCTTAAGGTCCATTTTTTCACTTTCAGAAATGAGAGGATATACGATGTACACTTGCCTGCCTAATGCTATTTGATTACGGATAGCCTGATACAATGATGCCATCTGGTTGTCGTAACGGTGGAGTGTCTCTATAGGCTTGCGTCCTGGCGGCAGTTCGTCTATTACCGACACGTCAAGGTCGCCGTAGAGAGTCATTGCCAATGTACGTGGAATAGGTGTTGCTGTCATTACGAGAATATGAGGCACGTAACTCTCCTTGACGGTTATTCCTTGAGGAGTGGCAACAGAATCCTGTGGCGCTTTGCTCCAAAGTTTTGCCCTCTGCGCCACGCCAAAGCGATGCTGCTCGTCAATCACAGCCAGTCCTAAGCGTTTGAACACCACAGTATCCTCAATGACAGCATGAGTGCCCACGACGATGTTCACCTCTCCTGATTCTATACCCTCAAGAACACTTTTGCGCTTCTTGCCTTTCACCGTTCCGGTAAGCAGTTCCACACGCAAGTCCATACCGCTAAGGAAATGCCTTATCGTTTCAAGGTGCTGCTCTGCAAGAATCTCCGTTGGTGCCATTATCACCGCCTGATAACCATTGCCAACAGCGATGAGCATGGTAAGCAACGCCACCAATGTCTTTCCCGAACCGACATCACCCTGCAGCAGACGGTTCATTTGCCTGCCAGAACACATATCAGCGTGAATCTCTTTCACGACTCTTTTCTGAGCACCTGTAAGTTCAAACTTCAGATTGTTGTTGTAGAAAGCATGGAACGGTTCCCCTACCGTTGTGAATTTGCATCCACGGAATTTCTTTCTACTATCCCCTACATACCTTAATATATTAAGTTGCACATAAAACAACTCCTCAAATTTCAGTCGCATCTGCGCCTGCTGCATTTCGCGATTGTTATGAGGATAGTGAATCCAGCGCAAGGCCTGATCCCTTGATATGAGATGGCATGGTTCGGTAATATACTGAGGTAGCGTCTCTGGCAGCATAGGCATTTTGCCGACGAGTGCCTTTGTCAGTTTTTCTATGCTCCGCGAGTTAAGACTGCCATTCTTCATCTTCTCGGTGGTAGTATAGTGAGGCTGGAGTCCCATATCAGAAAGCACCAGTTGGCTTGCCTCGTCGATGTCGGGGTGCGAGAACTGATAGCGCCCCTGATATACCGAAGGTTTTCCAAACACGATGTATTCTGTACCTAACTTCAGATTCTTGTGTGCATACTGCCCACCCTTGAACCATACGAGGTCAACGAATCCCGTACCATCACTGAAATGAGCCACATACCGCTGGCTTCGTATGCTGGTGTCAAATATTTCCCACGACAATATTCTTCCCTTAATCTGCACGTATGGCATATCGCCAGACATATCACGAATGGCATACACGTGACTCCTATCCACATATTTATATGGATAGTGTTCCAGCAGATCACCATAGGTTTTTATACCCAGTTCCTTACTGAGTATCTCTTTCCTTTTAGGTCCTACGCCGGCAAGGTACATTATGTCCTGTGAAAGAAAATCCAAGGTCTCGCTTTACTCGAAATTATAGAGTTAAAATGTTAAAGAGTTAAACAAACTACAGACAACTGAAGTAGTCAATGATGCCAACGAAACTGCCGTTATCGTCAAGTGCCACAAGCGAATGAATGCTGTTGGCAAGCATTATGTCAGCAGCTACCGAGAGACGTTCCGACTGGTTGATGGTCTTCGGTGTCTTCGTCATCACATCGCTAACTCTGCGCACGAACACTTCCTGACCGTACTTCTGCATGGCACGGCGCAGGTCGCCATCGGTTATTATGCCTACGACGCGTTTCTCGTCATCCAGTGCAACGACCTGTCCTTTCTTACCATGAGTCATCACAATGATGGCATCGCCCAACACGTCATGTGGACTAACAATAGGCAAATTGTCTGCCATCATGAAGTCACGCACTCGCGAAAGCAGACGTTTGCCAAGACTGCCACCAGGGTGAAAGCGTGCAAAATCCTCCGCTCTGAATCTTCGCAGGTTGACCAGTGCACATGCCAAAGCATCACCCATAGCAAGTGTCACCGTCGTACTGCTCGTAGGTGCGAGGTTCAGAGGATCTGCCTCGTGCTTGACGCTGATGTTCAGATGACACGCCGAGTAACGCGATAGTAACGAATCTGGATTACCAGACATTCCAATGATAGGAATATCACGCTCTATCAGCAGCGGAATGAAACGTAGCAGTTCGTCGGTTCCTCCACTGTATGATATTGCCATGACAACATCGCCACGGGCAATCATTCCAAGGTCACCGTGGTATGCATCCAAAGGGTTCAGGAAGAATGATGGCGTTCCGGTACTTGCCAGCGTTGCTGCAATCTTCGAACCACAATGGCCTGACTTTCCGACTCCGGTAACAATCACCTTGCCCTTGCAGTCGTATATCAGCCGCACGGCTTTCTCAAAATCATCGCCTATGGAAGGCACCATGTCCAGAATGGCCTGCGCCTCGTCCTTCAGACATTGTACTCCCGATTCTATTATCTCGCTCATCTTATAGTATTAACGACTTGACTACAGTCTCAAAATCATCGAGTTGCAGCATGTTAGGTCCGTCGCTCAGGGCGTTGTCAGGGTCAGGATGAATCTCAAAGAAATAGCCCGTTGCTCCGAATGCCTTTGCTGCTAATGCCATGGCTGGCACATACTCACGGTTGCCTCCCGACTTGCCGCCAGCTGCTCCCGGGCGCTGCACGCTGTGCGTACAGTCCATGATGACATGAGGCGTGAATTGTTTCATTTCTGGTATGTTGCGGAAGTCAACGACAAGGTTGTTGTACCCGAATGCATTACCACGTTCGGTCAGCCACACGTCATCGTTGCCGCTTTGGCGAACTTTCATGACCGGATACTCCATGTCTTGCCCGCTCAAGAACTGCGCCTTCTTGATGTTTACGGTTTTCCCTGTACGGGCAGCAGCCACGAGCAGGTCAGTCTGTCGGCAGAGAAAAGCAGGAATCTGCAGTACGTCCACCACCTTGGCTGCCACTTCTGCCTGCCATGCTTCATGGATGTCAGTCAGCAGTCGCAAACCATATTTCGACTTAATCTCAGCCAACATTTCCAGTCCACGTTCTATACCCGGACCGCGATATGATGATATCGAGGTACGATTGGCTTTATCGAACGAGGCCTTGAAAATGATGTCTGTCCCGTAAACCTTATTTATATATATAAGCTTCTGTGCCACTGCATCGAGACATTCCATCGATTCAATGACACATGGGCCTGCTATTATTATTGGTTTCATTATTTTGATGACATTAGGTGAGTGTACATCATGCCGTCCATCAGTGCCTTCGCTGTAGTCTTGCCGCACAGTATCTCGCAGAGAGTGTAAGCGTATGGGAATGATGCCGCAGGACCTTCGCCAGTGATTACATTTCCGTCAACGGTTACGAGTTCGCCAGTGTATGTTGCTCCGATAAGGTCATCCTCACATCCTGGGTAGCATGTGCAACGCTTTCCCTTAGCTATGCCGAGGCTACCGAGTATCATCGGTCCGGCACAGATAGCCGAAACAAGTTTGCCAGCATCATACTGCGCCTGCATTTTCTCACGCACCAGCGGATGCTCGCAAAGGTTTACAGCTCCAGGCAGGCCACCCGGAATCATCAGAAGGTCTGCGTCCGATGTGTCAATGTCCTCAATCATAGCGTCAGCCTCGATGCTTACGCCATGCGATGTAACCACCGTAAGACTGTCAACAGTTGACACTAAAACAACCTCTACGCCAGCACGACGAAGCACGTCAACAGGTATCAGTGCCTCCACTTCTTCAGTGCCATTAGACAAGAATTCATAAACTTTTGCCATAATTTTTCTTATTTCTGAATTAAAATTATTACTTTTGCATGCAAATTTACAAAAACATTTGTCAAAAAGCAAGTATTTTAACAAAATATAATGAAGAAAAAGCTACGTTTTGCCATCTTCGGTAATGAATATCAGACGAGGAAATCGACTGCGGCGCAGAAACTTCTGTCTTTGCTGAGCGAACGCAAGGCCGAGGTTTATGTCGAGCAGACGTTCCATCGTTTCCTCTGTGAGGGGCAGCAACTCAACGTTCCAGCCACAGGCACCTTCTCTACTTTAGACGTTCCTGTTGACTTTGTCATCTCGCTGGGTGGCGACGGCACATTCCTGAAAGCTGCCAGCATGGTGGGCGACCGCAATGTGCCTATCATTGGTGTCAACATGGGACGCCTTGGCTATCTTGCCGACATCACACCAACAGAGATAGAAAAGGCTATCTCCATGCTGTACAACGGTGAATATATCACCGAGAGCCATGCCGTCATCGAACTGACGGTAGATGGGAAACCACTCAAGGGAAGTCCTTGCGCCCTTAACGACATAGCTGTGCTGAAGCAGGATTGCGCATCTATGATAACCATTCACACGAAGATAAACGATGAGAACCTTGTAACCTATCAGGCAGATGGACTCATCGTCTCTACACCTACAGGTTCCACAGCTTATTCCCTTTCCAACGGCGGACCAATAATAATGCCACAGACAGGGGTGCTTTGTCTCACCCCCGTTGCCCCTCACAGCCTCAACGTGCGCCCGATAGTCGTTCCGGCATCGGCAGAAATATCGCTCGATGTCGAGAGCCGTTCGCATAATTTCCTCGTTGCTATTGACGGCCGTTCGGAGAAACTTCCAGAGGGTGTTCGCCTAACTATACGCAAGGCTTCTTATGAAGTACACATCGTAAAACGTAAACGTCATAACTATGTTGCTACCCTTCGCGAGAAAATGATGTGGGGAGCAGATTCACGCGGATAATGTTCATACTGTCCAAAATATCATCATACATACGCCAGAAATTGCGTCCGGAAGCTACGGAGAACAGTAAGTCAATAACCGAGATATGCCGATGGCTATGGCAGATTGCAAAGGGCAATCGTCTGCAAACGTGCCTTAATGCCATCATCGGAATATTACAGGTTGCTGCTTCGCTGATGTCTGTCTATGCCGTGCGCTACGCCATAGATGTAGCATCGCATGCCACTGAGGGCAACCTTTGGTTTGCCGTAGCGTTCATGGGCATCATCATCCTTTTCGACTTTGCACTCAGCATCTCGTCGATATGGGTAAGGAATATCCTTGGCATACGTGCTCAGAACCGCATGCAAGAACTGATGCTCGAGCGAGTACTAAGATCGGAATGGCAGTCTAAGTCCATGCACCATAGCGGTGACATCCTCAACCGACTGGAAGGTGATATCGGAGGCGTTGTCAACTTCCTTGCTGAGACGCTCCCCGGCGCACTATCTACACTGTTACTCTTTATCGGAGCCTTCTGCTACCTATTCTCTATGGATCCGGCTTTGGCACTGATAACCGTTGCGGTAGTGCCGTTGTGCGTGGTGCTGAGCAAGTTCTACATCATGAAGATGCGCCGTCTGAACCGCGATGTCAGAGACTCGGACTCACGCATACAGGCAGTCATGCAGGAGGTTGTTCAGAACATGATGCTCATAAAGACAATGGAAAACGACGACGCTATGGTGGGACGTCTGGCCGACGAGCATGGTGTGCTACGCCGTAAGGTTGTGAAACGCACCGTGTTCTCTCTGATGTCCAATCTAACACTGAACCTCGGCTTCGCCCTTTCCTATCTCCTCACATTCGGATGGAGCGCAGCACGCCTGGCTGCCGGCACTCTGACGTTTGGCGGAATGACAGCATTTCTTCAGCTTGTCAATCGCATCCAGGGACCTGCCCGCAATCTGGCTCATCTCATTCCGAGATCTGTTGGCGTTTTCACCGCTGCCGAACGACTCATGGAACTGGAAGACGTGCCAGAGGAATCCAAGGGCGAACCGATTGCACTGAATGCTCCTTGTGGAATTAACATCAACAGTGTGTCGTATCAGTATGAACCTACTTCACGACTTATCTTTAACAAATTCAGTTACCAGTTCCTGCCAGGCACAGCAACAGCAGTAGTCGGAGAGACTGGTGCTGGCAAGACAACACTTATCCGCCTGCTTCTTTCGCTTGTCCGTCCTACCAAGGGAACTATCGAGATAACCTCAGAAAACGGTGAACGTACGGATGTAATCACCCATCTGCATCGTTGCAATTTTGTCTATGTTCCTCAGGGTAACACCCTTATGTCGGGTACGATTCGTGAGAATCTTCTTATGGGCAAGGCCGATGCTACTGACGAAGAACTGTCCGAAGCGTTACGGACGAGCTGTGCCGACTTTGTCTTCAATCTTCCTGACGGCATGGACAGCACATGCTCAGAGCAAGGTGGCGGACTATCCGAAGGTCAGGCCCAGCGCATCTCCATAGCCCGTGCACTACTTCGCAACCGTCCTATCATGCTCTTCGACGAAGCCACCTCTGCTCTCGATCCCGACACAGAGCGTCAGCTTCTTGACAACATTCTGGCACGAAAGGACAAGACCGTAATATTCATCACCCACCGCATGACCGTCTGTGACTATTGCGACCAGGTGTTGAGTCTATAATTTTTTTATTTTTTTTATGTCAAACAACAAAACTACAGTTAAGTGGAAGCGCTTCACACGCGCATCCTATGCTGTGTTCAACAGTCTTCACCGCGAGGTCGTTGTCGGCGTTTTGTCGGCAGCGATGCTGCAGAGTGTTGGCGTCAAGGCGGCTCAGATGCATCGCATTGCATGCAGCAATCCGTCTGATTCCATCGCTACAGCTCTCGCAGAAGGCGATGATGACCGCAGCATCTGTATCGGGGACGTAGAGGTTCTCGGTACCCGCGTGCCACTCGTTGAGAGTCAGGCACCACGTATGGTAACTGTATTGCGAGCTGCGGACATTACCGCAGCGGCGGTACACAGTATTAACGACTTGCTTGAGTATGCCGTAGGCGTCGATGTAAGACAACGTGGAGAGATGGGCGTTCAGACCGATATCTCTGTTCGTGGTGGTACGTTCGACCAGATTACGATTCTTCTCAACGGTATCAACATCTCTTCTCCACACACTGGACACCTCTCAGCCGACTTCCCTGTCAGCATGGACGACATTGAGCGCATTGAGGTTGTCGAGGGTCCGGCAGCAAGAGTCTTTGGCACATCGGCATTCACCGGCGTGGTGAACATTGTGACAAAGGGGGCCCCTCTCCAGCTCTCCCCTACGGGAGAGGGTAGCAATTCTCTTTCTGGTTCACTGCATCTGCGTGGAGGTCAGTATGGTTACGGCGGTGGCGACGGCCGTATCAGTTATTCGGCGAAATCGAATAACACTACGTTTACCAACACCCTCAACGGTGGTTACAGCCGTTCGGACGGAGCAACGCCGAATAGCGACTTCACAAACACCCATCTTTTCTATCAAGGTTCTTATTCTTCGTCGGCCCTCCGCATAGACGGACAGGCTGGCTATAGCTACAAGCCGTATGGTGCCAACACGTTCTACGGGGCTTCATCCACTGACCAGTGGGAGAGCAACGAACGCTGGATGGCTGCCTTGAAGGCAGAAGGCATCGTCGGCAAGGTGCACATTGCGCCACAGGTCTATTGGAATCGTTGGAACGATCACTACCAGTGGCATCGTGGAGTGAGTCCTGGCGGAGAGAATTTCCATCAGGTTGACGTACTTGGCGGTGCTGTCAACTCATGGATTGACTGGGCACTCGGCAAGACTTCCTTTGGCATTGAGGTGCGTTCGGATGCTATCTGGTCAACCAATTTGGGAAAAACGCTGGCAGAAAGTGAATATCGCAACACGACGGGACATGACGGAACATCTGAGCGTCAGTACACACGTCATGACCAGCGCACCAACACTTCGGCATTCCTTGAGCATGACATCCTACTCGACCTGTGGACCATCTCGCTCGGATTGCTTGCCAATCACAACAGCGGCCTTGACAGCAAGTGGCGCCTTTACCCAGGCATTGACATCGCCTTTTTGCCAGCAAAGACAGTAAAAGTGTTTGCTTCGTGGAACATGGCGCTGCGAATGCCAACTTACACCGATCTCTATTACAGCGGTGCCAACATTGAAGGCAACAGCAATCTGAAACCAGAGAAGACCAACGACGTTGCTCTCGGCGTGAAGCTTCGCCCCGTTGCATGGGACCTTCAGGCGCAAACCTTCTATTCACATAAGTCGGATATGATTGACTGGGTGGTTTATCAGGACGAAACGGTGGATTCGGACGGTAAGCCAACCGAACAAAAGACGTGGACGTATCGCTCCGGAAACTTCCGTCTGGACAATGTAGGCGTGGAGTTGCAGGCTGCATTCCTGCCACGCGAACTATACCCTTCACAGTTCCCTCTGCGCCGTATCGGTGTCAGCTATGCCTACATCTCAGAGGACATCAGCTACGTCCGTCCTGTTGCTCTCTCAAAATACGCACAGGAATACCTGCGTCACAAGGTTGTCATCAATGTCGATGGTACCCTCATGCGCTATCGTTCCAGTGCCCTGAACATGTCACTTTCATGGCGTTGGCAGGACAGAGTAGGAAAGGGAAACGATCCATACGCTTTGCTTGATGCGCGTCTTTCATGGGACATGCGCCATCTGCGCATCTATGCCGATTGCACAAACGTTCTCAACAAGCAGTATTTTGACTACAGCATAGTGCCCCAGCCGGGCAGATGGATAAAGGCTGGTGTCATCCTGACGCTGTAAATTGTCGCCCACAAGGAAAAGAACATAACCCACAAAAAAGAATCCTAACGCTTCAGGAACACCTGGAGGTTAGGATTCTTTCTTTTCTAATTATTGGTGTCCAACATGGACATTACTGACGGTTATATATGTTTACCGGACAGCAATAAATTTGAGTCGTAATATCAGAAATATTGGGTATTGAAGTGATTAGTAAGGGTGTCCAGTTTGCTGTTCCATTTTTAGTTTATATTTTCAGTATGATTTTAAGTAAAGATTTTGAGAAGCTATGCTTCGACCATCTAAATATAATATTCATAATATTTTCAGTATAATTTTCAGTTTAGATTTTAAAATCATGACTAAAAATCTTTCTAAAAATATTATAAGGGATTGATATTGTGGTCGCTTCGCTCAAAATCTTTACTGAAAATCAGACTCAAAATCTTTACTGACAACTGGACACCCTAGTGATTAGTATTGAATCGCAAGATAAAAAGCATTGAATCGC
>JAZUKC010000140.1:0-2399 GCA_045643065.1 Prevotella sp.
TTAATCCTTCCTTTCTACAACAAAGGTAAGCAAAAACTGGTATATTCTTTTATGTTTTAAAGCATTTTTTGAACGTACTATATTTTAAGAGTTGTTAAGACTCTTCTTTCATTCTGCAAAATTAAAGTGCCTCTGTGTTAAAAAGAACAAGGGACCTGAGTGGTTATGTTTTAGGTTGGAACCTCCCTTAACCCTTAACCGTTAAAAATTAAACATCACATGAATTCAGAACTATTATCACGTACAGAACGCCTGCTTGGTAGCGAAGCACTTGGTCGCATCCTCTCCACACGAATTATCATCTTCGGTGTTGGCGGAGTCGGATCATGGTGTGCTGAGGCATTGGTACGCTCTGGAATACAAAAGCTTACCATAGTTGATATGGACGTTGTAAGTCCTACCAATGTCAATCGACAGTTGATGGCGACGGCAGCTACTGTGGGACAGGTAAAGGTGGAGACACTCCGAAAGCGACTGTTGGAGATAAACCCAGAAGCAGAGATAACGGCTCGTAAGGAAATATACAGCGAAGAAACAGCAGACAGTTTCTGTCTTGAAACCTATGATTATGTCATCGACTGTATTGACTCTCTGAAGGATAAGGCTGCGCTGATACTTCATGCTACACGCATCTCAAAAGAGATAAAATCAGGCGTGCTGAAAGGTGAGGGCATACCTCACAAACTTACGTTCCTCAGTAGCATGGGGGCGGCGTTGCGTCTTGATCCTACAAAGGTTCGGGTGGCAGAATTCTGGAAGGTGAACAATGACCCGCTGGCTCGTGCCTTGCGGAGAAGATTCAAGCGCGACGGTGTGTTGCCTTTCACAAAGTTCAAGTGTGTGCATAGTGAGGAACCACCTCTGCAGAACCTCGGAGAAACTGACAAAAACGACACGTGCAACTATAAAGTGCAGATAAATGGCTCGTTGTGTCACATAACTGCAATTTTTGGCATGACTCTTGCTGGAGAAGTGATTGAATGCATAATTCATAATGCATAATTCATAATTTGTAATTCATATTATTATTCATGAACAAATGGATTGGAGCTTTTCTCGGCGCACTCAATGGAGGAATATTAAATGCTCTCGCTGGTTTTGCGATTGGAGCATTCATTGATTCGCTTGGAAAGTCATCAGGACAATCTGCTGGTGCTTATCAACCAGGTTATGGCAGTAGGCAGAATGCTGATTATAATAATAACGGTGAACGCAACGGATTCCTTTTCACCTTGATGGTTTTGGCTGCCCATGTCATACAGGCAGATGGACGCATCATGCACTCTGAGATGGAATGTCTGAGACAGTTCTTGCAGAACAATTTCGGCTCTGACGCACGTCAGCAAGGCAACGACATCGTTCTGCGACTCTTTGAGTATCGTAAGCAGAGGGGCGATCGCTACTGGCATGAGCAGATAGATCAGGCACTCGTAGAAGTCAGTCAGCACATGCCTGTTGAACATCGTCTGCAGATTCTTGCCTTTCTGTCAGAAATAGCAAAAGCAGATGGTCATGTGTCGCAATCAGAGCGTGACGTCTTGTGTCAGTTGGCCAACGGCCTTGGTTTCAGTTCGAGAGAAATTGATGAGTTGCTGTCCATGGGTGGCGCATCGCTTGACGATGACTATAAAGTGCTGGGCATCACGCCAGATGCTACTGACGAAGAGGTGCGAAAGGCATACAAGAAGATGGCGCTGAAGTATCATCCCGATCGTGTCGCAACTCTCGGAGAAGATGTTAAGGCAGCGGCACAGCGTAAGTTCCAGGAAGTGAATAACGCAAAGGAGCGAATATTCAAGTCAAGAAACATGTAAAATTCGATAAAGTAAGTAATACCTTATTAAATATTAACCAATAAATTAAATCATTATGAATAAGTACGCTGGTACACAAACTGAGAAGAATCTGGAAGCTGCATTTGCAGGTGAGAGCCAGGCACGTAACAAATACACCTATTTTGCTTCAAAGGCAAAGAAGGAAGGATATGAGCAGATTGCTGCACTCTTCCTGAAGACTGCCGACAACGAGAAGGAACATGCTAAGATGTGGTTCAAGGAACTTGAAGGCATCGGAAGCACAGCAGAGAACCTCGCAGCAGCTGCTGCTGGCGAGAACTTTGAGTGGACAGATATGTATGAAGGCTTTGCTAAGACAGCTGAAGAGGAAGGCTTTGCAGAACTCGCAGCAAAGTTCCGTGCTGTTGGTGCTATCGAGAAGCATCACGAAGAGCGCTACAGGAAGCTTCTCAAAAATATCGAGGAAGCAAAAGTCTTCTCTGCTGACGGCGACGCTATCTGGGTATGCCGCAACTGTGGCCACGTAGTAGTCGGACCAAAAGCTCCAGAGACTTGCCCAGTCTGCGCTCATCCACAAAGTTACTTCGAAATTCAAGCGCAAAA
>JAZUKC010000141.1:0-24256 GCA_045643065.1 Prevotella sp.
TTCATAGCACTCGCACCATTGTACGATTGCACTCAAACGTTCATTTGCTTGCACTCAAACGAACATACGTTAGCACTCAAACAACGCTAATAAAGTAGCTTTCAAATGCTCAACACTTACGTTACGTTCGATAACATCATAACTTTTAATTACAAAAACAAACTATGTTTACCCACACAAAACCTCGTAGAACCAGCTAATTAATAGAACCCACCTAAAACTGCTTTCTTGTCATTGCAAATCCACCTATAAAAAACAGTGGCTATCAGCTCATGGGTGAGCGATAACCACTGTTTTACTTTGCCATGTAAGTATTTTGCTTAAAAGATAACCTTCAGAATGGTGCCAGAAAGTGCTGGCACTGTCAGTTTTGCAGGCTCTGTAGCAGAGAGGGTAAGTTCCTGCTCCTTGCCTGTAAGTAGATTAGTCGCCTTGACATTGCCCTGCGGTATGTTCAGGAAGTCGAAAGCGTGATGAGGGATGTTTACACTTATGGCAGATGCCTCGTCTGAGAAATTTGCTACGATGAGGAGAACCTCGCCCTTCAGTTTGTCCTTGCAGCGGCCTTTGCCCTTGACAACGGACATGTTGCTGCGGATGAAAGCATACTGACGGTCAGCGTTGAACGACTCTGACGATGGGTTGACATACATAAGATCGTAGAACAAACCATTGGTTATGGCAGACTCAGAGTTGGCGATGTTAAGCACCTGAGTGTGAATCTTTTCCAATGCCTTCTCGTCTTTTGTCATTTCCTTACGTGCATAATAGCCCTTGCGGATAGTGTCAACACACCAGTAATCGAAGATGGTTGTTCGGCCATCCTTGCCAGAGAATCCCTCTGCGTCCATGCCACGCTCACCAAATTCCTCGCCAGCATAGAGCATGAATGGGTTCTGCTGGAGTAGGGCAGACACGATGAGAGCAGGAATGCCTTTCTTTGCGTCACCAGCGAAGAAGTCAGAGGCGATGCGCTGCTCGTCGTGATTCTCAAGGAAATAGAGCATGTGTTCCTTGATGTCTTCTGTTGCCTGCCACTGGCGTGTGATGTTCTGTGCGCCACATTGTCCGCAAGCAACGGCACGAACGCAGTCGTACATGCCAACCTTGTCATAAAGATAGTCAAAACCAGAAGCGATGTACTCATGATACTGCGCTGGATTATAGACCTCACCGATGAATTTGATGTTAGGGTATGCTGCCTTCACCTTGCGTGTAGCATGGTCCCAGAATGCAGCAGGCACCATCTCTGCCATGTCGCAACGGAATGCATCGACACCCTTTGATGCCCAATAGAGCAGGATGGCAGTCATCTTGTGCCATGTGTCAGAGACAGGAGTACCGTCGATGCCATAGAAATGCTCCGAGCGTCCACCAGCATCGCAGTAGTCAATGCCGTAGTTGAGCTTTACGGTTTCATACCAATCGTTACGCCCTGGACGTGAAGAGAATACATCGTTGCCAGTCGCCTTGGCAGGGTGTTCTTCGTAAGGAAGGATGGCTTTGCCGTCAGAGTCGTGAGCAATGTCAAACTCAGGTTCGAAAGGCTGTCCCCAACAGTAATAGAAGTTGTTGTTGGTAGAGAAATGCCAGTCCTTGTTATCGTCAGCACCAAGGTCGCGTACGCCATCTGGGCAGCATATTGAATGATACTCACGAGCCACATGATTAGGTACAAAATCCATAACCACCTTCATGCCAGCCTTATGAGTGCGGGCAATAAGTGCTTCGTATTCAGTCATGCGCTTGTTGACATCAACAGCCATATCAGGGTCAACGTCATAGTAATCGACGATGGCGTATGGCGAACCAGCCTTACCTTTTATAACGGCAGGATGATTCTTTGGAATGCCGTACTGACTGTAATCGGCAGCAGTGCCATGGCGAAGCACACCCGTAAACCATACGTGTGTAGCACCAAGTTTCTTGATGCGTTTAAGTGTTGCAGTGTCAATGTCATTGAACTTGCCAACACCATTCTCTGATAAATCGGCATTCACCCGCCTGTTGGTATTTTTATTACCAAACAAACGGGTGAACATCTGATATATGATAATTTTATTCACTTCAAATAAAAATTATGAATTATGCATTATGAATTATGCATTAACTAAGCCAGTCCGTGTACAGTTACGTCGCGAGAGATCTTAGCAATCATGCCCTGAAGAGCCTTGCCAGGACCACACTCTGTGAAGTCTGTTGCACCATCAGCAATCATCTGCTGCACCTCGTATGTCCAACGTACTGGAGCAGTGAGCTGAGCGATGAGGTTCTGCTTGATCTCCTCTGCATCAGTATGAGCCTTTGCGTCAACATCCTGATATACAGGAATCTTTGGAGCAGAGAACTCTGTAGCCTCGATTGCTGCCTGAAGTTCGTCCTTAGCAGGCTGCATCAGTGGAGAATGGAATGCACCACCTACAGGGAGAGGGAGAGCACGCTTTGCGCCTGCTGCCTTGAGAGCCTCGCATGCCTCTGCGATAGCCTCCTTGTTGCCTGAGATAACGAGCTGACCTGGGTTGTTGTAGTTAGCAGGAACAACGATGTTGCCCTCCTTAGAGATACCAGCGCAGATTTCCTCGATCTTCTCGTCAGCAAGACCGATGATGGCAGCCATGGTAGAAGGAGCAGCCTCGCATGCCTTCTGCATAGCCTGAGCACGCTGTGAAACGAGTTTAAGACCATCCTCAAAGCTCATTGCACCTGCTGCAACGAGAGCAGAGAACTCACCGAGTGAGTGGCCTGCAACCATTTCTGCATCAAACTGATCGCCGAGACAGATAGCAGAGATTACAGAGTGAAGGAATACTGCAGGCTGTGTAACCTTAGTCTGAGTAAGTTCCTCCTTTGTGCCCTCAAACATTATCTTTGTTATCTCGAAACCGAGAATCTCATTAGCCTTGTCGAAAAGTTCCTTTGCCTTAGGATTGCTGTCATAAAGGTCCTTGCCCATTCCTGAAAACTGAGCGCCCTGACCTGGGAATACAAATGCTTTCATGTCTTTTTTGTTTTTTACCTATTGTTGATTTGAAAAAAGGTCCCTAAACAGATAAACTGTAGGGACCTTTGACTATTTGTCGTTATAATTTACTCTGCAACTGGTGCCTCAGCCTCCTCTGCAGCAGGAGCCTCCTCAACTACAGGAGCTTCCTCTACTACTGGTGCTGGAGCAGGAGCGTTCTCTGCAACAACCTTTACAGGAACAGCAACCTCAACCTCCTTGTGGAAGTGAACGATAGCAACGAACTCGCCAACAGTCTTGATGTCCTTCATTGTGACGATCTTACGATCAATCTCAATGCCCTTCTTGTTGAGCTCGTCAGCAACCATAATAGCAGAAACAGAACCATAGAGCTGACCTGTAACGCTAACCTTAGCTGCAATTTCTACCTCAACGCCCTCGAGCTGCTTAGCCTTAGCTTCAGCATTCTCCTTGAGGACAGCGAGCTTGTGAGCCTGCTGCTTGAGATTCTCAGCGAGAACCTTCTTAGCAGAAGGAGAAGCAATAACAGCCTTACCCTGTGGAATGAGATAGTTACGGCCGTAGCCAGACTTCACATTCACGATATCGTTCTTGTATCCAAGACCGATAATATCTTCTTTCAGAATGATTTCCATTGTTTATTGTCCTCCTATTTTTTTACTTCATCATATCGGTTACATAAGGCAGGAGAGCGATCTGGCGTGCACGCTTAACAGCTGTAGCAACGCGACGCTGATACTTCAGAGAAGTACCTGTGATACGGCGAGGGAGAATCTTGCCCTGCTCGTTGAGGAACTTCTTGAGGAACTCTGGATCCTTGTAGTCGATGTACTTGATACCGCTCTTCTTGAAACGGCAATACTTCTTCTTCTTAACGTCGATTGTTGGGGCGGTAAGATATCTGATTTCTGACTGCTCTGCCATGATTATGCCTCCTTGTTTGAAAGTTTGTTACGACGCTTCTCAGCATAAGCAGCGGCATACTTGTCGAGCTTAACTGTCATGAAGCGAATTACCTTCTCGTCGCGGCGATAGCCGGTCTCGAGCTTTGCGATTGTCTCAGGCTCTGCCTTGAACTCAACGAGGTTGTAGAAACCTGTTGACTTCTTGTCGATAGCGTATGCCATCTTCTTCAGACCCCAGTACTCCTCATTGACGATCTCTGCGCCATTGTCCTTGAGCAGAGTTGTGAACTTTGCTACAGTCTCCTTTGCCTGTTCGTCAGACAAAACGGGAGTTAAGATGAAGACTGTTTCGTACTGATTCATCATAATTGATTGAATGTAATAAAAATAATGTTGTTATTGTTTTTTGTTTCTGCTAAGTGTTACATAGACAGGCATAATGCCCCCTATTGACACAAAGCGACTGCAAAGGTACTAATTTTCAGGCAATTGACCAAATAGTATGGCGTTTGTTGTTTGTGATGTATATACGTTTTAAATATTCTTAACAGATTCGGTTGTTTTAAATCTATTGTTCTGCACCTCGTTTGCATTTGCGTGTCATTCGCTACCGGAAAAGTTGTCATTCGCTATGAATGACAGACCGGGATATAAAAAACGTCCTGCACGTTTTGTTGGTGCAGGACGCGAAGATGTAGTTTTAGGTAATATTTTTTTTTATATTTGTTATTGCTTTTTATCGCATCTTTTTTTGTATTTGTCAACGTTCAGTTCCTGGAATTTGCCCTTGTCGAACTTGTCTGCAGCGATAAGTGCGTCAAGAACTATCTTTGCAGGAAGCACTTTCAGCATCTTTTGGTGATATTGCTGCTCTATTTTCTTTAAGGTAATACCATCATTGTCTCTTTCGATGATTATATTGCGTGCGTCAGCGTCAGTAGTTGGAGATTTGCGTCTGTCGCTTCTCATCTTGTTGAAGACCTTACGCATCTTTGCTCGCATCTCGTCGTAAAGTGTAAAGAATTTCTTTGCTTCCTCAGACGTCATGCGAACCTCTTTCATGACAAACTTATGTTGTTCCGCTACATAGGCCTCCTCGTCAAACTTTGGATGAGCAATGGCCGTTATAGTTGCAGTCAGTATTATTAATAGGGTTAATATTCTTTTCATTGTCATTGATGGGTTTTGTTGTGTCATCGGTGTTTGATGACTATTCGGTTATCATCTCGTACATTTCCAACCTGTCTATCATTGCGCAGTCAGCTGCGTCTTCCACACTATATACTCCGTTGACGCGCTTGATGTCATTAAGGCTGTTTGCCTGTGCTGATGCGTCAATGTCTTGAGTGCTGCTTTTTATCGATACTGTGATAACAGATACAAGAATGATGACTACTGCTGCAACGGCCGCGCTAATTTGTGGCAGGTAGGTGAATCTGCGTTTAGTGCGTACAGGTTGGAATGGCTGTTCCGGCAGTTTGCTCATCATTTGCTCTGTAAAGTTATCAAAGTAACCTTCAGGAATGATGAAATGTTCTTTTATGTCTATTTTGCTTCTTGTCATCTTAAATCGTTTGTTGCCTCTTGTTGACATGTTGTTTATATTTGACGTAAGAATGTATGAAAGGTTTAATCGTGGGATTCAAAAAACTCAGTAATCTTTTGCACTGCTATATGGTAGCTTGCTTTCAATGCACCTTCTGTAGTACCAAGTATTTCACTTATCTCTGAGTATTTTTTGTTTTCGAAGTATCTTAGTTGGAATACTGTTCGCTGCACGTATGGCAAATTTGATATGGCTTCTTGTAGCTGTGCTGCAGTCTCGTCACCATCAAAATATTCGTCTGCCATCAGGCGTGCCGCTATTGATGCTCCTTCGCCTTCGTCATCAGACAGGTAAGTGTGTTCTTTCTTTTTGCGTATAAAGTCGTTCGCTTCGTTAATAGCTATTCGGAAAAGCCATGACGATATCTGAGACCTTCCTTCGAAAGAGGAGAGTCCCTGCCATGCTTTTGTCAATGTATTCTGAAGAATGTCGTTTGTGTCTTCGTGGTTGAATACCATACGGCGAATCTGTCGGTACAGCATTTCGCTGTACTGATTCACTAATAGCGCAAAACCTTGTCGTTGAGTTTTCTCGTCTGCAAGCAGACGCAACAACGAGCTCTCATCTACTTGCATTCTTTAGTTTTGTTAGGATGGGAAGAAACTATATATTAACAATATAGTGATAAAAAAAATGGGTATGGCAAATGTTATTTTACAGAAATCTTGCGAACAGTCTTGCCTACCTTAATTATATAACAACCTTTTGGAAGGTTCAAGTCAAAATGGCAATCCTGGCTTGGCACCTTGATTGTCTGTACCACTACGCCTGCTACATTGTACACATAGATGGTCTGACCGATGGCATTCTGTACGTGCAGGTTTGAGTTACCTGTAACGTTTACCATTGGCTGCTGTTCCTGCTCAATAAGGTTCATTCCTTCACTGGCAAATACCTCTGAAGGCATGGTAAGCATGAGCGAAGATGCAAGGATTAATGTGTAAATATATTTAGTCATAAGCGTAATCGTAGTTTATTTCAAATGCAAAGTTAACTATTTTTCTATGAAATCTTGTGTACAGTATTTGTTTTTATTGTATAGTTAACTTTATTTAACTAAGTTGAAACAATAAAATGCCCTTATTTAACTTTATCATGCGTCAGAATCTTTCAAGTGCCTTGTCTTAATAGACTCTTGGACCAAAGATATATGTGCCTACCCTTATCATTGTTGAGCGACATTGCATGGCAATCTTATAGTCATCTGACATACCCCAGGAGCGTTCGCAGAAAGCATCGTCTGTAGCAAAATACTTTTCTTTTACCTCATCAAAGAAGTTTGCTGCAATAGTGAACTCATCGCGTATCTGGTCTTCGTCGTCAGTGTTTGATGCCATCATCATGAGTCCACAGATCTGCACGTTCTTCATTTCTCTCCATTCGCCTTCGTCGAGTAAAGAGCGGCAAGCGTCAAGCGTCAGTCCGTACTTTGATTCCTCTTGTGCTACATGCAGTTCCAGAAGCACCTTTATGCAGCGGTTGTTCTTCTCTGCCTGCTTGTTTATTTCCTTAAGCAGTTTCAGAGAGTCAACGGCCTCGACCATGTCTATGTAAGGTGCAATGTATTTTACCTTGTTTGTCTGCAGATGTCCAATGAAGTGCCATTCGATGTCTTTTGGTAGTTCGGCATGCTTCACGCGAATCTCCTGTTCGTGTGATTCGCCAAAGACACGCTGTCCCTCATCATAGCATTGCTGAATCATCTCGGCAGGATGATACTTGCTCACTGCAACCAAGCGTGTGCCTGGTTGCAGCGAACTGGTAACTGTATGTAAGCGTTCTTGAATCGTCATGATTTACTGCTGTTCGTATTCTGGCTTGTCGTTTACCTCTGGCTTCTTTATGGTATGCTCAAAGACGTCCATGATCTTGGTGTCCTGAATAGCAGCGAAGACGTAGTCAATAGCTGTAGCACCCATAACCTCTTCTACATATTTTACAGCCTGCTGAAGAGTCTGAGCCTGAACGAGATAGTTGGCATTTGTGAATTTCTCCTTCTCGGTCTTTTCGTCTATTGTTATGAACTTCAGCTTGACCTTGAAGAATTTATCGTCTGTATTAATGTCAGAGAAGAAAATCTCGCCATACGAGCATTTGGTAATGCCTGTAACCTTGAAATCTCCTGAAATGTAAGAGGACATTTCTTCAATGATAGATTTCTCTGCTTCTGTAAATGAAAATGCGTCAACAACATAGTTTTCCGTGACAGCCTTAGTAATGCCGTCATCCTGCATCTTGTCGTATCTGATTCTAGTTTCAAACCATTGTGATGATCTTGATCTCATATTTCTTGTTTTTTATAAATTATATTACTAAGTAGGTGTGCAAAATTATTTTTATAATGATTGTATTATATAGTGATGTAGATTCAGTGCCTAATACAAAGGCGTGTAGTGGGATCCTACTCAACCGGTATTTGGTGCTGAAGATGTATTAGTAGATAGTGCAAAGATTGTATAAATAATTTTGCACACCTACTTATCTCAAAGTCTCTCGCCGCAATGCTTGCAGTAGTTGGCTTTCAAGTCTGTCTTCTGATTACAGCGTGGACAACGTCCGTCATGTCCTTTCTTCTTGGTTACATCGATGATGTTTGCAGAAACGATACCTGTTGGTATAGCAATGATAGTATAGCCGAGAATCATAACTAAACCGGAAAGGAATCGTCCGAAACCTGTTATTGGTGTGATGTCACCGTAACCAACTGTGGTCAGCGTTACGATAGCCCAATAGATGCTGGTTGGTATGTCTGTGAACTGTGTACCTTCCTGATTGTGCTCAACCATGAACATCATTGTGCCAATGATGCAGACAAGCACGACGACAAAGAGAAAATAGACTATTATCTTTGTCATACTCTTACGGATACTCTCAAGCAGAAGAGTACCTTCGTTGATGAAGGTGAAGAGTTTCAGCACACGGAACACGCGTATCAGACGGAATGTACGAAATACCGAGAAGTAGCGTAGGCCCGGAAAGAATATACTGAATACTACTGGCCATGTGGCTAAGAAGTCAACAACGCCAAAGAAACTACACAAGTAGTCTCGTTTTACCGGGGTAGAGTAGAGGCGCAAGATGAATTCTATAGCAAAAATAGTGGTGAGCAAATATTCAAGTACAATGATTATGAACTTGATAATGCCCATGGCCGTCAACTGAAAGTTAATAATGGACCTTAAGTCCATGCCGTCAACTTTCAGTTGGCTTTCAATGGAATAGAGAAGCATTCCAATGAAGATGGCAACCATGATGAAAATGTCAACAGGTTTAGACCATTTCTCATCCTCGCCAGAGAATATCCTGTACAGTCGCTCTTTATCCTTCAGTAACCTCGTCAGTCGTCTCATTGCTTACCTCATTCTTCTTTGCCAGATATTCTGGTAGTGAAAGACCTGCTTGCTCAAAAAGTTCGTTCAATGGAGGGACGCTTTTCATGAGGCCAGAAACGAAGTTTGCAGTAGAACCCTTGCCTTCACCGTTCTGTCCGCTATCCCAAACGGTAACGTGGTCGATGTTAATACCCTTGACAGCCTCAACCTGAGTCTTGACGAGTTCTGGAAGTTTCTCAAGCAACAAGAGCATGTATGCCTTTGATGCATCACCGCCAGCAGCCTGAACCATCTTGTCGTAGCCGGCAGCTTGCTTGTTAAGTACCTCATACAGACCGCGAGCCTCTGCCTCCATCTTCGCAAAGACAGCATCAGCCTCACCTTTCGCATTGACACGAACCTTCTCTGCTTCTGCCTCAGCCTCAATGATTTTACGCTTCTTCTCAATCTCCTGTGACACAAGGACGTTAGCTGACTGTGTAGCACGCTCACGCTCAGCACGAGCTTCCTCAGCGAGCTTCTCTGCAGAATATGCTTCCTCCAGAGCCTTAGCCTGAGCCACTTTCTCTGCAGCAGTTGCCTTGCGCTGTGCTTCTGCCTCTGCCTCACGACGTACAGCATCAGAGTTTGCTATGGCAACCTTTGCCTCGTTCTCACCCTTTACAGCAGCTGCATTAGCTTCTGCGGTACGGATACGAGTCTCTCGCATAGCATCTGCCTTACCAATCTCACCGAACTTCTCTTGTTCTGCCACTCGAACCTTAGCCTCGTTGATAGCCTTGGCTGCAGCTTCCTGTCCGAGAGCCTCGATGTATCCAGACTCATCGTTAATATCAGTTACGTTTACATTGATGAGACGAAGACCAATCTTCTTAAGCTCGACCTCAACGTTGCTTGAGATAGCCTCAAGGAATTTGTCACGGTCGGAGTTCAACTCCTCAATAGACATTGTTGCAATGACAAGACGCAACTGTCCGAAGAGAATATCTCTTGCAAGTTCCTGAATCTGTGTTGCCGACTGACCAAGCAGGCGTTCTGCTGCTGCTGTCATGCAATCAGGTTCGGTAGAAATACCAACGGTGAAACGGCAAGGTACATCAACACGGATGTTCTGACGTGACAAGGCGTTTGTAAGGTTGGCATCAATGGAGATAGGTGTGAGCGAGAGGTACGCATAGTCCTGAATAATAGGCCATACGAATGTACCTCCACCATGAACACACTTTGCTGATCCACGGTTGCCAGTAGTGCCATATACTACGAGAATCTTGTCTGATGGACAACGGCGATAACGGTTAATGATAGCTGCCAGCATGATAACTGCTGCTACGATTCCTGCTGCGATCAAATACATAATTAAGTTGTTTTAAGTGTTAACAATATTCTGTTGTGGTAATGCCTTATAACGATTCTACTTTAAGCACAGAACCGTTGATTCCTGTTACTCTTACGATGCTGCCAGTCTTCAGTTCTGGACCATCGGTCGATGCGTCCAACTCATGGATTGAACCATTTATAGATAGCTGTACCTTGCCCTGTCCACTGCCATTGGCAGGAATGCGGAGATAAACCTCGCCTTCAAGACCGATGCATTCGTTTCTGTTCATAGCGCCATTGCGCTCAAGTTTCATCAATTTTCTGCGTATAAATATATAAAGGTACGCGAAACACAGACCAGCGATAATAGCAATCAGATAAACCACCCATTTCACGCTAATGCTGTTTACGAAGCTGACTCCTGCCCATCCGAAACCGAAGAAGAAATTGACTAACGAGCGGACGGAGAACAAAGACACAGCACCTCCGGTGTCCATCGTATCTCCGTCGGTAAAGTCAAAGTCCATATCGGTGTCAGCATCCATGCCGATGAGAGTCAGAATGGCCTGTATAAGGAATATCACTGAAGCCACAATGGCTATGCCCCAGAATGTTTGTTCGCTGCCGTTGAGAGCATTGAACCATGCTTGTAGGTTTTCCAACATTTTGTTTATCTCCTTTCTTTGATTACCTTGTTTATATTCTCAACCAGCGTTTGCAACTCCTCATTATTTGCAAGTTCTTTTTCTATTTTCCTGCAGCTGTGTATTACGGTAGAGTGATCTCGTCCACCAATGAGTCGTCCGATACGCGATGCTGGCATATTGGTCTGTTTCGAAGCTATGAACATCACTATCTGTCGAGCCTGGGTGTACTCCTTCTTTCGGCTCTTGCCGTTGATGTCCTGTGGCGTTACACGGCAGAACTCGCATACGGCGTCAACGATGATGTCGATGTTTACAGGTTCATCGGCAATGTGTACAACACGTTTTACTACCTTCTCTGTCAGATGCATGTCTATCTCCGTATTCGAAACGATAGAGTAGGCCATGAGAGAGTTTATCACACCTTGCAGCTCTCTGACACTTCCGTTTACAGTTTCAGCGATGTATTGCAGCACATCATCGGCAATGGTGAGTCCATCACGATTGACCTTACTCTTCAGAATGTCCATGCAAAGCTGCACGTTTGGTTTCTCAACCTCAGTTGTTACACCCCACGCAAATCGTGTGATGAGGCGTTCGTGCATGCCTCTGAGTTGTGCTGGCGAACGGTCGGAAGACAGAATGATACGCTTCTGCTGACGGAAGAGGAAGTCAAAGATATGGAAGAATGCCAACTGTGTCTTCTCTGCTGTAGTCCACTCCTGTATGTCGTCAACAATCAGGACATCAATAGTCTGATAGAACGCAATGAAATCATTTACTGTGTTCTGCGTTGTGGCTGTAGTGTACTGCTGCTGGAAAGTCCTTGCCGAAACGTAAAGCACCCTTAGGTTAGGGTATAACTCCTTGGAACGAAGACCTATGGCATTGATCAGGTGAGTCTTTCCACAGCCAGAAGGACCAAAAACAAACATAGGATTGAATTTGTTCGTCTTTGGATGCTCAGCAATATTAACTGCTATCGTGCGTGAGAACTTATTTGACTCGCCTTCGATGAAGTTGCCAAAGTTCATGCGTGGGTCCAACTGGGGATCTATTGGCGGCAGTTTGCTCTGCTTTTGCGAGGCATTCTTGCGCGCCTGTATCATTTCGTTCTCTTGTGCCTCAATGACAGACTGATTGTTCTGCCTGTCCACCATGATGCGGTAGTTCAGCTTCAGTCCTTTGCCAAAGAGAGGCAACAGAGCCTTTGCCAGCAATCTCAGATGCTTCTTCTCTAAGTATTCGCTGTGCGAAGCACTTGGCACCTGCAGCACGAGCTTATGCTCACTTGGCGAGAAAGATTCGAATACGATAGGTCGGAACCAGTCGTTGTACTCGTTCTCATTGTCCAACTCCGCCTGTATGGTCTGGAGCGCGCTCTCCCATAATTGTTTGTAATCGTTTGCCACTTACTTGTCCTTTCTGCCAAATATAGAGAAGTGAACGTAACGCTTTGGATGAGACTTGAGGTCAAGCATCAGCGAGTCGGCATCACGCATCGTGGCATTAAGATTATTATACATAGAAGGATCATTGAGGAACTTGCCTATTGTACCTTCGTTAGAATTCAGTTTCTCTGTCAGCTGCTTGCAACTCTCCAACGTAGCGTTTACGGTTGACATCGTGCCGGCAACGTCCAACTGTGCCAGGTTGCTGGTCAGCACTTCTGTGTTGGCCATGGTCTGGTCAGCTTTAGCCATGATACCAGGTACCTGCTTGTTCATCTGAGACATCAGAACGTTAAGCTGAGCCGTAGAAGTCTTAAGCTCAGCAGACACAGCTTCTGCATTATGCAGCATGCCAGCGATAGCAGGGTCTGCCAGTAAAGTGTTTACACTCGTCAGTATAGAATCCACCTTTGGCAGCAAAGCCTTAATGGCAGGGACCATGTCAGCCACTTCTCCCATAGCACCACTGTTTATTCTGCCAGGTATGATGCCACCAGGTTCAATGAACTGACCATTACCATCCTTCATGATGATGTTCAGTTTCATGTTGCCCATGAGGTCAGACTCTACCTCAGCCATTGCTGTGCTTGGTATGTGGAGACGCTTGTCTATGCCAATGAAGACAGTAATGCCGTCGTTGATGTTCTCAAAATCAAACTCAATGTCCTTCACTACACCCACTTTGTAACCATTAGCATAAACGGGAGTAGATGTAGAAAGACCAGAGAGGTCCTTGAGAACCACCTTGTATGTATTGTCGTCGGTAAACATAATCATGCCCTTCAGGAAACTCATTCCCATAAACAGCACAACGATGCCAACAAGGACGACGAGAGCTATTCTAATTTCTTTAGTAAAAAACTTTTTCATCTTGATATCTTAGTTTCTTTTCTTATATTGGCGTGCAACACTTAAATCAACACGCTCACCATTCATAAATGCCACGATAAATGCATCTGGAAATTTATCGGCAATGCTTTTCTTCAGTGCCGATGCCTCCTGTAGCGATGCGCATGAGCCTACTGTGTATTTGTAGATGGCGCCATCGCGATAGTGGGAGATGTCGGTTAATCCTTTGAACAGAGGAGAGTCTGGTTTCAGAATAGAAGGTCCGGTCAGAATCTGTACCTTGTACACAGGTGCATCATTGTCTGTCTGAGTTGCCATTTCCTGTGCTGCAGGCTCATTGTTCTTTTCGGCTTCAGGCTTTTTAGCCTCAGTCAGTTCCTCTTTCTTGTCTGCAACCGGTGTTTCCGCAGTGTTGTTCTTTACAGTTTCTTCTGTCACTACGACAGTCTTAACCTCTTTTTCGCCCTTAGGGTTTTCTACCTTTGGTTCTTCGACAGGCTTCACTTTCGCTTCGTTCTTTACTTCCTTCTGTTTCTTTCCGGATTTTTCCTTTGTTTCTTTAGTCTCCTGTGCTACAGGCTGAGCCGCGATGAAAGCGTCTTTCTGCGAGACTCCGGTAGAAGAATTCTTGTCTTTGTATTTGAGGAAAGCAGAGAAAATTCCACGCGCAAGTTTGTCAATGTATGAGTCGTTGTTTAACTTGCTTTCTTCATCAGCCGTAGAGATGAAACCTAACTCAATGAGACAGGCAGGCATTGATGTCTCTCTCAATACGAGGAATACATCCTGCTTGACACCCTTATCCAAACATCCGGCAGACGAGCATGTCTCTTTCTGTACCAACTTTGCCAGTTCAACGCTCTTAGACATGTTTTTGTCATGTATGAATTCGAACATGATAGCCGACTCTGGAGAGTTCGGGTCATAGCCCGCATAGCGTTCCTGATATCCCTGTTCGTATGTGATTACAGAGTTCTCACGTTGGGCAGCAGATAGTTTTTCGTCAGAGCGGCGCATACCCATTGTGTAGGTTTCGAAACCTCGTGCTATCTTTCCGGCAGGCAGAGAGTTGGTGTGTATGGATATGAACACGTCTGCATGGTTCTTATTTGCTATGTCTGCACGCTGATGCAGAGGGATGAAGACATCTGTCTTACGAGTGTATATTACCTTGACATCTGGACAATTCTGCTCTACATACCTGCCGAAGGCAAGTGCCGTCTTCAGGTTTATGTTCTTCTCCTTTGAAATGGCGCCCACAGCTCCGGCATCATGACCTCCGTGTCCGGCATCAATGACGAGCACAAATTTCTCATTGCCAAGAGCCATCGCCATAGTAGCGAAAAGCAATAAGGTGTATGTTAGCAGTTGTCTCATTTATCGTAAATAGTTTTTTAGCAAATTATTCTTAGTGGTTACATACGTCGAACGACAATTTCTACTCCGGCACCGTCGCAGTCTGCCGACATTGGAGGAGCAACCTTTGTTATGCGGAGATGTATGGATGTGGCAACGGGATAAGCTTCTTGTATGGCGTTTGCTATTCGTCCTGCTGCGTTTTCCAGTAGGTTGGAAGGCTTTGCCATCTCGCGTTTCAGCAGGTCTGTAAGTTGTGCATAGTTCAGAGTGTCAGAGACATCATCTGTTTCTGCTGCTTTCATCCATGGGTGGCCTACCTTAATATTAATAATGTAGTCATTGCCAACGGTACGCTCCTGTGGCAGAACGCCATGGTATGCATGCATCCGTAGATTGTCTATGTGTATGAAAGTCTCTGTCATGCCTGTTCGTTTTGTGTCACTCCTGGCAGGTACTTCTTCAATGCACGCTCCACTCCGGCAGCCCAGTTGTTGATGTTGTCGGTGTCCATCTCAAGCTGCGATACAAGTCTTACGACATTCTCTATTGGCATTCCGTAGCGTAGGACGCCGGAAATCAACTTGGCATAGTTCCAGTATTCTGGATTGAACTTCTCCGAAAGTCCCTCGACAGTGGTCTTGTATCCACGACGATTCTCAAACTGGAAGTCGTAGCGCTTGCTTCCGTCAGGGTTTATACACTTTATAATCTTGCCACGATTGATGTTCTTAGGCAGAACGATACCCTCCTCGTCATCCTGCAGACCAGTGAAGATCTCGTAAGGACGCTCGTTGAGAATGCCGACGAAGGCTACCCATTTCTCCTTGTTGTTCTGGAAACGCACAACGTCACATTCCAGTATGTCGGGGCGTTTCTCTACCACGTTGAATACAGTCAGGTTGTTTGTCATGTCTCGTCTGTCGTTTTAGCTGAAGATAATGGTCTTATTGTGATAGGTCAGAATCTTGCGTTCGATGTGCTTCTTCACTGCACGCGAGAGTACGATCTTCTCCAGATCCTTGCCTTTCAGCACCAGAGTCTCAGGCGTGTCCTTATGTGTTATGCGCACTACATCCTGCTCGATGATAGGTCCGGCATCAAGTTCCGATGTTACATAGTGGCTCGTTGCACCGATAATCTTCACGCCACGCTGATATGCCTGATGATAAGGCTTTGCACCGATGAACGCTGGCAGGAACGAGTGGTGTATGTTGATAATCTTGTGAGGATACTTCTGTATCATCTCCTCGCTGATAATCTGCATGTAGCGTGCCAGCACGATGAACGTTATCTGGTACTTCTCCAGCAGTTCCATCTCTGCCTTTTCCACCTCCTGCTTGTTCGACCAATCCTTCTTTATCGACCAAACGTGGTATGGTATGCCAAACTGTTCTGCCACGTAGCGCAGGTCTTCGTGGTTGCTGACGATACATGGAATCTCCACGTTCAGTTCGCCTGCCTTGTAGCGTGCCAGCAAGTCGTAGAGACAATGGCTCATCTTGCTGACGAAGAGAGCCATGCGTGGCTTCTTGAAGTTGAAGTAAACGTCAAACTGCATCTCATATCGGCTGCCGTAGAGAGTCTGGATGTACTCCTCAATCTTGTCTGCCGGAATGGCAAAGTTGGTGAGTTCCCATTCTACACGCATGAAGAATCTGCCATCTACTTTGTCCACATACTGGTCAAGATAGACGATGTTACCTTCGTTGTCTGTTATAAACTTGGTTATTTCGGTAATGATACCGAGTTTGTCGGGGCAATGAAGCAGGAGTATTGCTGTTTCTGTCATAATTTAATCCATGTATCCTTTAGTCAGGAGGTCATAGCTGATGGCCTCCAATTCGCTGAGTGTTAGTTTGCTCAGTGCGAATTCAATGTTCTTTATTAACTCCTCGCGACGGTATTCATCGCTTGAGGAGAGGCGTTTGTTAAAATCCAATGTGTTATTTCTTACGTTTTTTTACTTCGATGGCGATGATGGCAATGAGAGCCAGGATTAGCAGGGCAAAAGCAGCGTAAGCTATTGTCTCTGTTGTCTGTAGAGATGTTGGGTGGAAGTCAAGCACAATCTTATGCTTGCCGGCAGATACGTTGATGGCACGCAACACGTAGTTTGCACGACCTATCTCCACTGCCTTTCCGTCAACAGTTGCCGTCCATCCTGGGTAGTAAATCTCAGAGAAAACGATGATGCCACCTGCCTTTGACTCTGCGTCATACTCCAGATGGTTAGGTGCATACTTCGTAATCTTAACCACAGCAGTAGAGTCCTGCTGCTGAGTCTTGCCAAGAACTGCCTCAAACTGTTTGTCGGCAACGGCCTCACTCGGCAGGTTTACCTTTGCCAGACCGTCCAGTTCCTGATTAGCGTTGTCCACATACGACACCTTATTAACATACCATGCATTGCCGTTGGCATTCGGATTGAGTAGTGGAGTTGTCTCACCACCCTGCAGAGGCATGATGAAGTACTTGGCGTTGAGCATGTTAAGCACCGGACAAACCTTAGCATCCACCTCCTGCATGTCACCATTTGCCTCGATTATTGCGGTCATGGTCTTCTGCATCTCTGGCTGAATGTATGCATCGATGAGTTCCTGATAGCGGCGCATCTTGGCTGCATGGTATCCGCCAATGGACTTATGGTAGTATGATGTCTCGTTCTCGTTGAATGTGTTCGATGCGAAATTCAGCACGCGATAGTCAAGCGACTTGTCCTGGAGAATCTGCTTGTCTGTTTCTGTCATAGGCTGTGGCAGTTCGCGGACGTCTGCATTGACGAACATTGCATCGTTAAGGTAGCGCTTGTCCACCTGCCAAAGGTCGAAGAGGCAGAGCAGAGTGAGCACCAGAGCGGTAACAACGCCGCTGAGTTTCTTCATGCAACATGCTGCAAGCACTGCTGTGCCGATGACGATGATGAATGCCGAGCGCCAGCAGTCAGCGCTGAATACGGCGCGTCGCATCTCTGTCAGGTTGTCGAGCAGTGGCATAAGTTCCTCCTGAGGGAACTGACTGAAGGCGTGAAGCTCTGCCTGAGAGACGAAGTTCGAGAAGAAAAGTCCTGGCATGAGGGCAAACAGCGCACAGATGCCGGCTGTTATACCAGCGCTCACACCGAGCCATTTCATGTTCTTGCCGAGGCATTCTGGTTCCTCAATAACCTTCTTCAGAGCCATGATGCCTAAGAGAGGCATCGTAAATTCGGCTATGACGAGTATTGAGGCAACGGTTCTAAACTTGGCATACATAGGGATGTAGTCAAGGAAGAAGTCGGTGAACGGCATGAAGTTCTTGCCCCATGAGAGCAGGATAGAAAGTATCGTGGCAAGCAGCAATGCCCATTTCATTGGACCTTTCACTATGAACAATCCAAGGACGAAGAGCATACATACGAATGCACCGATGTAAACAGGTCCGCTGGTGCCAGGCTGGTCGCCCCAATACTGTCCCAACTGCTGATAGATGCCCACATAGTCATTGTTGGCATGCTTCATTGCCACCTCGCTCTCCGATACTGCAGACATCGACGCTCCACCCTTTGTGTTAGGGATAAGCAGTGTCCATGTCTCGTCAATACCGTATGACCATTGTGTTATGTAGTCACGATCAAGACCAGAAGAAGTCTGATTCGCAGCGTTTTTCTTTACCAGTTCGCTCTTGCCACGCATAGATTCCTTCTGATATTCCCATGTGTGGTAGAGGTTAGAGAGATTCATCAGTATGCCCACAATGGCTGCTGCCAAGCAGATGCCCGATGCTTTCAGGAAGTGTGCAATCTGCTTCTTCTGCACGGCCTCTATGCCATAGGCAATGACCATGAACAGAATGATGAACAGATAATAATATGTCATCTGCACGTGGTTAGCCAACACCTCCATGCCGGCAAACAATGCCGTCATGACGAAGCCCCAAAGATATTTCCCTCGATAGGTCAGCGCTATGCCGCCAATCATTGGTGGAAGATATGCCAACGCCATAACCTTCCAGATATGACCGGCAGCGATGATGATAAGGAAATAGCTTGAGAACGCCCATATTACAGAACCTAACGCAGCAAGGTGCCATCGGAAATCGAAGGCACGCAGCATCAGGTAGAAGCCTAATAGATATACAAACACATACCAGACGTTCTCTGGCAGCCAGAGATGATAGGCGTCAGTTATCTTCGATAGCGGCTTCACACTGTCGTAAGAAGGTGCCGTCTGGTAGGTAGGCATACCAGAGAAGGTGGAATTAGACCAACGTGTCTGCTCGCCTGTCTGCTGCTTGTAGGCAGAAGCCTCCATGCCGGCGCCGCGTCCTGCCGAAGAGTCGTGTCGATAGAGTATTCGTCCCTCGATATCGGCAGGGAAGAAATATGCGAACGATATGAATGCCATGACTATTACAACGAGTATGTCAGGCAAGTATTGTTTTAATATTTTTGTCATTTTTACCTTATTTAATTGTATTCTGCAACAACCTTACGTCAATGTCAATAGACAATTTGGTGCAAAGATACTAATAAATATTTAATTACGCATAATATTGTTACTGATTTTAACATTATATATACGAAAAACGTGACTGCCCGTTGTTGAGTAGTCACGTCTTTAGAGGTGTGCGGTTGTATGCCAGCACCTGTTTGAAATGCTATATCTTGCCTTATTTATTTCTTCCAGACATTCACGATTTCGCCAATGTAAACAATATGTACACCGGTGTTTGTCTCTTCGTACCACTTACGCTGATCTTCAGGCATCAGCTCTGGCTTGAACGGTTCGGCATAAATCTTCTTGCACTCGATGGCAAGGTCTGATTCTGCAAAGATGGGATTGCCAAGTTCGGTGAACTCAGCGGTAAGTCCTGCACCCTTCACCTTGTCTTCCTTGCGGCCGGAGACAGTGCCGAGATAGCGTAGCTTCTCCTTCATGGATGCAGGGAAATGGGTTATGGTGAAGTAGTCGTTCTTCTTCATGAACTCATCGGTGTAACGGCTTGTTGAGACATAGACGGTGACAACAGGTCGCCCCCACAGTTGTCCGATGCTTCCCCATGAGATTGTCATGAGGTTCATGTCGCCCTGTTTGCCTGCTGCAAGTTCAAACCAGTCGTCATCAAAGAGGCTAATGGCGTTGCCCTCTATCTCTTTTGGCTCAATCTTCTGCCAAGACTTGATGGTCACGTCAGCTGACTCTTCTTTAGCATCAGCATTTTGTTTCTTTGATGTGCATGAAGCAAGTATTGCAATGCAAGAAACGAGTAGTAATAGTTTCTTTGTCATGTGGTTACGTTTTTTTACTGAGTGCAAAGATAATAAAAAAACTTTATATTTCCATCTAAATGTTACCGATTTTAACATTATATATACGAAAAACGTGACCACCCGTTGCTGGGCGATCACGTATATGAATCTTTAGGCATAAGGCGCCTCTGCAAGTTCTATTTCAAAATGCAGACTATGCTCGCCCTCTTTCCATTCATGCCACTGTGCATAATTACATTGTCTAAGAATGTCCATACCTATAAGTGCAAGGTCATTATTTGACTTGCAGATATAAATAGGGATTTCGAATACATCATCGCCTGATAAAGAAGCAGTAACTACAGAAATGTATGCGTGCAGAATGTCACCATTAGCCATTGACAAATCAGTTTCACCTATCACCTCAAGTCCCATATCTGAAACTGCGTGCATAGGAATAAGCGTGACAACAGCACCTGTATCTACCTTGGCATCAACTGTAGTACTCTCTCCAGTCAATGGATTCTCCAGGCTTAGTCCTAAGAACACCTGATCGCATTCCTCTTTTAACTTCAATCGGAGCATCGTCGTTATTCTTTTTGCCACGCTTGATTATGCGGAACTTAGGCAATCCCTCTGGTGCTTTCCCAAATCGGAAGTCAATACATCCGAAATAAGGAACCTCCTTTTTGTTTTCTTCCATAATTTTTACGTGTTAATTGTTAATACTCATTTTCAAAGTGCAAAGATACATATAATTATTGAGATTCACGCATCTTTCATGTTTTTTTTTACGATAATACGAAAAAGACGTGACCACCCGTTGCTGGGCGGTCACGATTTGTTTGTATTGTATTTTAATCAAAATACTTGTATTCATCAACAAGAAGACGGTATATTTCGTTGTTAACTTGTTGTGCTTTTATTTTTATATCGCTAATTAACTCCAGTAAATCGGTGTGACATTGTATCTCTGCAAACTTCCTGATTTGAACTAACCCACTGTCTTTTGTAAGGTAATCGGGATAGCTGAAATATTTGAAATACGGTTCGTTCTTGAGACCAACATTCTCTATTTTGTTTTGGCAATACTTATACACGAACGTAGTGTATAATTGGTTGATGGCATCCACTAACTCGTAAGCTATTCCGTGCACAGGTTTTATGTGTGGCTTAAGTGTAGTACTCCAAAAACTGTCAGTATTCATCGGAGACATGGGGTTGTCAACATAAATCTCTGGTGCATCTTTTACGGGATTATCTTTCTCAAATGTTGTAACCACGCATCTGTTTTCTGCAAAGGCGTAGGCAAAGCATAAAGCATAAAAATAGTCCTCAGTTTCTATAGTTATATTGGGACACCAAATATTGAATTTGTTGAAGCAGATAGGATACCTACTAACAATTGCTTTATTTATACAAAACCACATAATCGTCGCTTTTGCAGATTCTAAATCGTAGGCACAATAGCTTCTGTTGTCGGCAGGACCTGAGAATATCTGTGATTGGCGAATATTCTGAATTGCTTCATCGTCCCTAAACCAAAGTCTGTCTGGTTTATTTGACATTCTTCTATAGTTGTCCATTTTCAGACGGCATGGAGATAAGTCATCCATAAACCCGACATACAGTCCGTTTGTTGTGCCACAAATCCTTAATAAATTATAGTGGCGTTCAATATCTTTTGCAGGGAACCCGCTAACGATTTTGTTATAATCTTTCTCCGTTTTCTTTATACTAAAATCATATCTTGGTTGTCTTCTTTTGTTAATGAAAGGCAGCAGGCTCCTTATATCCTTTCTTGAATTGTCTAAGGTTACTTTCTTCGTGTCTTGAAGAACTTTTTTTAGTTGAATATTTATACTATCGTCCGTATCGTTCCAATTGATATCAATGTCCTTTGACTTTATACTGCAATAGTCGTTAAGTTTGATGATATTATGATTGCCGTTTTCGTTATAGTCATATTGCCAGATTGTAAATGCAATAGGAAAGTTTCCAACCTTCTTGAAAAATTCTTTTCCATTGATTATAAAGCCATTGGAGTATTTGAAGTATTTATCAAACTCAGATCTGAATGCAGCAAATGCAGGACGTGGAAATAGCCATGATGTCGGTGTGAAAATCATAACCATAGGTTTAAGATTTTCATTTTTCTCATTCTGCCATTTGGCTATGTTAAGTATTTGGGCAAGGAATGCTGCATAGCGTTCCTTTTCTGCGTCGCCTCCAAGTAATGCGGATATTGATTTGTCTATTGCATAATCAGATTCAGTACGTTTTCTTTTATTCTCGTTTTCATCTGTATTTTTGTAAGGAGGGTTCATCAGAAATGCTAAAGGTTTATCTAAGATATGTCCTGTTTCTTTTAACCTGTTTTCTATCTTGTGCATGTATTCTGCTGCGGTGCAATCCAAGAAGTTTAAACCTTCATTGTCTGATGGTTTTGGAACAATAGTGAATCCTGCTTGTGCTAGTTCAAAATCTTCTGCTACAGACAGTTTCATACGTCTTTCTAGTGTCTTTAATAGATCAGGTTGTAGTTCTGATAATATCTTGTGCTTTAATCTTCCTTTCCAACTAGTGATTAGATTGCCTGAGCCCGCTGCAGGATCAATTACAACGTATTTGTCACTAAGATGTTTCTCTATTTTATTGTGAATAAACCATAGAGCAAACTTACTGAGATTAATGTCGGTAAAATATATTCCATGTTGCTTCGTGTATTCTGGCATTATGTTGCTCAGAACCTCGTCAAATCTACTGAAATAATAATCTGCTGAAATTCCCGACCCCTCGTTTGTAAATATATAGTGAGAGTTAATGTATTCTAGAATTTTATCCATGTGGGCAGAATTGACATGTATGTCTTCGCTGACTCTGTTTGTACTAACGCCAGCAACAACGAACGTGTCATCATGACCATCTTTACGATATGCTTTTGAATTGTAGGTCCATTGGCCTACTATCCCATAAAAACAATGGACAGCATCAATTGGATTGTCAAAAAACTTCTTAAAATACTCAATAGTATGAATAAAGTCACGACGTGTTATCAGTAACCTATTCATCTCCAAGTGCTTTATTGCTTTGCTGTATTCGAATAGGTCTGCGTCAATCTCATCAAAAGGGATGTCGCCAATTTTAATAAGTTTTATTGCTGATTTTGCTATTTCTGCGCGTAATGTTTTCTCTATTTTTGCAGCATTTATAGGTCCAACTTCACTTGCAGCCTTCATGGGGTCTGTCTTGTCTGCAATTTCTTTTACTTTAGGTGGTAAATTTGCTATACTCCATAATCCGATAAAAGATTCTGCAATTACGCTCACATGTGAAAAAGTAAGTCCTTTTTTACTGTAATGCATTGCTTGAAAAAGACCTGCAAGCCATTGATCTTGACTTGTCTTTAACTCAACCACAACACGTCCTTCAATATATATGTCCGCTCCTTCTGATTCTGTATTGAATGTTTTTGGAAAACACTTTCTGAAGAATGGATATGCATATTGCCTTTTGGAAGCTTCGGTTAATGGACTTGTTATGTAATGTTTGAGGTCTTGTAATTCTGTAGTAAGTTTATTTACTTTTGGCATAGTCGTAGGTTGTTGCAATACAACTGGTGCATCAATCTACCACTTACGTGAGCGCATAGGAAGGGCATGAACCTTCTTATGCGTTCTCCGAGGCTGCGTAGGAAAAAGGAACCGCATCCACCTATAAGAAACGTCCATGCCCTAAGACATAGACATTGAACTCTTATAAAGAGGGATAAGGCACACTTCTCCCAACGGAAGTTGCCTAACCACTATTCTTTGTGTTCTTATTCCTTTGATTAGTTTCCTACGCTATTCAGGAGAACGCAAATAATAGTCAATGCGCGTTATATTATATGTATGTTATTGTACTTTCTGTTTTGTTTGTTCTATTGTTTTGGTGAAAAAACTGTTGTCGGATGCAAAGTTAATAAATTATCTTCATACATCGGCAAGAAAATCGTTGTTTTTTTCAGTCATTCGCTCACTTTTTTCAATCAAGGGGCGACACCCCTCGGTTGATATTGGCTGACGGGGTGTATTGAAACGGTGGTTGATTGGTAGCAGATTGGGCGGCGATTTGGTGCATTTCGTGATGCAAACCGTAGCTCCTGATTATATCTTTTCGCCAAATCGCTGAAATTTTTGGCGAAAAATAAAATATTTTTGGCGAAAAATTTTGCATTTTTGGCGAAAAATTTAAAATTTTTGGCGAAAATGACTAGTTGGGAGATATGAATGACGGTGTCACTTGCTATGAGTGACGGTTTGACTCGGTGCGGATGATGGTTTTACTCGGTGTGGATGACGGTTTTACTTGGTGCGGATGATGGTTTGACTTTGTGCGGATGACGGGGGGAAGTGGACGGGGGGACATAGAAGAAGACAATCTGCGATTGATAGATTATCGGTTCTGCGTCAATTTGGTGGCAACCTGTAGTTGGATGTTCAAAATGATTATTGCGCAAATCGCCTAAAAGGCGTAAACATATATAGCCTAGGGCATCGCCCTAGGCTATGATAATTCACCCCATTATTACGCCGCAACGC
>JAZUKC010000142.1:0-13255 GCA_045643065.1 Prevotella sp.
CTTCAAGGCATCAGGCTTTGCCGCTTCCTTCTGGCGTATCTTCGCTATTTGTTCTGGTGTCAGACGCATACACCCACAAAGTTACAACATTTTTCTGAAAAGTCAATGAACGAAAAATAGTTTTAACGGATTTTTGCATATTGTCTTATTTAGAAAATAACAAAGTAACACTTTTATTTTAGGGTAATTATGTAATAAATAATCTGGTGCCAGAAAACTTAAGTACAGAGCAGATAGAGATAATCAAGAATAAACTAAAAGCAAGTCCACGCCTTCAGGTTGCCGATTTGAAGCTGATGACTTCAAAAGTCAGAGAATTGATAATAAGTTTATACGATGCATAAATTCCTTACACTCACCGACTCTCAATGCAAGTACAGTTCAGAAACGTAATTATTGACTTAAAAAATAAAAAATATCTATTAGGGGGTAATTGATTTACCTCCTTTTTCGTTATATAAGTAAAACGTTCACAATAATGATATCTATATTCCGGCAAAAACGACGAAAAGACGATGATAAGTTTGACGAGTTATTCCGCTCGTCATACCAGGGGCTTTATCATCATGCTTATTCTCTCCTGCATGATGCTGAGGATAGTAGAGATATTGTGAGTGAAGTATTTGTGAAGATCTTGGAAACGAAAGATGCTGGTACAGTAAATGCTGGCTACTTGATGGCGATGGTACATAATAAGGCGCTGGACTTACTGAGAAACAGGAAGGTCGAAGACGAGGCAAGACAAATGATGCTACTTGATTATCAAACCTTCATGCATCCCGACAGGCATAAAGAAGAACGGCTAAAGGAAATTCTGCATTTCGTAGAAACAGAGTTGACTCCCCAAACCCATAGAATCCTGCAGATGTGTTATCATGACAAGAAATCATACAAGCAGGTTGCCGAGGAACTCAACATAAGCATACAAGCAGTTAACAAGCATATTTCGCAAGCCCTTCGGAAACTGCGAGAAAAATTTAATCCACAACTAGAATAATTATGGCGAAAGAAAATAAATACCAGATGGAGCAGGATCTCATGGAGGCATTCACCTATGCAGAGGATGCTGAAATAGGAATGCCTGACGTAGAGTCGGAACTTCTGTTAGTACGAAAGAAAGCCTCTGAAGCAACGAGGAGATCGTCTGTCTTTGTGCGAATTGCTTCTGTTGCGGCTAGTGTAGTTGTGGTGTTTTCACTTGGATGGTCTGTCAATTCGTACATCAGTCACGTTGATGACTCTCATGACAGAAACAGCACTAACTTCTGTGAGGCTTATGTTGCAGGTGAACGTATCACTAACGAGCAGCAAGTTCTTGACATGATGACTGAAGACATTATGAATATGAACGATGAAAACGACATTGTTGATAGTCAGTTAAATGTTTTTTTTAACGAATAGAGTATGAGACATTTTATTATTTCATTATTTCTGATGCTCGCGATTCCTTTAACGGCAATGGCGCAAAAAGACCTGAGTATAGGCAGAATACTTGATGGGCACTACAAGAAGAACCCAGCTGTGACAGACGTAGAAATCGTGGGAGACCGACTGCGAGAGTACGGGCTCACCTATTATCATAGTTTTACGGTTAAAGGTGATGTCAAGTTGATGCAGGAAGTCATAGCCGCATTTATTGCAGACGAGGCGAAAGCTGCAGATAAGGAACTGACAAAGGTGGGCGGAAAGCTCATCTCGGGAATGTACCGACTAAAGTACGATGGCAATACCAATCGCTTCTTGTTTTTCAAAGACATGAGGGCAACGACCCAAAAGCAGAATGCTGTCATGGTAATATACATGGAAGGTAATACTTCTCTCAAATCATTACAAAGAAAATTCAAAAAATAAGCAATAATATGAAAAGAATAATCATCACATCATTGGTTGCATCACTGTTTGCAGCCAATACAAATGCACAAACTGACACGCTTGTAGTTCGTCAACCAGAAGAAGTGAAAGTCACAACAACAGGTGACACCTTGAATATCAGCATTGAAGGCAGCAAGGAGAATCCTCTATACTACTACAACAAAACTGTTGTTGTGGATCCTGAAAAGGAAGAGATTACTACAACATCCAAGAACGTAGGTTCTGGATTAGGATGGGACTTCAGCCTCCTTGAAGGAAGAAATTCTACACCACAAATTGAACTGTCATTAAGAGCACAAATGTATGTAGGTTGGAATTTCATGCTCGACAAACCTTCTGACATGAAACAGAACTGGTTCAAGTCGTATGAAGCTGGTATTGATATTTTTCATGTGGCTTTTTATCCTCGCACTAGTAAATGGTGGGTATCGATCGATTGGGGTATTGTGTTAAGTCAGTATCGTTTCAAGGACAACATGATGACTACAGCCCCGGATGGCACAATAGTCATGGCACCTTATCCAGACGGAAGTAGTTCCCAGTCGTCAGCGTTCCGAACATTATCTGGAGGTCTAACGTTTATGGGACACTATCGACTGGCAAAAGAGCACTCTATCGGCTTAGGTTTAGTGTGGAACTCAAAGATAATGGACAACTGTAGCTATAAAACCAAGTATATATTACATGACGGCACTTCTGTTACCGACATGAACGAGTTGCCTATTCGCAGTAACCTCCTTTCAATCAAGGCAGAATATATGTTCGCCGATAAGGTTGGTCTGTACCTACGTTATACGCCAATGTCAATATTCAAGAAAGATAAGGCTCCAAAAATCAACGAACTTAACGTAGGCTTACAGGTGAGATTTTAATTCACATCAACTCCAAAAAGAAGGAACGGGCATCGATAGAAAATAAAGCTTTATTCTTGTACACTATACGATGGTCATGGCATATATATTCTCCTAGACCATCGTATCTGTCTATATACATCAGCAATTTATTACAACAACAAAAGTGGTGTGTCAAAAGCTTTTGACACACCACTTTTGTTGGTTAAGTACAGACACTATTCTGCTGTCAGGTGCAGAATGCGTGATGCCCAGTCGTTCTTCTTCGAATACTCTACGTTATGCTCGTATGGCATCTCAAGACCGTTGGCCATGAGGTAGGCACCAGTGTAGGTCTTGCCCTCGCATGGCAGAGGCTCAAGGTCGATGCGGTTGAGTTCGTGCACGGTGTAACGCTTCTGTGGGTCGAGCCCCTGCATCTTAACTACAGGGAAATGCTGATCCTTCAGCGTCTCAAGCTTCCACCAGTAGAAGACAGCCTGCTGCTTGTTCTCAGAAACGTACATGAGCGATGCGAGGTTGTCGCCTGCGTATGGTGAATGGAGACGGTAGAGATCGCCGAACTGCACCACAGGACGAATCTTCTTGTAGTCGCTGATGGCCTGACGGCAGAGAGCCTTCTCTTCGTCGGTCATGTTCTTTGGCTGTATCTCCATGCCGAGGCGTCCTGACATGGCCACATCGCAACGGAACTTAAGCGAAGTGGTGCGGAACACAGCGTGGTTTGGCACCGCTGAGATGTGACTTGCCATAGCGATGGCAGGGAAGAAGAGGCTGGTGCCCCACTGCATGTAAACGCGCTGGAGGGCGTCGGTGTTGTCGCTAACCCAGAACTCATCGAAGTATGGCAGCAGACCGTATGAGGCACGGCCACCGCCTGACGCACAGTCCTGAATGACAACGTCAGGATACTTTGCACGAACGCGCTCAAGAATCTTGATTAGTCCGCGGTGCAGCTCGATGTAGAGATGGCTCTGATCTGCCTTTGAGAGATACTGCGAACCGTGGTTCATGATTGGTGCGTTGGCATCCCATTTAATATATGCTATCTCTGGGTACTTTGTCAGGAGGTCATCAACTATTGAGAAGACGTAGTCCTGAACTTTTGGATTGGCAAGGTCAAGAACCACCTGCGTGCCGCCACGTCCCATGACAGGTTCGCGCCCTGGCGACTTGACAATCCAGTCAGGGTGCTTCTCGTAGAGTTCAGATGTTGTGTTTGCCATCTCTGGCTCAATCCAGATACCGAACTTCACGCCGTTCTTCTTGGCATCGCTGAGCAGACGCTCTATGCCCTCTGGCAGTTTCTCGGTGTCAACAACCCAGTCGCCGAGGGCTGCGTTGTCGGTAAGACGGCGATACTTGCGACCGAACCAACCGTCGTCCATAACGAAGAGTTCGCCACCCATCGACTTGATGTCGTGCATCATCTGGTTCATGCCCTCATGGTTGATGTCAAAATAGACACCCTCCCAAGAGTTGAGCAGAATGTCACGCTCACGCTCGGCATGGCGAAGCTGATACTTGCGTGCCCACTGGTGGAAGTTGCGCGATGCGCCAGAGAGACCGTTGTCAGAATAAGTGTAGGCAACATGTGGTGTGGTGAATGTCTCGCCCTTCTTGAGGTGGTACTCAGAGTTGTCGGGATTGATGCCAGCGAAGTAGTAGTGGAACTCGGTATCGTCTGTGTCAACAGTCACGCTGTAGTTGCCAGAGTAGAGTAGGGCAGCACCGATTACCGGGCCATAGTTCTCCTGACCAGGTCCGTCGAGGGTGAACATCACCTCGCTGCGGTCGGTAGTGGCATTGCGAAGGCCGTCCTTGTTCTTAATGCGGAGCATGCCGTTGTTGAGCGGTTCGCTAACGAGTTGTGCCTCGCTTGCCCACGATCCGTGGAGATGATGAGCATAGACATTACCACGACGGATAGGCATGCAGGAAGAGTAGAACTGAGTAAGGGTAACGGTCTGTTTCTCAGCGTTGTTATAGTCAGTCCAACATTCTATCATGTCAACATCGTTGTATGCAAGATAGTAGAGATGAGCAAGGGAAGGATAAAGAGGGTCCTTGAGCGTGATGGTAAGAAGCTGACCACTGCGCTGCTTGCCGTTAGGAGCATTCTCTGTAACGGGCGTCACCTTGTAATCTTGAACGAGCAACTGTGTTGACATGTTACCATCAGCATGGCGCATGGCAAAGGCAGTCTCAGACTGTGTATGGGTAGCGCCGTATGCAGGATAGATTTCAAGGTGCGACCAGTTGGCGTTGGTCGGATCAGGCAACGTTGCAAGGTCGGCGCTGCTGAGACGTGCACCATAATAGACAAACTTTGGTTCGCCGCCCTTCCATACATCGAGGACAAGCGAGTTATGCTGTGTATGCAGTTCCACCTTCTCGGCATAAGCTGAGAGGGACATGCATGCCAGCATTGTGAAAAGTAACTTCTTCATATTAGTGATTTTATAGGTCGGTAAATATTGCTTGCTGTTTTTTTACTTTATATGCGCCGTAAGGAACGTAGCGTTGCCGAAGATATACAGCACATTCTCCGATGCAGGTACGAGAAGCGTCTCACCCTGGCGCACCTTCACGCCGTTGATGTTAGCCTCGCCCCACAGACATACTACTACAACGAACGAGTCGCAGTGGAAGTCAATCTCTTGAGCTACCTGAACAACGACGCGGTGAACTACGAAGTATGGGCAGTTGATGAGCTGCGAAGTAGGCTGAGTGGAGTCGTAAGAGGTGCGATATTCTGGCCACACCTGATAGTCGATGGCATCCTTTGCCTGCTCAATGTGGAGCTCGCGTGGATTGCCATGGGCATCAACACGACCGAAGTCATAGACGCGGTAGGTGATGTCGGAAGTCTGCTGTATCTCGGCAAGGAAACATCCGGCACCGATAGCGTGCAGTCGGCCGGCAGGGAGGAAGAATAGGTCGCCCTGATGTGCCTCGTGACTTGCTATGACATCTTGCATTGGGCTGCGTCCGTTAACAGGTTTTGCTGTAGCGAGCTGCTCATAGTCAGCAGGTGTAATGCTCTCCTTAAGGCCAGCGTATATCTTGGAACCGACATCGCTCTTGATTATGTACCACATCTCTGTCTTACCGGCACAGCCATGACGCTCCATGGCGAGCTTATCATCTGGATGTACCTGAACGGAGAGGTCCTGGCGCGAGTCAATGAACTTGACAAGCAAAGGGAATTTGTTGCCGAAGCGCTTATACACCTTATTGCCGATGAGCAGTCCCTTGTACTTATCAATAAGCTCTGTCAGCGTTAGTCCGACGTCAACGTCGTCTATGAGTCCGCGCTCAATGGCGATGCTCTCATGTCCAGGAACACCACTAATCTCCCATGACTCACCAATGTTTGGCTGAGCGGTATAGATACCCTTGAACGGTGCTATCTGATATCCACCCCAAAGGGTTGTCTTTAGGTATGGTTCAAACTTATATGGTTTCATTTTTCTTCGAAAAAAGTGATTAGTTATGAAATTCTTTCAATAATTTCCAAACACATTCGCGAATTGTGGTATGGACACTTCCAGAAGCCGGCTTTATCGTCTGTTGTGTTGAGGTTGCGCTCTGGGTCACGGCTCCAGTACCATTCACCGTTATCGTAGTCGATGAGGTTATCCTTGATGTACTGCCAGCAGTTGAGTGCCTTCTGGAGGGCATCCTCGTCGTTGAAGTGCTGATAGATGTTGTAGAAACCCACAACGGTCTCTGCCTGCACCCACCAATGACGATCGTCATCCACGTGACCAGTGTCGAGGTTTGCCTCGTGAGTCATTGAACCATCGGCATTGATGCCCTTCTCTGAAGCCTGTGCAACGAGTTTCACGATAGGTTTCACCTTTTTCAATACATCCTCGTCGCCCAACACAAGTGCCGCCTCATGCATTAACCATGAGCACTCGATGTCGTGACCGTAAGACTCCAACCATCCAGCACCGCGTGTCCAGTCCATGTCGAAGAAGAGGTCAAGATGATGAGTTTCTGGATTGAGAATCTTATCGCAGAAGATATCAATGAGGTTTCTAAGCGAATTTTCAACTCGCATCGTTATTGCCTCAAATGGACGTTTCTCCTTAAGCACACGATAGAGATTTGCGTATGGCTCAATGATGTGCAGGTGAGTGTTCTGCGACTTAGGGTAGTTGGCGTCAAGGTCAGAGAGTCGCATGTCGGCAATCTTTCCCCATTGGCGTGTACATGCCTCGATGTAACCGTTATAGACGTTGTCAAGCGAATGATCTTCCACTACCTCGTAGAGTTGCAGAGCTGTATTGAGAGCAGCGTCGTCGCCGGTGGCACGTGCGTACTCAGAGAGTCCGTAGATGGTGAATCCAATGGCATAGAACTGCTTCTTAGTGTCAACAGGGTTGCCCTGATAGTCCAGTTCCCAGAACGTGCCACCGTACATCGGGTCAATAAAGTATTTGAGGATATAGTCCTTGGCACGAGTTGCTGCCTCGAGATATTCTGGACGCTTTGTTACGCGATAGGCAGCAGAGAACGACCAGAGAATGCGTGCGTTGAGAATGCCGCCCTTGTTGGCTGTCTTGACGAGTGTGCCGTCGCCACGCATCTGTCCGTAGAAACCGCCGTTCTCCTCATCCTGCATCTTGAGCCAGAACGATAGTATGTTATCGTTCAGTGTATCAAGCATTTCCTGCTTAAGATTGTCAAGTGTTTCTCTCATATTTGGTTGTTTAGTTGTTTTGTTGTTTAGTTGTTTTGTTAATTGGTCTTTTAGTTGTTTGGCGTTCCCATGATAGTGCCACGACCATGAGTACCGATATACACCTTGCCGAAATCCTGCATGTCGCCAGCGATGTGGAGCAACTTACCAAACTGATGCTCGTCATCATTGATACGCAGCCATGACTGTGCGTTGTCTGTAGAACGGAAGATGCCGTACTGGCCATTTACGATACCAATGAGGTAGAGGGTAGAGTAAGCAGAACCTTCTGCCGCTTTTCCAAGACCAAAGGCGGTGATGAGTCGTACGTGGTTCATCTGCTGTGGTGTTATGATTGCATCTGTAAGGCAACCAGATGCCAACATAGTAGATAAATCAAGGAAGTAAAGACCATCGTATGCAGCAAGCCACAGTTGGCCTTCATGTCCAGGAATGGCATAGACACGATCCTGACCGCCACGTATGTCACCACGATTCTCACCGGTGCGGGCATCGGTTGAGTGAGTCATGAGATGCAGATTCAACGCATAAGAGTTGAAAGTGCGAGCGCCATCCGTGCTGACATACAGCTGTTTCTGGCGAACGTCAACAGCATAGAACAGATTATCGTTCTCCTTGTCTGCCACCACCTTTATATTATTAGGCAGTCCCTGACATGCAGTCCATGTTTTGCCCTTATCGGTTGTAATGTATGCAGGCTTGTGCTCTGGCGTCCATACCCATGTGTTGCCATCAGCAGACATTGCCACATGGCCATGCTCAGGTTCGCCCTTCTCGCCAGCCTTTATGTCGCCAGGAACGTTCAGGCATGGTACCCAATTGATACCTCCATCCTCAGAGTATGAGATAGCAGGATCCTTGGTCAGATGATTGAATATATTGCCGCATCGGAGCATCATCTGTGGTTTGTGCCATGCACCGCAGACGCCATCGGTATTACCAAAGTTAGGAGTGCTGTTGGCACCAGTGGCAACAGGTTTCGTTACGTCATAATAAGTGAAACCGCCGTAGTCGCCGATGCCTGTGAGCAGATGAGCGCCTGATGGTGGACAGTAGAGCTCAAGCGGAACGGTCTCCTCGATGCCGGTGCTCATTATCTGCCACTTAACATTCTCGTCCTTACGCTCCACAGCACTGAGATTGAATGTCTCCCAACCGCCAAAGCCGGTAGTGAAGATGGCATGGTCAGAGTTGAATGGGTCAATCTCAATGTCAAGCATCCAGTGTAATGGTGCTGTCTTGGTGTATGGAGCGAGGCTGTTGTCATCCTCATATCCACTCTTGTAGATTGCAAGCCACTTCTTGCCGCCATCAGTAGAGCGGAACATTTCGTCAGAGTGATTGCCACCCTTGCCCCAAAGACAATGGGTAGAGACAATGACATGCTTTGGATTGCGATGGTCAACGCTTACGGCAGCATAGCCGAAACCTGCCTTGCCGTCTTCATCAAGGCGCAGCGGAGTGATGTCCTGCCACTTGCCGTTCTTGGTGTTCAGTTTCCATACAGCGCCGTCCTTCATCTGCGATGGTCCAGGAGTGTCGGCATATGTGATATACATAAAACCATCGGTAGCGAGAACCATGTGAGTAGGGCGCAGACCAACAGGCTGCTTGGCAACAGCATTCCATGTCTTACCACCGTCACGACTCATGATGATACTCTCGTAATCCTTTTGCGAACAAGCCACATAGATTGTCTGAGTCTCTGCCTTTCCTTCGTCCAACTTTGCATCAGGAACATAGACAACAGCAATGACACCACTGCCATTGATACCCATCCAACCACCACGGTCGCGAGGATCGAATGGTTCCTTTATGTCAGGGAAAGAATATACCTTACTCCAATTAGCACCACGATCTGTAGAACGCCACAGTCCGTTGAGGCGAGTGCCGAAGTAGATGACATTGCTGTTCTTTGGATCGACCATCATACGCTCACCATTACCACGTCCACCCTCGTTGCCACCCATAAGGATAGGCACATCGGTGCGCTGGAATGTCTTGCCGTAATCATCCGAACGGAGGATGCTGCCCTGTAGGGTTGTATATGTGCCACATGCCATGTAAACACGTTCTGGATGCTGAGGGTCAAGTGCAATGGATTCAACACCTTGCAGATTGCTTTCTGCTTCTGTTACCCAGTCGAGCAGTTGCACCCACTGCTTGCCGTTATTGTCCCAGCGATAAGCACCACCCATGTCGGTGCGACAGTAGCGAAGACCGTCAACATTAGGATGACAGATGATACCATCGACAAAGCCACCGCCAACAACTGGCACGCTCTGCCATTTATAATTGCTCTGTCCAAAAATCGGCGCTACACTGCCGAAGGTCATCAGCAGTGTAGCAAGGGTTTTATTCAGTTTGTTCATGATTACTTTGTTATTGTCTGTACTGAAGTGTCGCCTGGGCGGAAGAGGTAACCAGTTGCAGTGCCTGTGCCGTAGGTCTTCCACTCGATGTTCTGCCAGTCAATCTTGTCTGTACTCTGAGCAACAGCAACATGAGGAATAGCAGAACCGCTCTTTACGAGCACCACGATAGGAAGCTGGCTGCTGTTGTCCTTCCATGCAGGAACCTCGATGCAATGCCAACCTGGCTGATAGACCTTACCAGTCTGATAGTCAACCCATGACTCCTTGCCTGGGATATAGACATTACGCGATGTGCCAGCCTCAAGCATTGGAGCGATGAGCATCTGATTGCCGAACATATACTCGTCCTCAATGAGCCATGCGCCTGGATCCTCTGGATACTCCAGCAGGAGAGCACGCTGCATTGGCAGACCCTGCTCTGTGCAGAGCTTAGCCTGAGCATAGACGTAAGGCATGAGCTTATACTTCATCTCTGCCGACTGACGGAAGAAATCCATGAATTCCATGCCCTTAGAGAAGTCTGACTGACCGTTGGTATAGAGCCATGGCTCTGTCTCAACACCATGGATACGTGAGTGTGAGGTAAAGAAACCGTATGGCAACCAGCGACGATAGAGTTCCTCAGGAGACTTTGTTACGAAACCACCGATATCGTTGCTCCAGAACGAGAAACCAGAAAGACCGAACGAAAGACCAGCACGCATAGAACCGAGCAGACCTGTATTAGTAGTACAAGCATCGCCACCCCAATGCAGAGGATAACGCTGTGAACCAGCCCATGCAGAACGTGCCCAGATGATTCCCTCACCGTTAGCACCGTTGATAGCCTCCCAAGCAGTCTTGTTGTAGCGCAGTGGGTAGAGGTTATGCTCATAGAAACCAGTCTTGCCGTTGCTGTAGATACCGTTGTTAAGTGGAGCACCCTCGCCAAAGTCAACCTTAATGACTGACACACCCTGATTGATCAGGCCCTGAAGCTTCTCTGTGTACCACTGGCGTGTCTCAGGATTGGTGAAGTCAAGGACTGCATCCTCAAATGGAAGCTGACCGTTAGGGCTCTTGACAACGAGGTCCTTCTCTACGAGTTCGTTGAAATATGAGTTCTTTGGAGTGAAGTAAGGCAACTGCCACAGACATGTGTGGAAGCCCTGCTTCTTAAGGTCCTTAAGCATCTTGACAGGATCTTTGAAGTTCTTCTTTGAGAACTTATAGTCGCACTGCCAGTCAACCTCGAACCAACCTGTATCGAAATGGATAACATCCGAAGGGATGTTGTTATCGCGAAGCTGCTTAGCCACATTGCGACCCTCTGCCTCTGTGAAGTAAGAGATGCGGGACATCCATGTACCGAACGACCAGAGTGGTGGCAGAGATGGCTTGCCTACAAGGTCGGTATATTCGTTAAGAATCTCCTTAGGACTACCTACCATGAGGAAGAGGTCAGCATTTTCGTCGCCCATAAAGAGCTGAGTGGTACCGATATACGAGCAACCAAAGTCGCAGGTTACTGGTGCTGAGGTGTGCATGAAGATGCCATAGCCACGGTTAGAGAAGAAGAATGGGATAGGCTTATACATGTCTGGTGTCTCAGGACCCTGTGTGTCGGTAACAAAGAGGTTAAGCTTCTGACCTGCATGGTTCAGACCTGCAGGCGACTCACCGCAACCGAAGATCTTCTCACCAGGTGCGAGTGAGAATACAGGCTCTATTGCACGGCTGTTGTCAACGCCACGCTTCATCCACATAAGTGGGTGAGTCTTCACCTGTGTTGAGTCATTGTCAGAGAGGGTACGGGTATGAGTCATCTCCTTACCGTTCTTGTCCTTGAGGACGAGTCGCCAAGGATACTTCTGAATCTCAAGAGTAGCCTCGCTGCTCTTATATACGATAGCCTTATCGTTCTCTGTCACAGTCCACTGCGAACGACCATCGTTTGGCTTCTTGGCAAGCATCACCTCGTCGTCCCAGTTATCCTTAGGAATGATAGGAGAGGTATAGAGGCGAACACGAACGGTACGGGCGTTTACTGGCTCGACAGTGAAACGGAGTTCAGGACTCTGATCGTAAGCAGGTCCAGGGAAGTCAAGATTCTCCAGAGGGATAATCCATTGGCCGTTGGCATTGAAAGCCTGACGTGCATGGAGTTGCTGACGCGCCCACTTAATCTTACCGATACCAGTCTTCTTGTCAAATGCAGCAAGGCTGTCGGCAGTAAAGTAGGTGTTTGACATGTCAAAGAACTGCTGGCTCATGTCCAGCGACTGGTTCAGCAGATACTGCTGACCGTTGTTGGTAGTTAGCTGTGCTGATGCTGCAGAAGCAACGAGTGCGAAAGCTGCAGCGGTTAAGATTTTCTTCATAGAATATGTATTTGTTCTAACATCCCCCTACAGGGGGACTGAGGGGGTCTTTTATTTCTTAAGTGGGAATTTATAAGCAAGGATGCCCATGATGAATGCCATGAGTGCTGGGAAGAGTGAGAAGAGTGCCCAAACCATTGTCTTTACAGACTCTTCGCAACCAGCCATGATCTCTACTACAGTCTGACCTGTAGCGTCGTCGGTTGTTGAAACGAGACCTGCTACACCAAGAAGCATTGCGATGAGAGAACCTGAGATGGCACCACCAAACTTCTGTGCCATTGTACCTGAAGAGAAGATGAGGCCAGTAGAAGAAGCACCGAACTTCTCTGTTGCATAGTCGGCAACGTCAGCATACATAGACCAAAGGAGAGGAGAGTAGATACCGGCACCTACTGATGTAAGGATAGATACTGCGATGAGTACCCAGATGTAATCAGCATTCATAGGGATGAAGAAGTAAAGCACCGATGTTGCGAAGCAGATAACTGCTGCCCAAACGAATGCCATACGCTTTGAACCAACCATCTTAGTAAAGGCTGGCGAGAGACCACCAAAGATCATACATGTTGCTTCACCAATACCCATGAACACAGTGAAGTTGATGATGAGCGAGCCCATAGTGATGTCGCCACCGAGACAGTATGTGAACATATAGCCGGCAACAGCATAACGGAATCCGTTAAAGAAGTTTGTGCAGACAGCAACGAGGGTTATATACACCCAAGGCTTGTTCTTGAAGAGGTCGCCAAACTGCTTGAACGAGAACTTCTCAGCACGCTTTGACTGGATGCGCTCCTTTGTGAGCAGACCGCACGCCATTGTCATGAGACAAGCAAGGCCACCGAAGATAGCACCAATCATAGTGTATTGATGCTGCTCTGTGCCACCAATCCACTGCTGAACGTAAGGGAAGATGAACAGGGTGATGAAACCCATTGCGTAAGCACCTACCATACGGAAAGAAGAGAACTGGTTGCGCTCGTCTGCATCCTCTGTCATTACGCCGAGGAGTGAGCCGTAAGGAACGTTTACGAGTGTGTACATAGCCATCATGAGGATGTAGAAGCCGTAAGCCCATACGCG
>JAZUKC010000143.1:0-54051 GCA_045643065.1 Prevotella sp.
GCACAATGATTTTATACAGGTCGCCATAAGGACTTAGGCCTAGTTTCTGCTGTTGTTCTATCATATATCTCTTTGTTTCTTTTTGCAGTGTAAAGTTACAAAAAAAATATGACATACGCAAGAGATTGACAATGTATTTTCAACGATTTTCAATAAATCAAAGAACGCTTGGCACTTTTTCAGTGCCCTCATCAAGATATCGGCCTCCAGCCGAACGACAAGTTGCCACTAAATTGACGCAGAACCAAAAACACAGAGTTTCTGCGTCAATTTTATGGAAATATCATTTGCCCTATATTAAATTGCAACACATAGCATACACTTCGCAACACGTGTATGAGAAGCGTACACACTGAAACACAGCGACTTGCAACACATCAACACATCATTGCAAAATAAACTCTATGTAGAACATCTATTTTTCGACTATCGGTGTCCGGTAAAAAACATCTCAACCGATACAGATGGATAAAAAACAACAGCGACAATCAACTCTACTTGTAGTGATTGTCGCTGTAAAAATAGTATGTAGGTATGCTAATACCTGTAGCTTTTCTAACGCTTACATTGAATTCGCGTTAACATATACCACATTCTCAGAAGCATATTACTTCTTTACAAACTTCCTACCATTCATGATATAAATGCCAGGAGCAAGCTTACGAACATTCTCAAGCGTACCTACCTGAATGCCATCAAGAGAGTATATCTTCTGCTGCTCAATTGTTAGCAATGTAATACCAGGCATCTCGTCAAGTTCAGTAACAATATCATCATTCTCTACGATACCGAAGTTCGCAGAACCCATACCAAACGACAGCGTTGCCTTTGCATTAGGATCAGTTGACTTGTGTATAGATACATAAGTACGGAATGGTGTCACTGAAGAGTTTGACGTTACGTGTGCAAACGCATTACCAGAACTGTTGAGCTTGAAGAATCTGTATTCTCCACTACCCTCCTCTTTTGACCACAGCGTACCCTTTGGAACTGTCACGAAGCTACCGAGGTGTGCAGCATGACCATCACAAGCGAAGTCCTGACCCATGTTGTCAACAGTACGGAATGAGTAACCCATCTGATCCTCATCGATGATATCAGCATGGTATCGCATATTGAACTCATCACCGTCCTTCATTGCACATGTAGAGAAGAGAGCATACTTGTTATCTGCCCATGTATCATCCCAACCTGCCTCTGTTCCAAGGTGGTCCTTACCATAGTTGCCATCGACGACACGATACTTGTCACCAAGATCCTTGATGTCAATGTACCAGTCCTTCTCCTTCACGTTGAGCAACATTGGCAGACCAGCTGTCACCTCGTCCATCTGGGCATTTGTAAGCTGAACGAAGAACAGACGGTTATAGTCAACACCCTCGTGGAAGTCACTGTAGTAGTCCCAAACCTCAGCTGCTCTGTCGTAATAATACTCGTCATGACCTGTCTTGTTATCAATCTTGATACGGTCAGCGAGCATGAACGCCTTGACATCTGTACATGCTGTACCATCAGCTTTCTTCACGTCAGTAGCGTTGAATGGGAATGGCAGATAGACTGTGTTCAGACCACCATTAGTACCAGTACGCTGATAGTGGATGTTACGGATACGTGTCAGCACCTTATTAGGGTCGAAGCCAAGATCCTTCTTGTCCGTCAGGTAGAGAGAATAGATATAACGTGCATGATCGAACTCATCGATACTTGTATAACCCTTCTGCTGATCAGCATACTTAGTCAGATACTCACCATCGCGCCATACGTTATGGAGCAGACATACATTGTCCATCAATGGATTCACGCCGTGAGGCTTAGCTTTCTTCCAGATTGCTACTGACATAACGTCTGTATGACGATCCTCATAGTCAGTATAGTAGTTCTTGAGCACATAGAAGTAGTCAATGGCAGACACCTTGTCATGAACATAAGTCGCTGTACCGCCATTACTATTAATCACCTGATTCTTATAGGTTGAGAAGTTGATACCCTCAAGTCTATGGAGACGAGTTGGCGACTGATAGTAATACATCTTGTTATCGGTTGGGATAACGAGAGTAGCATCCGAGTAGTAGTCAACATTGTCTGAACCTCTAAGCTTATACGATACTGCCTTCAGGATTGGGTGACCTGAGATATTCTTCGTATCGTCAGCAGCATAGAAGTTGTCGTCATTGATAGTGCCAAGCGGAGTATATTCCTTAGTCTTGGTATTGTATGCATAACAATCGTTGAATGTATTGTTACTTGTACTTGCCAGTCCATTGGTATTACCCGACACGAAGCAGTTCTCAAATGTACATCCGTCAGCATCAGCAACGAGAGCGTAGCCATCAATCTTAGAGTCAACGATACCGATATTCTTCACCTTTGCACCCTTCAGCGATGCGAAGAGAGACTTTGTCAGACCGCTTACAGTCATTCCATTACCGTCGATGTATCCGTTGAATGATTCACCATCAGTATATGAAACGAAATCAGAAGCCTTGCCATCGATAATCTCACCATCAATATCAGTCAGACGATCCTCACCGCTGAAGTTCAGGTCGTGCATCAACTTCACGTGTATGTTCTTCGTGCAGTTCACGCCATCCACGTTGAAGTAGTTCTGGCGTACAGCCTTCAGGAATACCATGAAGTCCTCCTTGTTACAGATAAGGTAAGGTTCGAAGCTGCTACCATTACCAGAACCTGTTGACGCAAACAACTTCTGCTCGGCTACGGTATTGGCATCATCCCACTGCAGTTTATTGAAGTCATCGCTCTTTGTCAGGAAGGTATAGTCCGATCCTGCCAGCAATGTGCCAGGACGACTTACCGCCTTATTTCCCTTGGCAGGAGCCGCCTGAGAATTTACGATATAGCCATTCTGATAGATGTCACGGTATGTCATGTTAGTACCGTATGGAATCTCCGTAAGATTACCCGTGCCGTTATCATTCATGTCATAGCAGTTGTTCATTACAAAAGTAGAAGATGTAACATCACCTGCTATTGCCTTGATACCAGCATGGTCAGACATATTAATGTCCGTTACAATATTGTTGAGCTCCACATGCCTATCGACCTCATGATATTCATTATTATCATCATAGTAGTAATTATTATATGAGACATTACCCAGGACACCACCCCACTTATACCAAATATTACGATTTGAAAGATGACCCTCAACGAAGTGGAATGTACCAGAAATGCTGCTCTTAGCGCCACTGTTAGTATTGACAAGTAAGTCACCACGGCAATCACCAACATATCCACCAGCATAAGGGTATATCCAGTGCTGTCCTGCGATGTCATCATCATAACACTTATCGTATAGATGTAAGTTGGTAATGTTGACATTGTCAAGCTTAATCTTACCCTCAGGGGCATTTGTAGCAGCGACAACTCCTAATGACCAATTACCTCCATTACCAGCATACCCGATATTAGAACCTGCACCTAAACCGCCTAACGAAATATTGTCAAAGGTTACATTCTCAAGCGATATAGTACCTTGGTTATATCCTACCAGACCTGCATTATCAGTACGATTTGATATTGTAAGGTTCTTTATAGTAATGTCCTTTGCCTTGAGAGAGCCGTTCTCATCAAGATTAAATGCATTTGCAACAAAGAATGTCTTGTATGTTAAATCAATATTTACATCATACAACATTCCCTGGAAATCCAGATTATTTGTAATGACATAGTTAAGACTCTTGTACTCCGATTCATAAACAGTGCCATCTTCCTTCAGTCCTACGAAGTATTTATATGCACCGTCAAGTCTTCCTGAGTACATCTTTACGATGCGATAGTAGTCATCAGTACTCTTAATCTTGATAGGATCCTCAACCGTACCATTACCCTCGAAGAAGTCAGGCGTAGCTCGACCTACGAGAAGGTTGTCGTAAGAAATTGGTTGTAATTCTACATCGCTAATAACGATCTCATGTCCTTCCAGGAACGAATTATCAATAGTACGCGTAGTTGTAGCAGAAGCATCAGCACCTATGGCTACACCCATGTATGCTACAATTGGTTCTGCTTCAGGATCGTCATCATCATGGAGGAGATATTCGGCATTTTGCTTCAATCTCTTCTGAGTCACATTAGAGTTAATTGACTCACCGATAACCATACCTGCGTATGGGCCAGTCACCTGAGCATTAACAGTAGTGTTCTTGATAGTGCAGTTGATATCTGCCATGTGACCATTATACGTCTTTGCTTCAGTGTAATCCAAACCATACTGGCTATGGAAGTCACTCTTTGTCATCAGTCCGATAAGGCCACCAACAACGGATGTCTTTTTATCACCCCACTGACCAACAACAATGCCACCACGGATAGAACCATTGACAGTAACACCGTCTATAGTGAATCCATCGCTTGCAACGTTCGCAAGGATACCAAGGAACTGTAAATCGCTATTGCTATAGCCCGGTCGATCATTCAGTTCAGGATCGTTCACAATGTTAGCTACAAGATTAAGATTCTTAACCACAGCTCCCTCAGAGAACGAGTCAAACAGCGCAGTCGTTAAACCACTAATAGTATGGCCGTCACCATCAAAGGTACCACGGAATCCCATTATCGATGAACCCTCAGAGAGTTGACCGTAACTACCAGACTCATATCCATCATCATATAAGTTTATAAATGGAATTTGGTCACGATAGTTATACCAATCATTATCAACATATTGCCAAGCTGGACCCTGCGTACCGATAGGACGGAACGTTTCATCAAGTTCAATATCAGCAATAAGTATGTATGACTTTGTGCCATACTCCCGGTTATCTTCATCAAGTTCCTTACCATCTATCATCTGAGCAAGTTTAACCATCTGCTCTTTAGTTGAGATCTGGTATGGATTCTCTGCCGTACCATCACCACCGTCAAACAAACCGTTATATTCCTCTACATTACCAATGCGCCAGTAGTCACTCTTACACTTATTGTCCTTGCCAAGTTTAAGGTGAGTACCATATTGCTGATCGTAATATCCGAGGATACCACCAAGATAGCATTTATCAGCATCCTCCGCCTCTGAATACTTTAACAAGGTGGCATCTGATGTACAACCATAGAATTCCGGACTAGAACTTGTATAGCCACAAATACCGCCGACAATATTTCCTTGATAAGTACCTGTCGAAGAGCAATTTGTAAATATTGCAGAATTAGAATAGCCAGCGATAGCTCCAACTCTTGTATTTTCAGGATTCCAAAAATCTTCATTGATTGTGATAGATCCAGATACATGGACGTTAGTAATCTTTGAAGATGTTTGCAAACAAAGGATACCTGTGCCCCAAGTTTCTTCAGTCACGATATTTGCGTCAATGTTCAGGTTCTTTATCTCGCCATATACCAACTGAGAGTTAACAACCGTATTGTCAAGATAAGAGAACAATGGAATTGTTAAGCCACTAATAGTATGAGTTTCACCATTGTATTCACCATCAAACGTACCAGAGAATGTACCCCACATGAGAGAACTATAAGTATAATTGCCATCAGTAGCAGGTACAGATTCCTCGGCTGTGAGTTCAACATCACAAGCCAAAATGAAATTCTTATCTCTGAACTCAGGTTCATTAGTTGGATCTTCATTTATGACACGCACGAAGTTCATAAACTGCTCCTTCGTTGCTATGATATAAGGGTCGCTCACAGTACCCGTACCACTTGCAAACAGAGGTCCCTCAGGCTCAACATTACCACAAGCCCAGAGCTGAGTCTGCTCACCCTTATTATAGATGCGCTTAAGTGTAATGTTCTCCTCGTTTTCGGTATAGCCAAGGATATAGCCAAGATAACTCTGACCAGAACCCGAAGCTGCTGCCGAGATTACTGTTGTACAGTTGTCAACTTCAAGCTTACCTGCATTGTAGCCCACAAGACCACCAACATATACACCAGTCAAATTACCGACCACAGAACAGCCTTCAAATCGAACGGCGCTATATTCCTGTTGCTGCGATGTGTAGCCACATATACCACCGACCTTACCTGCAGAATGTGTAGATGCGATGTTTCCAGAAGCAGAAACCTTGACAAATCGTGCATTATCATCTGCTTCACGGCAGAGCATACCGATATATTCGTTATTCTCGCTTATAGAACCAGATAGAATAAGGTATTCTGCTGACATATACTTTGTATTGAGGGTTCCCCCGTATGTCAATGACATTTTCTCGAACAACGGAGCCGTGATATTCGTTATTCTCTTTCTATCACTTGTCCACTGTCCCGTTCCGAAATATCCGTAGAATGTGCCTGGGATTGTTGTCCAGTTATCATCCATCTGGATATTCTCGGTCAGCTTATAGCATGCCTTTGAATACGAATAGCCCTCAGCATTCGAGAGGTTTTGCGACACTACAGTATAGAGGTTTCTTAAATCATCCATAGACGCAATCTGGTATGGATCGTCAGCAGTACCCTTACCATAATAGAAATATTCGTCAATACGATCCTCCTGATGTCTGTTACCACAAAGATTGATAGGAAGCTCCCCAAAGTACTTATTGTCTGTACGCAAGGTCAAATCTGCATTCTTTTGTGTCCAACCAAGAATACCACCGACGATTTCGCTATTAAATCCGTTCTCATATTCTAGATTTTCATGAACATTTAGCGTAGCATGAGACATACAACGTATGAAAGTAGAACCATTGTAATCGTAACCACACAAGCCACCCATGAAAGAATCATTGGTTGTGATATCTGCGTATGACACACAGTCACGGAACGTACTGCCATTTGTACCATATCTGTTATAGTATCCAGAGCTTGCACAAATACCACCAGCGTTAGATGCTGAATTTATTTTTACATACGAAACACAGTTGTCAAACATACTTGACTGTGATGTACCTGCAATACCTCCGGCACCGCACATAGTGGTTTCGATAGAACCCTTAACAGTGATATTCTTATACATAGACTGATAATCAGAATCTACAAGCAGACCAACGGCAACGTCATTAGACGGATCGTATTTATTGCTCTTGATATCACCTTCCAATGTTAGGTCATGGATATAAGCATCATTTGTTGATCCGAACAAAGAGCAGTCGAGACCAGAAATAGTCTTACCATTGCCATCAAAGTTACCATAGAAGTTAGTTATCTGTACTGTTTGCGAAGTAAGTTCTATATTGTTGTCTAACCTATAGTAAGCATCAAGATACATACGAGGTTGTCCGCTTATCCACTCTACTGCATGTAAAGCCAGATTCTTCAAATGCTGTTCCTGAGTAATAATGTAAGGATCGGCCTGAGTACCAGAACCTCCTGCAAAATAGTTTGATGGACCATTATAGTTACCAACAATAGGCAAATCTGTCTGAGTACCAGTATTTACGTTGTCAAAACCACAGACGAACAGATAGTCTGGGTTTTGGCTTCCTTGTTGGTATCCAGTCGAGAAGCCAACCGTATATCCCATCCAGTATGTGCTGCCATTGGTTACGTTCATCGTAGCAGAAGATGAACATCCTTTAAAAAGTGCAGGGCGGCACCATCTTTGATTAGGAATAGAAGGATCATCGCTACTATTATATTCCATACCTTCATAGGAACATCCTGCTATACCACCTACGCAGGTTGCATTTGTATAGTAACCACTTGTTGAACAGTTGATAAAGTCACACGAACGTTCCTCACCAACAATACCACCAATCTTAGAACCGTCAAAATAGTAGTCAGCAATAACATTGCCCGCAGACAGTGTAACATCAGCAGAACAACCTAAGAATATAGATTGAGAGGCAAGACCTATCAATCCACCAACCCGTGCGGTTGATTTTTCTGAAACGATAGTTCCTGAAACATTGACGTTACGTATGATTGAATTATTAACCTCAAGGGCAAGTAAACCAAACATTGCAGATTCCTCGGTACCGACATCTCCAACCTGTGTTCCGTCGATCTCACCTTCAAGTGTAAGATCCCATACCGCATTATGTGATATACGGTACTCTGCATCCAATATTTCAAATTTATTAATATATGCGAATAATGGTCTTGTCAGACCTGTGATCTTATGGTGATTACCATTGAAGGTACCAAAGAGTGTACCGTATGCAAAGACACCATACTCACTCTGTGTACAACCTGTAAGGTCAATATCAGCAATGAGTTTATAATGGCTGTTTTCATAAAGGGAGCCCCTCAGATCTTCTTTACGCATATTCTGCGCAAGAGCAACGAGCTGTTCACGAGTTTCGATAAGCCATGGATCTTGAGCACTTCCACTACCACCGGCAAACAATGAAGAATTATTAAGTGGAGTCTTGGCATCGTCAGAACCGATATTGCCACAAAGTCGAGCAACCTCAGTGCTTGTATTATCAGTACCGAGTGTGAGCTTTGATTCATCGTCTGTAAAACCGAGAATTCCACCAGCCGAGAAGCCTGACACGCCATTCACAGCAGAACAGTTGTAGAACTCAGAGCCCATAACGTCCTCACCAGCAATACCACCGGCATTACCCTGACATGAAATGATAACATCAGAAACACACGAATCAAACTTTGAATACGTTGACTTACCAGCGACACCACCAGCAGAACAGTCCGCATAAGAATTAATACTTCCGGAAACATGAATGTTAGAAAGTGTAGCACCTTCTGCAATGTTACATACAAGTCCGACTGGGTCAGTTAATTTATAGCTTGAATTGTTATATGCACCTTCTATATTAAGATTGCTGACCTCACCAGTGAGGGTATTTATCAAAGTCGTGACACCGCTTATACTATGATTATCACCATCAAACGATCCACTGAACTCATTGATCACAGGGGCTCCATTAGGGAATGTAAGGTCGGCAGTCAAGACATAATTCAAGGCTGAGTATGGCGCATTGCGACTGGCATCAACCTGTGCATAGTTCTGAGCCAGATTGTTGAACTGCTGCTCGTTGGCAATCTGATATGGATCTTCAGTTGAGCCTACACCTCCTGCGAAATAGTCAGAAGGGGTGGCAGGTTCTTCCTGTTCAGGATCAAGAACCACATTGTCATCACCACATATCACTCCGCAATAAGCTTTGTTCATCTTTCCATAGAACGGACCGACCACGAATGCTTCAAGTTTTGCAGCAGACTTACAGTTATAGAATTGGTCATCCTGATTTACGGTACCAACAAGACCACCAGCGATACAGTCATTACCATCTAATTTGACTTCGATGTTTGTGAAACATGAACGATATGTTGTTTCCGCAGAAATGGCACAAAGGCCACCGACTGTTTTTTTGCCGTATGGACAATAGATTGTGCCACCCACATTAACATTCTCTAGGACACTTTCATAAATAGAGATTGCCAAGAATGCATGATTAGTATTATCATAATAGTTCGTAATTGTCATTCTTCCAGAAAGTGAAAGGTCCTTGAGAATAGAATTCTGCACGTATCCAAATAAATTCTGTGACAAACCACTGATGGTATGATTGCCACCATCAAGATAACCATAGAAACTTTCTATTGGATTAAGCATGATTCCGTCAAGATCTATATCTGCAACGACCTTGAAGTTCGATTCCTTTAACGCATCTGCATTTTCTGACCAATACATCAGTTCTCCAACAGAAGAGATTATGTATGGATCAAAATCAGAGCCAGATCCTTCAAGATGATCAACAGTTTCGTATTGTGGTCCAGACTGCTCTGTACGATTACCGCAAATCAGTGCGATAACTGATGATGTACAGTTGGTGAACGTCGATGTGAATTCACCTGTCTCATAATCTTTCTGATCATTACCACATATACCGCCGACTTCACCATTAACACCTGTTGGATACTGAACTGAAACGGATGAAGAGCATGAGTCAAAAGTACTTCCATAAGAGATACCGCACACACCACCTGCTGGCATTTCATAATCAAGAGATATAGTACCAGAGACCGTTACATCTGTTATGGTAGCATGAGACGCAACACTACAGAGGAAGCCTGGAGGACTTGGATATTGACCCAAACTTGATGATGTGATGACACCAGACAGTTTAAGATTCTTGAATGTTGCACCAGATATATCTCCACTAATGAGAGGTGTATGAAGTCCACTGATTTCGTAGTTGTCACCATCGAAGGTTCCACCAAAATGAGATATTTCTGGTATATTCCTCGTGAGCACGATGTCGGCAGATAGTTTATAATACTTTCCGTAATAGTAGCCACCATTGTTTGTATCCTCCTGCATCATTTTCTCTGCATACATCATAAGATCTGCCTCTGAAGAAATAATGTAAGGATCAGCCTCTGTTCCTGAACCATTTACAACAACAGGAGCATTGCCGATAAGGGCACTAACGACAGTAGATGTACAATTTTCGAACACACTCTTGTTATCGTAATCAATGCCAAGGATACCACCAACTTGCGCAACAGCATTACTGATGGTTACCGTTGAAGTACACGAATTGAAATAACATGGTTCCTGTTCAGAATTTACTCCCGCATATGCAGCGAAACCACCAACAGGAGCTCCACAACCAGGCGCCATCGTTATGCTACCATTTACAGTTACATTAGCAAACTTACCACCAGAAATCGAGTAACTGAACAAACCGACAGGTCCATCGCACATAGTCTTAACGATGTTTCCCGAGATTGTCAAATCATATACTGTACCATTGAAAGAATTGAACAAACGGTTATTCAGTCCAGTTATAGAGTGGTTATTACCATCAAATGTTCCTGAGAAGAAAGAAATGACAGGAGTGCCGTTAGCAGACAAAACTATATCATTACCAAGTTTGAAGTGCGCATTCTGCACAGCTTCATTATCATAGTGCTGTGCCCATGTCTTGAGATCAGCAGCTGTGGTGATGATGTATGGGTCATTCTCTGTGCCGGTTCCCGCAGTAAACGAGAAGTCATCGCCCATAGCTTCATTACGATATTCTGGATGATTACCACAGACATCAGGAACAACAGTCGAAGAACATTTGTCGAATGTGCTATAGTCATTGTCCATACCACAGATACCACCTACATAACCTTCAGCATTGTTGATGGTTACGCTTGACGAACACTGAATAAATGTTGCAGCGTTTGCACTATACGATGCCTGGCCTGCTATACCACCGACAGGTGCTGTGCAACCTGATGATGACATAGTAATAGAGCCAGAAGCGCTGACATTTGTCAGTTGTGCGCCCATAGAGAAGTAGCATAAAATACCTACAGGTTGGCAACTCTTCACAATATTGCCATCTACCTTAAGGTTTGTAATCTCGCCATAGAGATTAGCAAACAGAGCATCAGTAAGTCCACTGATAGTGTGGTGATAGCCCTGGAAAATACCATAGTAGGTTGAGATAGGCACGAAGCCTTCCTCAACAGTGACATCATCACTCAGTTTGAAGTATGCCTCCTTGCACTTTTCTGCATTGTCCGACCAGAGCTTAAGGTCTGCGTAAGTCCAAATCTCATAAGGACTGTCAAGGGTACCCTCGCCATAGGTGAATGGGAGTTTATCGTCCTGAGGTTCATCGTCTGGTTCCGGAGTGCCTCCTTCTGGATTGCCGAGAAGTTTCTCTGCAGAGCAGGTGTTGTTGCTGTCGCTGAGAGTAAGGTTTTCAAGGCTCTCCGTGAAGCCGAGGATACCACCAGCATATGCGCTACCTGTGATCTCACCCGTAGTGCTGTTGCCATTGAAGACGCTACCGCCCTTGTCATAACCACTGATACCACCAGCATACTTTGATGTTACGCTTGCACTTGAGCTACAGTTTGAGAAGGTTGTATTTGTTGACTGACCAACGATACCACCAACCTTACTTTGATATGTAGAGCTGATTTGTCCTGCAGAGGTAACGTTACTGATTGTAGCACCATCTGCACGACATGCAAGGAAACCGCCTTCAACAGGGTTTACAGTAAGAACAATATTGCCTGAGAGGTTAAGATCCTTGACATTGGCATTATTAAGGTCAACGAAGAGATACTTGCTCATGCCGCTGATGGTGTAATTGCCACCATCGAACGTACCGTTGAACTTATTCACATAGTAGTTCTTTCCTGTAAGGTCAAGGTCAGTGGTAAGCTTGACATTTGCATCTTTATAGTTGTCATAGTCAAGATACCACAAACGCATAGCAGCTACAGAAGATATGAGATATGGAACTTCTTCCGTGCCATAACCATCAAGGAGGTTACCCACTCGCAGATAGTCATCACCACATGTATTGTCATTATTCAGAGTAAGATAACCTCTATTGTCTGTACGGCCAAGAATGCCACCAACATATCCCACACCTGTCACAGTAGCCGATGATGTACAGTTGGTAAATGTACACTTCTGCAGATCAACACCGCAAATACCACCAGTTTGGTGGTTTTCTGCCTCATCAGTTAGTACCTGACCTGTTGTAGAGCATCTGTCGAATGTAGTCTCTGACGCAGAACCACAAATACCACCTACATAATACGCTGAATATTCTGTTTTCGATGAGACAACGGCGCTGCTGCTACAGTTTACAAAAGAAGAATTGGAAGTCGCCTTACCGCAGATACCGCCCAAACCATAACGATTATTAAGTGTGCCCATTGTGGACTTAATAGTACCAGAAGTGCTGACATTTATGAATTTAGTATTCTTGGCAGTTTCACAAATTATACCATAATCACCAGACCTATCAATATCAGCAATAACAGTAAGGTTCTTTATCGTTGCATCCTCCAAACTACTAAACATGCTGACATCATAAGTACTAATGGTGTGATTACCGCCATCGAGCGTACCAAGGAATGCACTCATTGAGTAAGTCTGATTATCTTTCAGTTCTATATCATTAACAATCTTAATATAGCTTTCCAAGTAAGAAGAACTATAACTTGACCATGTGTTCAAGTCATTATTATTGCGGATGATGAAAGGATCGGTCTCTGTACCACTACCATCAAGTTTGGTACCACATATAGAAAGGTCCTCCGGACCCACATTGCCTTCTCCCAATATAACCTTAGCTGGATCAGTGTTAGCGACAACGCCAGCTGCCATCTGTCCAGAGACGGTACCCGTGACCTTGCATCCTGCAAACGTACATACTTCGTCAGCGGAACCGCAGATACCTGCAACACTACCATAAGCGTTGTCTGCAACGGCACTACCACTAAAGGTACAGTCGGTAAAAATTGAGTTTGTAGCCTTACCAACCAAACCACCAACACTAAAGCTGGAAGCATTAAGAACTACGGTTGAGCCACACTCTGTAAGTGTTGTTTCTTCAATTTCACCAACGATGCCACCTATAGGATCTGAATTTGTAGATGAAATATTGCCATCAGTATGAATATTTATCAGTGTTGATTTATATGCACTGTTTGATAACAGTCCGTATATATTGCTGGCATTTTCTGAAGATACATTTAGATCCTTTACCGTTGCACGACTCAATCTATAGAACAAAACATCAGTGAAATCGCTGATGGTATGGTTATTGCCGTCAAAGGTTCCGCTAAAATCATAAACAGTACGTGAATAATAATCGTTACCAGGATAGACGATATCGGCCATAAGTTTAACATGAGACTCATTATATGAGCCATCAGCAAAAGTTTTCCAATCATCATACGAATATATGAGATATGGGGCTTCTGCTGTACCAGAGCCGTCAAGCATATTGCCACAACGCTTAATACCCTCGCTAGTATTATCACCACCAAGCACCATATCGTCTGGTGAGTCAGAATATCCCACAATACCACCGGCATACTGAAGACCTTTCACGGTACCGGTTGATGTACAGTTAGTGAACGTAGTAGAGCCGTTATCATAACCACAGATACCACCAGCATATCCACCGGAAACCGTCACGTCCGATGTACATCTGTTGAACGTACTGCTCGTTGACTGTCCGGCAACACCACCCGCATAAGAATAATAATAGGTGGATGTGATAGTACCGGAAACAGACACATCGGTTATAGTTGAATTATTATTAGCACTATAACACAAGAAACCATAAGTGTTGCTTCCCTCTATAGTTCCTGACAATTTTAGGTTTTTGACAGTTGCACCATCTAATTGATAGAACAAGTAACCGCTCAGTCCACTAAGTGTATGACCACCACCATCAAAAGTGCCGCTAAAACTACTTATATATGACGACCAATCACTGAGATCAAGATCAGCTGTCAATTTGAAATGAGCATCTTGATATTCATAAGAATCATTATACCACATTTGCAGTTTTGATACTGACGATATCAGGTATGGATCATCTGCAGTACCACTACCCGCCATCAGGTTGCCGCAAAGCGTATAAGCATCAGGACAGGTATTATCGCTTGCAAGTGTCAAATCGGCAGAAGAGTTTGTGCATCCCAGGATACCACCAGCATACTGCTGTCCGGTGATTGTACCTGTAGAAGTACAATTTTTGAACGTGGTACTACCGCTATCATAGCCACAAATGCCACCTGCATAACCACCAGAGACAGTTACGCTCGATGTACAACCGCTGAATGTGCTATTTTCTGATTTTGCAGCAATACCACCAGTGTTCGAAAGATAATAGGTAGATGTAATAGTGCCGGAAACAGAGACATTTGATATTGTTGAATATTTTGCCTCTTGACACAAGAAGCCAAAACTATCACTTCCACTAATAGCGCCCGATAGTTTCAGGTTCTTGACAGTAGCACCATTTAATTGATAGAACAAATAATAGTTCAGCCCACTGAGCGTATGGCCATCACCATCAAAGGTTCCATAAAAATAAGAGAAATAGTTACCCCAATCACTAAGGTCAATATCTGCTGTTAATTTCAAGTACTTATCTTCAAAATCAGAAGAATTATTATACCAAAGATTGAGATTTGATATAGACGATATCAGATAAGGGTCAGCTTCCGTACCGCTACCCATCAGTTTATTGCCACAGAGGGGGTATGTCTCAGGACAAGTGTTGTCACTTCCAAGTGTCAAATCACTTGCAGAATAGGTATAACCAAGAATGCCACCAGCATACTGGCTACCTGTTACGACACCCGTTGCGACACAGTTTGTGAACGAACTACTGCCACTGTCATAGCCACAAAGACCACCAGCATAACCGCCAGTAACAGTTACACTGGAAGAACAATCGCTGAACGTACTACTTGACGATGTACCAACGATGCCACCCGTTTTTGAAGAACTATAGGTACAATTAACAGAACCTGAAGCTGTAATCCCAATAAAATTAGTATAGCTTGCTTCATAACACAAAAGACCATAGCCATAATAATCGAAAACATCAATATCACCAGATATCTTCAGGTTTTTGATGGTTGCAGACGAAAGATTCTTAAACAAACAATAACTAAGGCCACTAACCTTGTGGCTATTGCCATCGAGAATGCCATAGAATGATCTAATACAATCCGAGTTTGACCAACTACTGAGATCAACATCGGCAGTCATCTTGAAATAAGCATTGCTATAAGAAGATTCTGAATAGTTCTCCTTCCACAAGTTGAAACTTGACACTGATGACAGAAGGTAAGGATCTAATTCTGTACCGCTACCTGCCAACACGTTGCCACAAGGAGTATAGCCTTCAGGAGATGCGTTGGTTCCTTCAAAGATAACATCAGCATTACTGGTTTTGTAACCAACAATACCACCGGCATACGATTCGCCCGACATAGTGCCTGTTGACTTACAATTATTGAATGTAGTAGTCGTATTATACCCCGTGGCAGAACCGCAGATACCACCTACGACATAGCCAGAAAGATCTACGCTTGATGTGCAGTTTCTGAACGTACAGCCTTGAGAACTAGATATAATACCACCAGCATAAGAATCTGTTGAGGCAATAGAACCAGAAGCAGAGACATTGGAGATGAGAGCACTATTAGATGCATCACATGCCAATAATCCAACATTCCAATCACTGGTGTTAATATTACCGCTCAAATTGAGATTTTTGACTGTTCCACCTGACAACGTTCTGAATATAGGGAAGCCTATACCCTTAATGGAACGTCCTGCACCATCAATAGAGCCATAGAAAGTGCCGTTGTAGAGGAATGATGTATTACCACCTAAGTCAATGTCCTGGGACAACTTTACATGACCTGAATATCCCAATACGCTTTCCAATTGACTCGCGGTTGATACAATCCAAGGGTCATCTTCCTGACCTGTACCGCTGTCACAATCCTGAGCCCATGTTAATGAACTCAAAGCCATCAACATTGTAACCACCAATGTACGATGGAATAAAACTAAATTGTTTCGCATGTTATATATTTTTTTAATATTCTTCATCTTCTTCAAAATTAGCCCACAAATTACCCCAAACAAAACCACCCCCTTTTGCGGTGTCAGAGTCATCGTCATCTTCATTGTCGGTTGGAATACCCCCCTCCCATGAAGACGTCAGTATTCCCTCTTCCAAGCCTGCCTCATTCCACATAAGTTCGTCCTTAGGATTCATGTCAAACACTTCAAGAATTGGAACTACATATTCTCTTTTCATCTCGGTTGCTTTTTTGTAATAATTTATATACAGAAAAAACGCACCTATTCCCAAAAACTGTATTTGGGAAGTGCGTTTGTGCTGTAATAGGAATATAAAAAGTAATTATTGTTATTTGATTTCGCACCGCAAAGTTAACAAAAAAAAAAAAACACAAACAAATGTTATAACATTTCTTATAAATTTAATAATGATTAACAACACATTTGCTGTAATTAACACAAGAAACCGGCATTTCATGTATTTTTTAGGGAGGAGGAGACAATACTCCTATACAAAAAATTACAGCGACTATCTACTCCTGTATAGAAGTGATAGTCGCTGTAATTGTTGTCTATCGAATACTTACTATTAATTAGTATTGCACTGATTATTTTACAGACAGTTTCGTACCATTTATTACATAGATACCTGGAGCGAAACCTGTGTAGAGGTTTGAACCCTCATAAACCTTCACTGCACGAACGAGCTGACCTGCTACATTGTAGATGAGGACATCTGCTGCATAGTCTGACTCAATAATGATGTCGCGCTTTACGCTGTAGGCAACCATACCCTTGGCGTTCGGTCCTTCGTCTGGATCGCCATGGACAGACTCTACACCAACACGCTCTGACGTTCCGCCAATCACGATGCGCTTTGCACCAGATGCCTTAGTCGTTGTCATATAGGTGCGGAAAGGAAGGACGTCCACTGCTGCATTTTGGAATTGAGTTCCTGTCTCGGCCATAGCATATATGTCGGTAGCCTTGTCCAAATTAAGGTATGTTCCTACATGATCATAACCACCAACTGTAGTCTTCATGGCAGATGTCGTAGAGATGGCTATGACATCTGTAGCCTTGTTAGGAGCATCTTCCTCACCATCGTAACCATTAGCGAATGCATTGAACGTAACGGTCTGAGGTGCTTCACTACCGCTCATCATGTCATTATAGAACTGACTGCTGAGGTCGAACTCGTAGTAGCGGTTGCCTGGGAAGCTAACGATGTATGGAACATCGGCTGTGAGAGGCTTGTAGTCAGCGTAGGTGTGAGACTCGCTGTACCACTTGTTCTGGTCAGAAGGATCATCCCAGTTGTAGTTCTTGTCCTCATAGGTTGTCTTGAACCAGGTGTTGTTGAAGACGAGGCTAGGAATGCTAGCAATACTAGAATAACTAGAACCACTAGGGATACTAGATCCGAAGAGGCCACTCTCTGCACCAGGGCGCTGGAAGGTAGCAACCTTATTACCAGCCTGTGCGCCTGTACCATCACCTACCGCTGTCAGACCACGCAGCCAGTACTCATGGTGGAGAGTCTTGTCGTTGGTCTCTGGAGCATTAAGCTGCGCTTCTGTTGGCGTACCATAGAAGTGAGTTATCTCACCGTTCAGGCTTGCCTCAACCTTTGTTGCAGTGAATGGCAGAGTGATACCCTCCCAAGCATCGTTATTGTTTTCTGCATAGTAAGCAGGCTGACGGGTGTACCACGCACGCTGTGTAACATTGAACGCGATAGGAGCATCGAAGTCGTTGTTCCAACATGTGTTGCCCTCTGCATCCTTGCTACCAGCAGTACGCTCCACGAGGTGGAGATATGCTGTAGTAGGAGTAACCTTTTCTGGTTCTGGATCAACGGCTGGAGTGACAACAGGCTTGATGACGTGCATCTTGATGTTGCCCTCTGGTGTATCCTCGTTATAGACGTATGACTTTAGAGCACCCGTTGTAACCTCTGCCTCACTATTAGCATAAACAAGGAGGTTGCGTGTCACGCCATCAGCACGATCCATACTTGAGAGCTTAGCCGTTGGGTAGTCAACGACAGGAGCATAGCTGTATGCCGTAGATTTTGGATAACCATAGAAGTCAATAGCAGTGATACCATTGTCGTGAGCGTAGGCAGCGCGGTTATAGAAGAACGCACCACCACTTGTAGAGTAAGGCTCACCACTGACACGACTCTTGTAGTAACCTCCAGCACGATATACACGGTTGTTCATCAGAGAAACATTGCGTGTCACAGCAGCATCAATATGCTCTGGTATCGTCTGATTAATAACACCGAGACCTGCGCCCTTAGTATCCGCATCAAGCTTCTGGCCGAAGAAGAGGAAGTCATTCTTCACAACCTCAGAGGTTGCAAGAGTGCTGTTCTGCTTAGCAGCCTCATAAAGAGGAGCATAATGAGTCAGAGTTGGCACCTCATCAACAGTCTCATATACCGCACGACTCTCATCAACAGGGTGTGTGAGCACGCCATCAGTGAGGGTGTAGTAGTGGTATGATGTAGCACTGTTGTAGTTTGCATCATACTGAGAAGCATCAGCAGTACGCAGATACTCATCAGATGCAGTCTTCCAACGAGCATAGAGATAGTCACCGTTGTGGAAGAGATCCTCAACGTAGTGTGACTCTCGAGAGTCTCGAGGTTCACGAGTAGATCGAGGATCCTCTGTAGCACGCTTATCCAGATAATACTGGTTAAGGTCGAATGTTACCTTACCATAGCGCCAATCGTTATCGCTGTAGCTATTAACGGCAGTACCATCCATGCGATAAACCACCTTATCAGCCCAAGAGTAAGAACAGTGATAGTTAGCATTGCTTGTAGTGCTGTTGTCACTCTTCATTATCTTGCCTTCAACGACACCGAGATTGTAGATGTTATAATCTACTGTTTCGGCAGTCTTGAACTTATTGACAGTAGTGTTATCGAAGAGATATGCAGGAGCGGTGAAGTCACCAGTCTTCTTACCGAAGCCAGAGATGACATAACCGTTACCATTGAACGTACCCTTGAAGCCATGAGCAGCAGTACCCTTCTTTTCTCCATCAAGTTCACCATAGTGATCCTCCTGAGTCATGCGGATTGCGATGTCGTTGAGGAGGTGGAACTGCATATTCTTGCCATAGTTGTACATAGAACCCTCAGCGCCGAACTCACCAGTCAACTTCTCGGTAGAAGGCAGAGCATCGAACTGTTCTGCTGTGAGTGTTGTTCCCTTAGCTTCATTATAACCCTCGAGATCATAGTATAGCGGTTTCTTCTCTTCGACGAATCTTGCGAACTCGTTGAGGTCGGCTGCATCTGCAATGTAGATACGTGGCTCAGCGAAGTTTGGATCACTTGCCGCACGCTCAGCAGCGAGGTCGAGTTTGAAGTCAACCGGAGCGCGATTTACACCATCAGCGTTACGTGGCTTCATACGGTGGTAGTTGTGGATAGTGAGTTTGTCCTGACCATTAGGATTTACAGGTACACGGAACTCCTTATCAATACCATTTACAGTGAAGAGGTACTGCACTTTGTAGCCATTCATGAAGTAGTATGCAGGAACCAGGATATAACCACCATCCTGCTCAACGAACTCAACATCCTTCAGCATTTCGGATGACTTATTCTTGTCTGCCTCAGGATCAAATGGGTAAGCCTGGTCGAAACGCCACGTGTTTCCACCATGAGAGAACTCCCATATAGCAGATTCCTGACTAAGGGATTGGTCGGACTTGATATCAATCGTACCCTTATCAATCTTTATCTTCTCGCCAGGGAGTGCGCAGTTGTAAATCTTGATGTTACCAGTTACATCTGGACCCTGAACATAGTCGATGGTCAGATAGATAGTGTAGGTGAACATACGATTAGTGTAGTCATAGAAGGTGTACTCCTCACTACCAGAGATAAGTTTCGCAGCAGTAATAGCTTCGCCTGCTTCATGTGCCTTTTCTGCAGGAGTCTTAACTTTAGCTGCCTCAGAGAGTGCGGTAAACTGATCTTCGGTGAGTGATGTCTGCTTTGCATCATTGTACTCTGTCACATTCTCATAATATGTAGCAGGCTTATCAGCAGAAAGAGCATCATCACCAAGAACAGACACATAACGCTCCTGTGCCTTGTGGTAGTAATACAAGTCATTAGAATTCACTGCATGGTAGTCATTACCATTACCGAAGTAATAATACTCAGTATCTGCAGTCAACTGCGTATTATCCGCAAGCTTGGTGTAAGTATAATTAGGAGCAGAACCAGTTCTTGTGAAGAAGTAAGAGATTGGCACGTAACCCATTTTCGCTGTACCATCTTCCTCGGTTGCAGGACAGGTAAGCACAACGGTAGCTTCACATGGCTGCGACATATACTTCTGGAAGTAATCATTGCCACTATTGTCAACCTTGTCCGTCAACTGGAATGCCAGAGTAGGGCTATCCTTTGACAGAGTGTTTGTAAACACACGATTAGCATTAGAAGCCAGGTCTTCTGTCAGAGGGAGATTAGCCCAATGAGCTCCTGACTCATCATACTTACCTTCTGCATCTGTAGTACCCACGAAGAGGTTGTAGTGATCGTAGTTATATTTTTCGTCTTGCTCTATAGCTGAAACAGGAGTGTTACCATTGCCAAGCTGAACATAGTATTGCGTACCAGTTACAAAGTAACCAGAAGTTACTGGTGTGTAAGCATTTCCGTCAGCGGTGTAGCAATAAGATACAGAACTTGCAGCCTTCAGCTTTTCTGTAACATCGTTATAGCTTGCAGGTATATGCTTGTAATATATGCCTGTACCACTATACGTACCAACAGCAGAAGAATAAACACCGTCATTGAGAGTATAGTATTCAGAGAGAGCATCACCAGACTTCAGAGTAGATGTAATATTCTCATAAGCTTCAGGAACGTACAGATAATAGGTTGTACCATCTACGTAATGTCCTGATGCCTTTGTGTAACTTCCTACGCTTCCTGTATAGTATGATGACACGTCAGAGGCTTTATTAAGTGCCTCAGTGATATTCTTGTAGTTAGCAAGACTATAGTATGTTATGCCAGCACCAGTATCGTAGGTACCAGACTCAACGAGAGTGTAGTTTCCTGCGCCATCATTAGTGTAGTATCCCGTAAGGTCATCATCCTGCTCAAGAGATACAGATGTATAGCCACTAAGAGTTGCAGGTGTCTTCTGATAATAATGTGTGTCGGAAGCTGCCGTACCCACAGCCTGAACGAAATCACCATTGACATCTTTCGTGAAATAAGATGACACATCATCAGTACCAATTGTCAAACTAGAAGTAATATCCTTATAGATGTCACCTATTGGGCTTTCGAGGTCGCATGCTATGAAGCCGTTATCATCCTTGTTGATAACATGATTACTACGCCACTTGAGGCTCTGCAATGTAACCTGCTGACCTACCCTAGCGTCGGTGAGTGTAAGGAGGTTATCATTGTCAGAGTCGAATGCCAGCATATCATCCGAAGAGTTATATGTATAACCTGTGATATGAGCGTTGTAATAATAGTTATAACCTGTCACGTACCAATAGTGACCATCTTCTGTTGCCGTTGTTGCACCCTTTGAGAAGCCCTTTGAGAAACAGTCATCAACAATGTAACGGTTCTTTACCTTGTCGTAAGGGAACACGAAGTTACCAGAGGTCTCAAGGAAGTCCTCTGCTGCTTCATAAGCTCCTGGAACCTGATTGTAGTTAGGATTACTATAGTTCATAGCAGTAGAAGAACGATGGTGAATATTGTCGGCATAAACATAACCGCCACCTTCGTCCTCACGAACATCGATAAGGTTCATTTCTACGACACCAACGATAGGTCCATAGAAATACTCTTCCTTACCCTTGGCATCGGTTGTCTTCACGTTCTGTACCTTCATAGCATAGCCTGAACTGATACCAATCATGTTAGCAGCAGTACCATCGTTACGCTTCTGGAACTCTGCATCGTTCTGGTTTGTCTTGTAATCATCTACGTATGCCTGCTTCTCCTGACGGTATGTTTTTGAAGATGAAACAGCACCATTAGCATTACTTTCACTCTTATTACCATAGTGGTAGCTTGCATTGAAGTCAACATTAGAGTTCACTGCGCCTACATAGTGGATGTTGTTTGACAGACCAAGGTAGTTACGTGAATGTCTTTCTGATGTAGCTGCAAGAGCACCACTACCGAAGTTCGTCACATTCTCTGCCTCCATGTGGAGCTCGCTGATACGTGCGAGAGAATATGGTGTAGTACTTACCTCGCTGACAGTATAGTCACGAGCACCAAGTACAGACACCGCACAGTCTTTGATACGGAGAATGTCCATACGCTGGAAGGTATTGATGACGAGTGCACCGTTAGGTCTGTAGCCAGCGAAGCCATAGCCTACGAGCTCACCTGTACGGAAGCCCTCTGCGAATGAGAGGTGACCGTCACCATACATACCACCCTCAGAGTCTGACTCAAATGCCTGCTTGAAGTACTGAGGGTTAGTATTTCCACTATCCTTTGTATAGAAGTATTCACCTTCCTGATAGATGTAGCGATAACCCTCTACCCCATTCTTGTTCTCCTTCACATAGTAACCGAAGAGGTCTGCACCTTCCTCTGGTGTTACCTGTTTCATTGTCTGTGTAGAGATCTTGATATGGTCATTTTCTTGATCAACAGCATTGTTATCCCACACAAGGACGGTAGTGTTGCCACCGTAATCCTTAGTGGTATTGTTACCTTCGTGGTTAACGAAGTTTGTCAATAAAGACATGTTATAGTCACCATCAAGGTTCATTGTGCTGTCATACTTCTTCACAGTGTATGTACCAGCAGCAACACTTGAGCCGGAAGCCAAAGAATAGCCACCACCATAAGCTGCCTCGTCGATGGTGATGTTGATGCCATCCCAACCACCAGCAGGTGTCTCTGTAACCTTTGCAGAGAAGTTCTTTCCATCACCCGTTGTTGCCTGAGAGGTACTATTCTTATCATCGTATGCCTTGATAGCATTAAACACTTCCTCTGATACGATGTCACCAGGCATGAGATAGATTTCCTGCTTAACGACATCGGAGCCATTGTGGTTTTTGTAGTCTTCACCTACGTTCCACTTATCAGCACGGAACATCTTGTACTTACCGCCCTTCTGAGCGGTGTAGTAGCTTGGATAACCTACAAGTACCTGAGTAGAGCCCCACATATAACCAGCGTATGATCCACCAACGGCACTCTTACCGAGGTGACCGTTGAGAATGCGCACGGTAGTGTTACCGATGACATTACCCTGCTGACCGCCACCATAAACGGACATTGCTGCGTATGCGTTGTTGTCAACAATTTTCTCGCCAGTCTTTCTCATTCCCTTTGCTCCGGGTGCATCCTTCATCACCTTGGTAGGATTGACAGTCACCTTAGTATCACCATAGACGTATGACTCTGGACCATAGCCAGCGCCATAGACGTTACCCATGGCAATCTCTGAACTAAAGTATGCCTTTGCAACTGTCTCGGCCTGATTGCCTGTGTTATCAGATGTCAGCATAGAGCTGCGGAAGTCAATGTTGATGTCACCATAGATAGTACCTGACTTATAGCAACCGCCATAGACGTTACGCTGCTCTACAGGATTACCCTCAGAATCGGTGAGTGGTTTGCCACCACTGAGCAGTGACGTCATGCCCTGTGGCATTGCGAACTGACACTGCACAAGGAGGTTGATCTCAGTACCGTCATGCTCACGTCCACCAAGCAGATAACCACCAACGTGTGTTACCTTACCAAGTGTGTAGTTTGCCTCATTACATCCACCAACGATGCGGTTGGTGATGGTAAGTCCTGCAGGGAACTCGTAGTTGATAATCTGACCTGCTTCCGCTACGTTACCACCATAGTTAGCTGTAGAACCATTCCAAGGCTCCACATTCATATTACCACGGTTACCACCTGCAACGAACACTCCGATAGTGGTGTTGGTCAAGTCTGAAGGTGCAGGTGTTGCAGTTACAGCCAAAGTCTGAGCATTATCCAGTGTTATGTTATTACACCAGTTCAGTGTTGGCTGAACAGACATCTCGACAGGCTCGAAGTAGAGGTCGAGGACGTGTGGATAGATCTTATTACGGTTAGCCTTTGCTACAGGGAGGAACTCCTCACCGATAGACTTGTTGGCAACATTATTCACCCAATCAATCGGATTGGTAAGGTCAACACCATTGATATTTTGGAATGCACCCATGAAGCCGCTCTTCTCCTGGAACATCGCCTCACCGTCGGCACCCATATATACACCACCGATAGTACAGTAGCTACCGATGTTCATGGTTACTGATGGACGGTTGCCAGAGAGCGAGCTCACAGTAGCGGTGTTACCACCACCGAAGACGTTTCCGCCGATAGACAATGGCTTTGACTCTGTACCTGCAATATTGAGAACTACCTTCTCCGCCATAGGACGGTAGGTGTTGATGTTCACAATCTTCTGTGCGTCGGTAGCAGACTTCACGTTGAAGTCCATCCTTGCTTGCAGTGGCACCTCATATACGAGATCGTAGGTCTGACCGTTTGCCTCATAGTATTCGTGAGTAGTTACCTTCTGCACCTTATCATTGAGGGCATAGAGGTAGTTACCGTTGCCGGCACCATATACATTATTATATATCTTACCACCGAAGATGCTTGCATTGATCTGACCTGTCACCTCACCCGATACGTCGTTACCGCCATATACGTTGTTGTTGATGAAGATCTTATCGTTTGCTGTCGCCCCAGGGGTACCGATAACGACATTAGTATTACCAGCTCCGCTTTCAAGTGTGTAGCCCTTAACAGTAGTTGGTCTTACATCACCCATCATACCGCCACCGAAGATGTCGTCGCAGTTGATAGAGTTGATCATGATGTTTGTCTGTGAAACAGGAGCATAGAACGAGCCACCGAAGATACGGCGTGCGAAAACATCATGGCTGATCTTTACGTGAGTAGCACCTGCCACATCACCAGAATAACCACCACCGATGATATCCATTACCGACTGACCACCCTCGAAACGCTGTGCTGCAGGTAGAGCGTGATGATCCTCGGAAAGTTCTACAGGTGAAGTAAGTCCAAGATTCTTATCTGTTGCATCAATATCAATATCCACGAAGGTATCGCCCTTGATGTGTGTATTCTCACCGAAGCCACCACCGAAGATACAGAAGTGAGGCGAACCGATCTTGCTGTATATCTCCTCCCATTCCTGTGACTCGAAGAAGTTGTCTGCCACACCCTCATACGCTCCAGCACGGAGACCAGAACGGATGTAGCCCTTGTTCATTGTTAGGTATGTATTGCCAAGCACATAACCAGCGTTACGGCAACCAGCATAGATGTTATGGTTGATGAGAAGCTTCTTATGCTCAGGGTCATACTGAGCAGAGTACTTCTTACCATCTTTCTCGTTCAGCGGAGCCCACTGACGCAGACCCACCTCGATAGTCTTATCAGGAGTTATCTGTATGGTCTGTGGTTTATCCCAATACTGGTCCACGATAGCCAGACCACCGAGCATCTTAACGTGGGTGCTACCCTCTACGTAAGAGTAGGTGTTGTTGTCAATTGTCTCGCCAGTCTCCTCATTTACAGTAGTATTGATAGTACCTACGCCACCGCCGAAGACGTTGTAAGCGAAGTAACCACCATTGACTGTAACGTATGTGTGACCTGAGTTTTTATCACCACCTGTGCCTGTGGTCTTACGGATAGAACCGTTGTTACCACCACCGAACATACGCTTGAATACGTAAGTGATGTTGTCGTGACTTCCGCCCTGACCATCTGAAGAAGAATCATCATAGCCATTAACAGTGAGGAGAGTGTTACCATAGATGGCTCCAACCTTCTGATAACCGAAAACGCCATTAGCGTCAGCGCCAGAGCAGAGTTCCTTTGTACGACCGTTACCACCGGCGAACACCTGACCGAGCATACAGCCACTATTGATGAGGACATTCGATGTAATATAGTTGAAATTCTTTTTGTTTTCCTCATCAAGATTATTTACGGGCGATGTACCATAGATAGTAGCATCCTCCATACCAACGTTAGCTACGTCACCACCGCCGAATACATCGCCTATGATTACAGTACCGTTGGCACCTTCTTCTGTGATAGAAGGAGAACCTGAGATGATGACGCTGGTCTTACCCTTTACGCGTGCCATATCAACGAGGTCGGTGTAGTCAGTATCGCTACCCAGCTTCTTTGGCTCGATACCTGCACCACCGCCATAAACCTCCTTTGAAACAACACCGCCGGAGATTGTTACGGTAGAGTTGCCTGCTACCTCACCGAGACGGTTGTAGAGGTTTGTCGCAACGGCTTTGTTGTATTTGTCAAGATAATCCTTTGAACCAAGTCCGCCGCCATATACATAGCGCAGACAAGATGCATCAGAAACGGTGACATCGGTGTTTCCTGATACAAGACCGGCATAACCACCGCCGAAGACTCCACGCATGATGAGGTTTGGAATACCAGAGCTCCATGCCAGCTGAGATACTGCATAACGCCAGATACCAGCAGCGTTATCACCACCGTAGTTCTCATCCTTGTCCTTAGAATCCAGATTACCCCAGTTCTGAGCCAGACCACCGAAGTAATACAACCAGTTCTTACGGTCAGCTTCCTGGGATTCGTAGGTATAGTCATTTGCGTTATGACCACACTGATACTTCACCTCGGTGTTAGCAACGGTAGTATTAGGACCGTATCCGCCACCGAATACAGAGAACTGTGGATGCTCCTTGTTGTCGATACTTGCAGCCCAGCAGAGTCCTGCGGTGTTGTTTGGATTGAGGATGGTAGCATCAGTAACGAGGGCATGGTTGACAGTTACGTTGGCTTTGCCTGCCACCTTACATACTCTATCACCACCACCATAGATGTTATGGTTCTTGGTGTATTCCAGTTTCTCTACATCAAAGAACTTGTCACTTACCTTACCAGCAAGCAATGTCTTGAAGATCTGTGTATCGCCTGTTACGAGAGCGAGACGAACGGCTGTTCTTTCAGCATCTGTGGTAAGAATGTTCTCAACAACATCCCACTTCGAGATATTACCGTTGTCATCCGAAATCTTATCCCACAATGCAGTACCGCCATTGATGGTTACATTAGTTGTACCTGCGATGTTGGCAGAGGTATTGCTTTCTGCTTCCTTACCAAGACCGCCACCATATACATTGCCGCCGATGTTACCACCGTTGATGTTTACAACGGTGTTACCTGCGCCATTGGCAGGTGTTGAGTGAACCTTTATCTGACCGTAGCCGCAACCACCGTATATGTCACCATATATATCAGGTGAAGAAATGATTTCGCCCGTTTCCTCGTTCTTTGTGTCCTCGATAGTCACAAGAGTGTTACCGAAGATAGCACCGACAGTAACGGTATTATCAACAACAGAACCTGGAGTTACCTGTGACACAAGACGACCGTTGCCACCACCGAACACATTAGCGACAACAGTGCCCGACTTAACAGTTACGGTTGAAGTCTGCTTAGGATCATTCTCGCCTGTACCCACTGTGCCACCAAGTACATTGGCAACGTCACCACCACCGAATACAGAACGCTGTACGAAAGTTTCGCCTGTTATCTCCACCTCTGTAGCACCCTTCACCTCACCCATGGTGAAGTCCTTGGCTGCTGTGGCATGTGTGTTATCAAGTTCCTTGTATGTAGTACCATCAAGCCATGCAGACTCCACACCGGCACCACCACCGAAGACGTCACCCTGTACGAAGCCACCATCGGTCTTCACATAGGTGTTACCCATTACCATACCGAGGTCTTCGCGGTTCTTATTGAATGTACCGATGCCTACGCAGATATTATCTGTTGACTTCAGTTCGTTGTAAGCGGCGAGCTGTCCGTAGCCACCGCCATAGATTCGGTGCATGAAGGTATTTCCACCCACACGAACGTCAGTGTTGCCTGTTACGATACCTGCATAGCCACCACCGAGTACACCGAGGATAGTATAACCAGGCTCACCATACTGCTGGTCGGCAATGCCGATTTCAGGATCGTCAGTTGTTCCACCGATGACCTTCTTAGGTCCGCCAGACTTAGCACGCATCGTGCCAAAATTCAAATTTCCTGGCTTAGCCCACTGCTCTTCAGTCTCACCGGCAGCTTCAAGAATTTCTTCGTTGACGCCTATCTGTACCTGAGTCTTACCTACAGATGTATATGCACCGAAGCCACCACCGAAGACATAGAAGTGAGGATCCTGGTTGTCATTGTAACAGTCCTTCCACTGCTGTGTACCCATAAGGTCAACACCGAACAGACCGCTTACCATTGACACACGTGAGCGACCGGTAGGAACTACATTGCCCTCATCGTCAATAAGTTCATTGCTTGATTCATCCTTCTTGTTCTGAAGGACACCAGCATCATTGTATGTACCTACACGGCAAGCCACATAGCCACCACCGAAGATGTTGTGCTTAATGAGGAATTTCTTGTTTTTCTTGTCATAGAAAAGTTCATTATGAATTTTATGATTTGAATCACTCTCATCAACCAAAGGAGGTGTTTCTGGGTCAATGTCATCAGTATTCCAATAAACAATCTCGCCTTTGGCAAGACCTGTGTTTTCGGTCCTGAAAGAGTATTCATATTCGGAGAGTTCCGTTTTCTTCTGATCAAGCGTCTTTCCATCCTTAGCCAGTTCTGCATCAGTGAATGTCTTTGTATCTGTCGTAGAAGGATATTTATAAGTCACTTCATACTTGTAAGTTCTTACAGTGACTTCATCTACAGTTTCTTCAGTATATTGAGGATCACCGGCAGTAACACTTACATTAGTATAACCTTCATTCTCAAAGTATTCCTTTACAGCAGCCGTTGTTGATTCTGTTGTGTAATAAGTCTCACTTCCAGCTTCACCTTCAGTTGTTTTAGTAAATATATGTGTTGTGAGAGAACTTGACGTTGCAGATGCCATTGACGTTCTATTCCAAACGATGTCACCACCAGTGATATCCACGTTGGTGTTACCATATATGTCGGCAGAAGTGATGACGAGTTTGTCGTTTACATACTCGTAAGCAGTACCTGCGTTGTTCTTCTTGATGTCGCCCTTACCGCCACCAAATACATTAGCAGCAACGTGACCACCGGACATGTTGAAGTGTGTATCACCGTCAACGACAGCATTCTCACCACCACCGAACATATCCTGCCAGATGGTAGCATTCTCACTGAGGTTCACAGTAGCATCACCAATGATTGTTGCAACTTCCTTATAGTTCTTTGATTTGTCAACAAGGAGTCCCTGACCGGCACCATATACCTCACCGAAGATGTTTACGCTACCCTTAACGTCAACATTGGTAGTACCCTGGATAGCACCAGCCTTACCACCACCATATACATTGCCATGAATGGTTACATTACCTGAAATCTCAACGCCGGCATTACCGAAGATCTTACCCATGCCAGGGAAGTTGACGAACTTGTCATTCGTCCAATCTACATGAGCAGAACGCTTGCCATTTGTTGCTGTTCCAGCATAATCAATGATAGAAGACTTGTTGCTGAGCTGATTTGTCAATCCGAGCTCAGAGTCAGCTTCACTGAACAATTCATCAACAGTTATATCGCTGACACCTTCACCACCGCCATATACGTTTCCAAGAATCTCAACGTTACCGCTGATTGTCACCTTGGTATTACCATATACCTGTCCGAGGTTGAGGTATCTGTCGGCATTCTTACGGCTGTTTATAATATTGTTCCAGTCAGCACCTCCATTTGTGTTATAATCACCGTTAGATGACCTTTTAGGATTCCATATTCGGGTATATTCCTGGTTATCTTTAGTATATGCAACGATATCGTCTGCTGCACGGAGGAAGTAGCGATAATAGCGCATTGTGCCTCTACCACCACCGAAGATACTTCCATAAATCTTAGCATTACCGCTGATATTAATCTCTGTTGTAAGACCATCTGCAGCACCATACATATTACCAGCCTGATGGTTAGGCGTGTTATATGTATTCTTTACGTCACCTACCTTTGTTCCAGAAGGGTTGATAAGCGCAGCATCGGTCTCACCGTTACCACCGGCATAGATAGATACAGGCTTTTCCTCAGAACCGAAGATACCACCAGTGATATTGATGATGTTACGGGTCTTCTCAAGGTTGACATAACCACCCTCAAGGTTCTCATCATCAGAACCAGTACCTGTTATCTTAACCTTTACGAACTCACCATTTGCCTTTGCATATTCGTATGGAGCATACCAAACATGTGCCCTTCCATCTGAAGTCTTCCAATAAGGCAAGCCATCATCATCTGTATGATTCGTTGCAGTACCGATACCGTTGGTACCACCTGCACCAGAACCGTAGATTGTCTTCTGGAATGTACCACCCTTGATGTTCACCTCACAGAGTCCATAGAAGTAAGAACGTACCTCTGGGTGATAAGAACCATCGTTGTGACCACGGCCGAGACCGCCGCAGTAGAGCTCTACAACATTGACGCCATTGTTACCAGCGTCTTTGTTGTTGACACTTTGACTCGGATCGAAGTTCAGAATACCACGGCCAAAGTATGAGTCAGGAGCAGGGGCTGCGACAGGAGTCCATGTGTCTCCATACTTAACGGTATGACGATAAACGCCACCAGTTGTGAATGAATCAGGATTCTTTATCTGTCGGCGCTGAGCACCCTTGATACCATTCACCATACGTCCCATCTTACCGCTGAGGATATTGAGGGTAACGTCGGCATACATGGTGCCCTCATGGTTACCTGTAAGCAGACAGCCGATATCTACAGTAGCAGGAGACATCGCAGAGTTGTAATAATTGTGATTCGGCTGATCATTCCACTCACGATCAATATCGACTGTGATAGTGGTCTTGGCTGGATGGTCAGGACCACCCATTGTATAGTATGTATTTATTGTATTACCGCTATCTGTCTGTCTGTTACCAGGACATACAGGTCCCCAGAAGCCAGACTCAATCTTGATCTGCTGACCGATGTCGTCACGACCGTGGTTGATGTACTCAAACATCTCAGGGTTAGTGCTGGTGTTATCATTCAGGTAGCCACCCATGATAGCGATATCACAGGCATACTTACCAACAGGAGTACCAGTACTTACATCAGCAGAAGTAATCTTGTATATCTTCTTGTTTGCATCAGTTTGTTCTATACCCCACTCCAAAGCGGCAGCCCAACCCATGAGCAAACCCTTGCCTGCATGAACATTCCAACGATGGGCATAGATACGATAACGTATAGATTCCGTAGCACCGATACCCTTGTCAAGTACGCCAAGACCCATTTTCTCGAACTTATGGTCGGCGTTGTTAGAGAAGTCACCGGAAAGATTACTGAGGTAGCCATAGTAGTTGGTACCATCCCACTGACCAGTGATAGTAACAGGCTTGTTAGCTATTTTACCATCAATGTTGTGCATAGTGGTTTCACTATTATTAAAATATCCATCTTTTGACAGACCCATCAACACGATGACATTGTTGTTCCAGTTGTTTGTACACTGGTCGATTGGCTTAACCTTACGCTTGAAATTATCACGCTTATAGACGTCAAACTCGTATTCATCCAAAGGAACATTAGAGAAGTCGTAATTTGTAGCAGAAGTCCAGGTAACAGCATAGTCAGTCAATGTACCTGCTGATGTCTTATACTTTCCGTCTTGTACATTTGCAGAAGTTGGTTCTGTATAAGGCTTAAGCAGTGCGTATGCTTCTGCCCAGGATTTTACAGGCTTATCTGGAGTCTTACCAAATTCCGCACTTGCATAGTCTGCCTGCTTAACTCCGTATGAGTCGTTAGAGCCTGTGTTTTGTCCTGCAGCAGACGCAGAATAAGTAGTACCGTTTGAAGCCTTTACGTCATAAAGCTGCAGATATACAACATTAGCCTCACGAACATACTGAGAAATGTCGCCAGTGAAGAGAACCTTAGGATCTGCTCCTGTAGTAGAGATTGTAACATGGCAGAAGAGGTTGTTGACCTCTCCCAAGGTAGCCTTATCGATAGTGATTGACTTTGTAGTACAGCTAAGTTCTTCTGCTGTATTAACATTTACAGCATTACCCCTATACCACTGATAGGTTACAGTAATGCGATCACCAAGAGTGTTTGTAGTGAGGTCAACACCACCGCGATCAAGACCTACGGTATATGTATCGCCTTCCTTCTTGATTGAAGTATTAACCTTGAACTCGCCCTTGATAACGAGATATTGGGTTGTGGCAATAGGCGAACTGGCAGAAGAGTTGTCATATACCTCTGCCTTGATGTTTGTTTCACTGATGTCTGCTGGCACAGTGATGCTTGAAGAATGCTTGTCATCACCTGTAAGCTCTACCCCACCAACATACCACTTATAGTACTTACCTGCAGTAGCGGCTGTTCCTACTACATTATACTTATCAGCTGTCTCCGCATCACGCACAATGTAAGCGCCAGCAGTAGGAGTATTTGTCATGTGAGGTGTTGCATCCCCAGGAGTCCACTCCCAATATACATCCACGTCATTATGGCTGTTGAGGATAGCAATAGCCATACGCTTACCACCATCGGCATCATCACCGTAAGTAGCTGCGTCACAGAATATAGCATTATAGTTTACACCCTGATAGCGCTGACCAAGATAGCCGCCAGCAGTTTCAAGGCCGTCGGTGTGTGTATCCTGTGCCCTTGCGCCTTGTGAACAAACCTTGTTTGGATAGTCTTCTGTTACAAGATGCATAGCACCACTTGCGTCTGAAATCTTGAAGTTGTAATAGAGAGCATCGGCAACAGTCAACTGCTCCTTATCATTGTTGTTACCTTCCCAGATCTTTGAGAAGTTCTTATCATTGATATCTTTGTTATTAGAGTAACGAGTAGCTGCAATCACAGGACTTATCATGGCATCTTTCTTGCCGTTGGCAGCTGTGTAGCATGCCTTGATAGAACCAGTGTAGAGAAGGTATTTAGGCATTACAGCCTGAGTAGAAGCAAAGTTTCCATTGGTAGAAGCAAAGCGGCCTATGATACCACCAACGTTGTATGCTCCCTGCTGTGCAAATGCCAAGTCCTGAATCATCGCATGAGTCAGTTCGATATCTGTGCCTACAACGATGTTCTTGATGATGGTGTTGGTTGGAATGTTGGTGTTATTATACTGTGCCTGAACAGAACCAATGGCACCACCTACAAAGAGGCCCTTCGTAGCGAGGCTGTAGTCACTTGAACCTTCATCGGTAATCTTCGAGCCACGAATCTCAATATTCTGGACGGTGGTATTGGCAGCAACAATACCAGCCAGCACACCGACCATACAGTTATTTTCGTTGGCACTTGCAGGGAAATGGCTGTAGTTCTTCTTGTAAGAGAATGTAGTATTATTGACATCGTGTGTCAGGGTTGCATTCTCAATGACGAGGTTCTGGATGACTGTATTGCTTGTTGTAGAACCATCGCCCCACTTGGCAGTGGCAGTACTATGACCTACAATACCGAAGAGACCATGGTAGATATTAGCGTCATTGCCTTTGTACTGACCAGCACCCCATGTTATCTTGAGACCAGAGATCTTATATCCCTTACCATCGAAGTTACCCTGGAAGCTAAAGTTGTTGGTGTATGTACCCCATGTACCATCACTGCCGTAACCTACGTGAGATATAGGGATGAATGGATCTGTGCCCATAGTAATGTCTGCACCGAGCTCATAGTAAGCACGTCCGTAGTGACCAGCAATCTGGTTAGTTGGGAATGGTGCTACAGGCTTGACGAGTCCCTCCCAGAGTGTACCAGTCTGAACGGTTGAGAGGTAAGACCACTGACGCAATGCGTTCTCACAGTCTATGATATAAGGGTTAGCCTTGGTACCACGACCGTTGATGTCTGAGCGAATCTTCTCGCTGCTGCCAGTCTTTGTCTTCAGCACACCAGGAGCGAGGGTATATGTTGCTGTTGCAACGACAGTCGCACCGTTGAGTGCATTGACAGTGATACCCTGACCATCCTTCCAGTGTGGAGTGAGCTTGATTGATGTACCAGTACCATTGGCTACGCCATTGACGTACCACTGATAGCCAGTGATGCCTGTATTAGCATCAACAACATTTCCTTCATTGTCTGTTGTCTTTGCTACAACGGAGATGGTACACTGATCGAAGCCACGCTCGTTCTCGTTAGGGTTGGAAATAGTAAGGGTGATAGGATGATCCTTTGCAGCTTCTGTCTTATTACCAGCTATACCCTCAATAATCTTAGTTGCGACGTCAGACGTCACGTAGTTAGCATTTGACACGCCCTGGAAGAAGTACCAGTAGTAAGGGAACGAAGTAGCAGCAGGAATAGGAGAAGCACCTGCCTGATGAGGATAGATAGGCTGTTCCTCATTGGTGAACATATCTGCCGATGCACCAGCAGCATTGTATCCAGCAGTGTTTGTCCACCACAGAACAGTCTTTGAGTCGCGCTCACTATCCTGATAGCGGTTGCTCTTCTGGAATGTGGAGTTGTTGACTGTGAGGTAACTGATACCATCCGTAACAGTTATTGTTGCACTTGAGGTATAGTTCTTATGGAACTTGTCCTTTGCTGTAGTTGCATTGTCAGCAATCACAGCTGTGCTATTAAGGAAGTCTTGTGACAATCCAAGTTCATAGTTGCTATAGTACCAAGTCTTTGTCTTTGCCTTATCCAGAGCGTCAATAGTAGTAACCACCTCCGTCGTCATAGTGTTATGACTAGGGTTTGAAGCATTGAAGTTTGACACCGTAGGGCTGGTTGTAGCGTATGGTGCATAGATCTTACCACCCTTGAAGATGATATTCTCTGGCATACCGCAGAAGCCATTGACATCCTTGTTAGGTGCATTGACACAACCAGCAATACCTCCGACAGCAAACTTATGGTTTGTGATTGTTGTTGCAGGTTGATACTTTTCAAGGTTGATGTTGATGTCTGTTACAGCAATGTTCCTGAACACGTTTGGTTTGTAAGCTTCTGGACCAGAACTGTTCTGCTGACCGATAAAACCACCGACGAAGAAGTTCTTGTTGTTATTAACATTTTTGTTGGCAGAAGGACCAGTGATAGAACCACCGCTGACGGTCATGCCGTCGATAGTAGTATAACCAGCCTGACGACCTACAGCACCGCCGACGTATGTCTCTGCATTGATAGTGTTGGTAATAGAGATAGCTGGAGATGCAACTTTATTATTAAACACATCGGTATTTGTGTCTGCATAGCCAATCAAGCCACCCATACAGAATGTACTATTTGTCTCACCGTTCATAGCAACGGTAGGACTTGTAACTGTGTTGCCCTGAACGAGTGTACGGTTGTTAGGTGATGCCTTACCCTTGGCGTATCCGATGAGACCACCGAGGTATGTTCCACCTACGACATTACCTTTGGCTGTAATGCCGACAGTAGAAACTGTGTTTCCTTTAATGGTTAATTTACCTCCTGTACCATTTGTCTCTACATAGCCCACAAGGCCAGCCAAACGTGTTGCGTTTGTTCTTCCAGTTGTGATAATTGACACGTTGCTAACAGTATTGCCTGATATGGTCAAAATTTCACCTTTTGCATAACCTATCAGACCTGCTACATCAAGATTCACTGCATCATTTGTTCCACTTGCGTTGACACCACTCAACGTAGCAGTTACACCATTAACTGTAACATTGTTGATGTTTGTATAATTCTCTACACAACCAATTGCACCACCCAACTGGTTTGTACCTGTTACAGAACCATTTGAAGTATATGTGAACGTAACACCACTAACGCTCACATTAGAGATATTAGCCTTATTGACATAACCAGCCAGACCACCAAGACGGGTGTTACCACCACGTGGAGCACCAGAAGTGAAGGTCACACTACTAATCTTCAGATTCTTTACCTCTGCAAGGTTAGTAGCACTTGCGCCCTGTATAGTTGTAAGCAGACCAAAGTTACTATTATTATCAACCGTAAGTGCAAGGTTGCTGATAGTATAGCCCAAAGAACTCTGACCATCAAAGTGACCTTGGAATGCACCACCAGCATTTCCACCAAACATCCAATTATGGCCACCAAGGTCAATGCTTGCGCCGAGCTTCCAATAGTAGTTAGAACCTCGTCCTTCCTTATTATTCTTTACAATCCATGCGAAATACGCCAACTGTCGTGCATTGGTAATGACATACGCAGTTTCCCATGACTTACCATCATGGTCATCTACAGCCAGGTTCTCGTTTGCAAAGTCTTTTTCCTTAAACGAATACTCCGTTCCATCCCAAACCGTTGGATATGGATCTTGCGCCCACGCCGAGCCAGCCCCTGCGGTAAGCAGGAGCAGAGCGAGGAAGATATGTCGGAGTCCTACGAACATTGACTCTCGTTGAATGTTACTAAAGTTAATCATCTCTTTCAGAGCAATGATTGATTTGTTCATAAATATATGTGGTGTTTATTTATATTTAGTTTCACGTTAAGGATCTGCAAGATTCTGCGTTCGTTGTTAACCGAGTAGTCCGATAGCACTCACACATTCGTTTGCTTGCACTCAAACGAATATTTGCTTGCACTCAAACGAACGTGCGATTGCACTCAGACAGAGCTCAGTCTTATTGAATCGCATGCCCACATGCTAAGACTGACGTGCCAACTCAATGCTTTGGACATGCCTAAAAGCATTGAGGCGGTCACGATAGTCGTTAAAGTGGGTTTAGTATCTTACCTTCTTGCCGTTGATAATGTAAACCATACCTCGCTGCAACTGTGAACGGTTGATGCGCTGACCAGAGAGATTGAAGATAACATCTTCATCATTCTGGTAATCACGTATGCCATCAAGGTCGGTTACTATATCATTCTTATTGTCTTCAATTTCTTCAACATCGTCATCGAATACCATCAGCATGTAGCCTGCCTTAGCAGCTGCGTCAAGTGATCCATCAGCCAATGCCTTCTGTGCCTCTGCTACGAGAGCGGCGTCAAGCCATGCATAGTTAGCATTATACTGCTTGCCGACGAACTTATAGAAACCGAGACCGTAAGAGGTCTTGCTTGCAAGAGTGTAGCCGGCAGTACCAGCAGCAGCCTTATCTGTAACAGAACCGTTCATGAGACTCATGTGAGGCATATTAACTTCTTCGCCAGACTGCTCGGAACGCCACTGTTCATACTCTGGCACTGTCATTCCATTGTAATATACAGGGGTCTTCTCAGTATATTTGAACTCATACTCCTCTGGACGTGGACGAGCCTTGATGAGGTAGCCGCAATCCTTCTCCATTGTCTTGACACGCTTGAAGGTAAGCTTGGTAGCGTCAACCTTCACGAGGGCATAGACGTAGATTTCGTCTTCCATGACAGGGTCACCATTTGTATCAAGAACAAGTGCACCGTTTTCATCCACCTTCTCATGCTGTACGATAGGAGCCTTAGCATCAAAGTCAAGGTAGATGGTTGACCAGCGCCAACCGTCGATAACCTGAGTATTATTGACAAGTTCACGCTTGTAAGACTCATGAGCCTTATACTGGAACGCATCTGTTGGAGCACCGAGACCACCACGTTGGTTGGCAGCGCGAACGCAGAACCACTTATTGATCTGTTCGTTGCCCATCTCAAACTCAGTGTCGGCAGTCACAGCGAAGAGTTTGTATTCGCCATTCTCTGTGTCTGACGTGAAGATGAAGTAACAGAGTGCCTCCTTCTGGTCATCCCATGTCAGGAAAGTATCATCCTGCTTGATGCCTGATGTCATATTTACCTGAGCAGTGTAGAGCGTTGGGTCGTAACCGTCCTCACCGCCCATGACGTCGAAGATGTTATACTCGGCAGCCTTTGAAGGTGTCATGACTGCATCGTAAGAGCCAACTGCAGGTGTAGAATTACGCAGTGAGCGCTTAGAGAGGTCAAGGATGGTACCATCAGAGTTGTAAGACTTATATTCCTGCATACGTATTACAAGAGGCGTACCACTCATCTTCTTATAACCATCATCTGTAGAGAGGACATCGAACTTACACTCTATCAGTGTCTCAGCAGGAGAGTTAGCCCAAGGACGAGCAATAGTCATCTTGCCGTTGTTGACATCGAACGCTGTGTTGTTCTCGGCAGAGAAGGCACACTGATTCATGACGTAACCCCACTTCTGAGTGTCGTACTGACGTGGTGCGAACATGTTGGTAGCAGTAGAGCCAATGCCCTGGCGAACCACCATGTCACAGTTCTGGAACCAGTGGTCACCATCACCGCAGATGAAATCGACATAACCCATGATAGTACAATCCTCTGCATAGCCACGGGTGTCATCCAATTGGTTGTTAGAGTTAGTGTAGTACGTATCTTGGTAAGAGTCAAACTTCACATTCTTGAAGATTGGCTTTGAACTACGATCCCAGAGTGCAGGAGCAACACCCTTAGCACCTCCTGCTCTTCTGCAGCGCAGGAAGTCGAAGCGGTTCTGAAGCGTCATATCCTGAGCGTAGAAGTTGGCGATACCGCCGTTGAGCTTCAGCGTAGCGGCATTTGACAGACCTTCGAAGACCGGATGGTTATAGACGATAGTATTCTCCTGACTCTGACCAGTAATAGATACATTGTCACGAGATACGGTAGTGATACCGCTATAAACATTCTTTCTACCATTGAGTTCAGAAATACCTCTACCATCCTCGCCGATAGGAGCGCTAGTGAGTTCCTTGACAACGTCGTTACCCATCAGCTGATATTCACCATCCGGCACGAAGATGTAGAAGCGCTTACCAGACTCCCTATAAGCATTGGCAAGTTCTACACCACGGTCGAGAGTACCATGTTCAATGCCTGCATCCTCAAGGTTCTTGATAAGTTCATTGCTTGCCACCTGAACAGGTGCGCCGTCAGCAACCATCTTAAGCTGCTCTACATCGAAGTGAGAAGCCTGGTCGTGTGTAACAACGTAGTTAATCACGCGACGGTCTGTAGAGATGGCAGTCTTCACAGTTGAGAAGTGGATGCGGATATCCTCGTTGTAAACGTGCTTAGCCTTCTTCTCTACATCAGTAGTTTCAGCCCAGAATATATCCTTGAATGTACCGGCAGGTATGATGAAGTCATATTCAGTATTAACATCAAGTCCCTTATATGTGAAGGTCAGCGTCTGTCCTTCAAGAGCATATATTGCCTGACCGAGAGTTGCCTTACCATTCTGAGCCTGGAAGGTAGTAGCAGGGAGCGTTGTCTCAGCCATCTTAGTGCTGAACTTGATGTTAATAACACCATTGATAGCAACGCGTTCATTCTCTGCATTGTCACCTTCAACACCGAGGTGTCTGAGGTAAGCATCGTCGTTGAGGTAGTTGGTGCCATCGATATCAAGGTTTTCTTTAGCATCCTCATACATCTTCTTCAGGTCACACTGGAACTTGCGGTCAATCTTGAGGTCGGTAACGCGTGGAGCGATGTTTGGATAGGTTACATCGAATCCTATCTTATATACGCTGACTGTTACGCCGTCTCTTGTCTTGACAAGCATTGTAGCTACAGGGTTATCGATAGTTGCCTGTATCACATCAACATAACCGCCACGTGTAGCTGTACCCCTTACAACCGGCATGATACCTGTAGTAGAATTGCTGAGGTCAGCAGGAACATGGTTTACCTCGCTATTGGTCTTCAGAGTGCTGAGCTTAACGTTTGCAAGAGGAGTACCGAGGGCACCGAGAGAGATGTTGCCTACGGTAGCATAGTCAAGTTCTGGGAGTTCTGTAGATACAGTCTTATACTGAGCCACAACCTCATAGAGGTAAGTATTGCCAGTAAACTGAACGTCAATCTGTGTCTTGTCGCCAGTGTAGTCTTTTGAAACAGTCTGCTGTCCTTCAACGGTAGCACCGTCTATCTTCGCAGAGATAGAAGAGTTGGCAGAGTTGAGAGTGAATGTACAGTTGCTTGAAGAAGGCAGACCGAAGACTGTGCCAGAGTTAACCTGACAGCGGTCAGTGCTGTTCACGTTGTTAGCCTTACCGTTCTCACCGCGGATGTCCATCTTCAGGTCGATGAAGTCACCGTTTCCAAGTTTCAGCGGAGTAACGTAAATACCGTTGATGCCTTCGAAGTTGATTACGATATCACCATTGCCTTTGTATGATGCAGTACCCTTACGTGACAGAGGCCACTTAGCGGTAGCTGTCTGAGAGAGGTTCATAACGGTGAAGTCATTAACCTTGAAGACTGGAGTGAGGAAGATGTCCTTCTTTGGTACTGTAAATTCATCATCCTTTGCAATACCAGAAGGCAGATCCTTGCTTGCAGTGAATGTCTGTCCGAGTGTATAACTCTGACCGAGGTCATACTTGTTGCCGTCCTCATCCATCCAGTATCTGAGAGTCTGACCATCAAGATAGAGGTGATGGTTCTCTGCTGGTATAGTGAACGACTCACCGTCCTCCACGAGTGTCATGCCAGGAGCCTCGCCCTCAGCCTCCTCACCAGAGGTGTAGTTGACCTGATAGAGTGTGTTCTCCTTATATACAGCATGCATTGACTCACTGTAAGACTGTACCTGGAAGGTGAGTTGTATGTCGTTCAGAGATGTTACGGTGTTGAAGTCCTGAACCTTCTCCATCTTCAGATACTCATCCACTGCCGTTGCATCAGCGGTGATGTCGTTGCCGGACTTATCAGTTACGCAAAGCGTACCAGCCTTGTAACTATAACGGTTACCCTCGCCGTCCTCGAAGTAGTCGAGTACGTAGAGGTGAGTACGCTTAGCATGGAGTGAAACGATTGTACCGAGACCAAGGGTGTAAGCCTCTCCCTGGCCCTCCTTAAGCTCAGTGCGAGTAGCATTGATCTTCTTCAACAACGCTTCGTTGTCTTCGGTATCAGCTGTTGTGCGAGCAGCAGCAATCTCTACCGTACCGAATGCAGGGTTGTTCACAGTTGTTGTGAGAGGCACTGCATCGGCAGCAGGGAGTTCCGCGCGTATATATTTATAATAGGTATAGTCATCACCTATCTTCAATGTTACGCTCGTTGCCTCACTCTGTGTAGTGTAAGTATAAAGATATACATCAGAACCATCAATCTTCTCTACAGTGTAGCTGGTAGGAACGACACCGTCGATAGCTGTTGTCTGCATCTTAGAGAGTGAAGCGATAGTGAACTTCGCACCGAGACCTGAAGGTATAACAATCTCTGTGCCCTCACCCATAGCGCACCACTTATCCTCCTCCTCAATGTCATTGACGAGCTTACCCTTCTTGCCGAGGGTGATAGTCAGAGGAACATCGATGTGCACGTCACCGTTGATGATAGCCTGGGTTGAGTAGTAGATCTTAGTGTCTGCCGCAGTATTGCCGCTAGTACCACTCTTGAAGTTCACGCGCTGTGCACGCTCTGCCACACGCAGATCCCATTTGATGTCAACCGGTGTAGCACGGTAGTCGTACGAGGTAGGGTTCTTCTTGAAGACTGGTACGAGGTGCTTAACCTCACCCTCTGTCGCGAAGTTATAGTACGAACCAGGGTTGTATGGCTTGCCGAAGGTGTAGTTGCCATCGGTCATAGTCGGAGTGAACACTCCGTCAACGATCTCGCCTTCAATCTCTACCCATTGGTCGAGAGTGTATCCCGGCTTGAAGAGAGTGTAGTACTTAGGGAAGTTAAGAAGTTCGCTGGTGAACTCTGAAGGGAACTGGTTCTTGTCTTCTGGAGATACTGTAATATGTTCCATTTCACTGTGAGCCTGACCTTCCTTTGTCTTAAGCAGAGCATAGTCGAACTCATAGTAACCAGTACCTGTCACAGCTTTCTCAAAGACAGCAACGTAAGTGAAGTCTTTGTTATTGCCGTGGTTGTCTGTACCAGCAACGAACAACAATTCGTTGGTCTCAAGGAAGTCATTCTTGTCGAATGGGTTCACCATGATACCATTACCAAGAGTGATGTTAGGGATGCTCAAGTCTGAAATCAATTCACCAAGACCTTCATTAGTCTTTCTTCTCCACTCCTTGAACTTATATCCAGTGTTTGGATGTGCAGTAACGTAGAACTTCTTACCGATAGGGAACTCCTCGTACTCATCCTCATGAGGGCGACCATTACCTGAGTTGAATGTAATGTAGCCCTGAGTAGAAGGATATGCCTCTACATTATACTTCACAGTATTCCACTTCTTCATGCTAACCACGAGGTCGATGTCCTGAACCTTCATAGTGATGTAAGCACCATCCTCTGGGATGTTAGCCTTGATGTCGTCAGAGTAACTGTTATAGTCATCATCCTTATAGCGATAGATATGATGTTCACCTACATAGTCAATTTGCTTATCTCCATCCATCAGGAAGTTGTAAGTTTCATCTACGTCTTCTGTATCAGGATCATCAACCTCATCCACACCAACATAATATCCGTACGCAGGTGTGAGTATGAGCTTGATGTCATCATTGAGAACATAACGTCCACCGCAGTTAGGACGTGGGTCGTTGAGTTTCTCTATCTTACCAGGGTTCTCCTTTTTTTCTGGGTCTTCCTCTGGGTCGAGTTCACTCTTAGCAGGATTCCACGTGCATGTGAGGTCATAGAGTTCTGGGTATGTCACACTCAGGCTCTGCATGAATACAGAACCGTTGTTAAGACCACCGAGAGGCTTGCCTGTAGTAGCACCGACGTGGATGTACTGTGCACTCTCCACAGATGTCAGAGTAGCCTGAGTACCATCGCCAGTGTAGTAGATGAGACCACCGTTGACGTGGTTACCACCATTCTCTTCATCATACAAGCCGAGCTCACGACCCTTTTCACCATACGCTGCATACATTGGAGATGTCTTAGCAAGCTGTGCTACGCCATTATCCATGACAACCTTGCCATTTTCATCAAGCTGGAAGCCAGGGTTAACGAAGCGCCAAGTCTTGAGGACATCAGCAGTCTTTGTACCATCAGTGAGGTAAGACTGCGATACCTGGCTGCGGTTTACGTTGCCGTTAGCCGCACCACCTGTAGCCTCAACGAGGTCAACCTGCTTATATACTACGTTCATGCCATAGACAGCAGGGAACTTGAACTGTGTACCTGTACGTACCTGTGCATAGTCAGAGCCAGTGTAATGCTCAAGGCCGTCTGTAAGCTCAGCGGCCCAGTTAACACTGGTGTTGTTGAACTTACCGTGGTACTCTGTGCCGTTGTCTGGGAGAGTTGCGAGGTTATCGGTGTTGATGGTCATAGGTACATCAATCCAGTCGGTAACCTTCTCTTTATCCTCAGAATCACGACGGAACTTAGCCTGACCAACGAGGATAGCCTGCATGTTGCCAGCCTTGCTCTCCATAGAGAGGGCAGGAGCACCCTTAGACTGCAGGAACTCCCATGTGACGGTGCGAGCAGCCTTATCCTCTGTCTTGCTGAGGTCTGTTATGTTAAAGGTATTCTCAGACCAGATAGCCTTGACGGTGATGTCTTGGGTGAGACCTGAAACTTCATCGCCAGGTTTAATCTTAGTGCTAACAGGATAACTATCGTCGCTTGATTTTGTTACCTCCCACTCTTTCACGGTATAGCCATCCTTCTTCCATGACTGGTTGTAAGGCATGTTGAAGGTGCCGCTGTTCACGTTGAGGTCGAATGGATACTTTGCCACCATACCCTGTGCTGCAGGGTCATCGTTCTCACGGATGACGTAGCGGATGCTGTTACCCTCTACAGAGCCTTCTACGACAGCAGACGTAGCATCTGTGCCGAGCTTAGACACAGCGAAGATGTACTTCTTCTCTGTGAACTTCTTTGTGCGGAAGTCGGTGTCGTTGGCCTTGAAGGTAGTGTGATCAGCTACTTTGTCGTTGATGATGTCATCGGCGTTAGGAACGGCATCGCCAAGAGCCTCATACTCAGACTGAGTGTAAAGCACATAATATGTATCAGCGTTAGGGTTGTTGTTGAATACGTTAGCGGAGCCGTCGCCGTTGTCGGTAATGGTTGGTTTGACAATACCCGTAAGTTTAGAGTCAAGAGACTTGCCAGCCTTAATCATCTCACCGATCTTGTCGATGATAGCATATACATTGTTGTTGTATGCCTTCCACTCGTTGAGAGAGAGACCCATACCTATGTACTGGTAGTCACCCATCTTATAGAAGTGGATAGCATGATACTGCTCGCGCTCGTCTTCAGGCTCCTCTGGATCGATAACGAGAGCCAGTGGAGTGAACTGTGGGCGTGTCTCGTTCTCTTCGTTGAAATTGAAGACAGGCTGGAGGTGATAGAGCATATTCTCAGTGCTGATGTCATCCCAGAGGTTGATAGATGCATCGCGAGACATGGTAGCATTACCGAAGATCTCGTACATGCCACCGCCGTCAGGGGTGCAAGGCATGATGCTTGTCAGCTCAGATGCCATAGCACGTGGCTGTGCCCACTGCCAACGCTGGTTGTTAGCAGCAGAAGAACCGTTCAAGAACATCTTCAGGTTGAGCACGTTTGTCTTGTCGAGCACATCGCGCTTGAGTGTCAGCGCCATCATGTTCGACTTGTTACCAACGCCAGCAATCTCCACACTACCTGAACCACCGAGAGACTCTGTAATCACTACGAGCTTAGCATCTGTGATGTCAGGACGCTTCTCAAGGATAGCATCGCTATTATTGACAGCAAGAGGAATAACATTGAACTGATTAGCGATAGCAGAGTATATCTTATCCTCAGCCTTGCCGAAGCTCTGGTCGTTATAGATATTTGCACCAGTCTGGTTGTCCTGATAGCCGTTGACATAGAGATATACGGCGAATGGCTTGCCAGCGGTGTAAGAGTTGGACGGGCAGTTGAGAGAACGTACATCAGTAAACTTCTCTACCGCTTCCTTTGCATATTTGGTCTTTGTCTCTACAGTCTTCAGAGCATAATACGTCTTCGCTGCATCATATACCTCATACTCACCACCGTCAATGCTAATCATAGCCACAGTGCCCTGAGTTGGATCTGGAGTAACAGTAACCTTATAACCACCTGCGAGAGAAACCTCCTCAGCAAGAGTAGCGAATGGAGCCTCGATAGATTCTACCATAGCCTTAATGGTGTAGGTAGTACCCATGATAGTACACTGGTACTTACGATAAGCATCATCAGACACAACATTCTCCATAGGATGCTCATAACCCTGAGTTGTGTTCATAATGATGGTAGGAGTACCGTTGTATTCCTTTGTCAGAGTAACAGTCTTATCAGCACTTGTAGTAAGTGTAGCGTAATCTGCATCAGACAGTTTTTCACCGTTGATAGTTACAGACTTTGGAGCGTCGTCAACCTCGTAGTAAACCTTGAAGAGGATGCCTGCCTGATTTACTTTAGTGGCACCATCTTTTGTTGGTTCGGATATTGTAAACGTAAAGTCAACATTCTTCCTTGCATTGAGATTATCAGAGGTCTCAAATGTCGTAGCTGTCTTGTCAGAATAAGGCAGAACCTTAGAGGTTACAACAGACGTAGCATTAGTATAATTACCGTCAGTAACGTCAACATAAGCACCTGTTAATGTTACTTGTCCCTTTCCGTCTGATTCCTTTGCATTGGTATATGCCTTTTCCGCAACAATCTTCTTGATAACGAAGCCATCATTAACCTTGATACGGAAGCCCTTAACTTCAGGAGTTTCTGTTACTGTTTTATCAATATCACTATTTACTCGGTACTTAAGACCATCGCCAGCAGCAATACCACCAGCATTGAATGGATCTCCCACTACAAAATAAGACAGACCAAAATTATTCGCATTATTTGCAGAACCATTTTCATATACAATCTTCTCCGAACCATCCGTCTCGAACTTAGCAATATTAGCAGAAACGATGTCGGAATTGTTGTAGTGGTCCTCAATAGCGATAGCCTTAATGGTCATATCGCCAGGAGCAACGAACGTACCATTATATAATGTGGAAGCATCTGTTGGCTCTGTACCATCTGTTGTGTAGTAAACCTTAGCACCTGCAGCAGCACCAGAGATAGTTACATCGAAGCCCTTCTTAGCTACGCTGTACGATGCGACAGTGACAGTAGGCTTTGCTGTCTGTGGCTTTGCTGCAACAGTGAACTCATTAACTTCTGAATCATCAATCTTGCTCTGTGAGTCTGTAGCCCATGCCTTAACAGTATCGCCAGGCTTCAGAGCAACATTGACAGAGTTCTTTGGAGCGACAGAAGCCACAACCTCCTCGCCACTACCTATCTGATAGTGAATAACGGCAGTTGGTGTAGAAGAAGAGATGGTATATGTCCAAGTTTCCTCAGGAACATTCCATACGTTACTCTTCCTACCAACAGGCTTAGAGCATTCTGTCTCTGCCTTCATCTCACGAGTGATTGTGATTTCGGACATAAACACAGTCTTACCATCACACCTTGTTAGATAGAATTCTGATTGACCTATCAGATTAGCAAGAACAGTAGAAGACACTGTCGCAGTAATTTCTTCTTCTGATTCCTTTATAGTACATGGCAATATTCCATATTCAGAATTCGTACCACCCTCATTGCTAGAAAGGATACGATAACCAACAGTATTTCCACTAGGTGTACCAGAGTTCTCCCAACTCTTAATTTTAATAACATCACCTTCCTGAAGAGGCATACCATCAGGCATGATTATCTTAACATAATGCGTGTTACCAGAACCTGCATTATTTCCGAGTCGGAAGGCATAACCACACTCCACAGCATTTTCTCCTAATCCGCTTGCCGTGCCGTTTGTCTGTCTATTATCAGCGCCAAAGTAAATCTTACCAAGTTCTGCAGGGAGTTCTTTCTTTACTTCATAGGATTCATCATCCATACGATAATGCACAATATCCTTTGGTGCAGTAGCATCCTCAGGAACTGTTACCTTAATTCCATAGACATAACTAGCACCTCCGAGAGCGCCAATATAGTATGTACCCTTTTTCAATATTGGTGTAGTTCCATAATTAATAGCGCTTGAAGTACCATCCACATTAAGGATTGCATTATCTTTAGAAGGAATATTGTTCTTATCGTTATATACTATTATTGATCTTTCAGAACTTCCGCCACCTTTTATATAAACAGTAATAGTCGCATCATCCTTATCAACATCAACGGTGATATAGTTATTAGTTGTAGATGACTTACCTCCTATCTTCACATATCCTTTTGCTTTGAAACCATCTCCATAGTCTTGTCCAAGCAATCTTATAGCGCTACCGCTGCTACTTGGAATGTATGTAGCAATATGACCCTCTGGATCCTCAATACTTGGAATATCTTTAGAAGCGTCTATTGCCTGTTCACTAGTTGTTATACCTTGAATTAAGGTCATATCATAGGTATAAGTCTTGAAACTTGTAGCCTTAGCCTTTACAGTAACCTTTGTAGAAACAGAAGCAACCTTTGTTTCGTTGTATGGTGTCTTACCTGTGATGACAGCATAGTAGTATGTCATACCCATCTCTGAGGTAGGAACTGAGTATTTCTTACCTGTTGCACCAGCAATGATAGTACCGCCTGCAGCAACATTGCTGTTAGTCTTGTACCACTGTACTGAGCTTACGTCATTATCATCATAGTCAACTTCCAGTTCAAGAGTTCCATCCTGACTTACTTCATAAGAAGCGTCAAGATTCTTCGTAAACATTGGAGCATCAATTGGTCTTACCTCCGCACCGCTATATACCACTACGTTAGCGAGGTTAATATTCTTCTTTGTACCATCAACGAACGGGATGAGATAGAAAGTCTCAAGTGCCTCTGTTGCTGTATAAGTGTAAACATGCAGTCCCTTACCTACAGAAGTAGGAATACCAATCTTCTGCAGGACATTTGCGTCCTCATCACCTGTTATAGTAGCAGTCTTGCTGAGATAGAAACCATACTTTTCTGCAGGTGAACTTACACTTGAGGTGTTCATCTTGATTTCTACTTTGTCACCAATAGCAACAGCAGTGGTTGGTGTAAACTGTACGTTAACATTAATGATAGGTGTGTGTGTAGAGTTCTCTGCATTCTCAAAGCGCAAGCCTGCAATATCGTTTGTATTGCTTGCTGTAGCCTTACAGCCATCACCATCATCAGTGATGTTAGCTGTTTGAGAGTTCACATTATTTATATTAGACGTACCACCATCAACAAACACGCTACTCTTACCTGTGCTGCCGTTTGAATTAACCACATTAGCATCGTAAGTAGCGTACATGTGGAACTTAACATTGCGGTAGATGCCCTTAACCTTTACAATCTTAGAGTCGGTGCTGCCCTGCTGGTTTGTTGCACGGCAGAAGAGGTAAACCACCTCACCTGTTGTTGCTGTTGGGTTGTAGGTGTATGAACGGTCTGTAGCACCAGAGATTTTCGTTGCACCAGAGCCGTCTGCATTAGCGCTCTTATACCACTGGTATGTTACGTTGTTGGTACCTGCATTGACAGTGAAGATCTTTGGTGAACCAGATACCACCTCTACGGTCTTGGTATCGTCAAGGTCTGCTGTGTAGATTGGCTTTGACTCACCGTCAATAACAACCTTGAGGACATCAGACTCTGTCTCACCGCTTACGCCAAATGCCTTACACTTGATGTTGAATGTGACGCCAGTCTTTGGCATATAGGTATAAGTGTTGCGTGAAGCGCCATCTATCATCTCCCACTCGCCAGCAGTTCCATCAAGGGTTACATCCTGCTTGTACCACTGGAAGGTGTGAGCGTTTTCTGCCCATACAGAGAAGACAAGACCGTCTGCATCACACTCACTGAGTACAGCAGTATATTCATAAGGTGCTGTCTTATCAGTGTCAACAACACCGAGGTTCGTTGTGAAGTATGGCTTCTGGTAGAGCTTGGCACCACCGTTGAGGGTCAACACCTCTGGAACCTTGTGTGGGTCGAGCATGATAGAACTGTACTGGTAAGGTACGGTGACAGTGAAGTTTCCTGTGTTTGAACCAGCTTTGTCAGCTGCTTTATCAGCGTAGTAGTTGTTATTGCCCCATGTGACAGCAGTCTGACCGTTAGGGTTGTATGCACGGCGAACGCCACGCTCCCAGTAGTTACCCTCAACGAGGAACTCAGACTCTATACGTGGGTTCATGGCATACTCTGAGTTGCCAGCGCAGTTGTAGTAGTTGTTGAGCATGTGGATGCGGCCATAACGTGCCATAGGCATACGGGCACGACAGTTTGCACCCCACTCGTTGTATGCGAATGTGATGTTCAGCTTATTGCGGTCGTCTGTCTTTTCATCGCTTGAACCAACGAGGTTGGTGTTCTGGTGGGCGTATGAACGGTCAGTATAGCGGAACTGGCACCAAGAGACGGTGACGAAGTCTGAGCGGTTTGTGATATCGAAGTTACCATCCATACCATCGATGAACTCACAGTGGTCAACCCAGCAGTGATGTGTATCGTCGATGATAGCCATAAGGTCGTAGCCTGCACAGTCGAGTGAGCCAGGACCTACGAACTTGAAGTTACGGATGATGAGGTTCGAAGAATGGTCGATATAGAAGATACCAGAGTTACGGTAAGCCTCCGTCTTGTCGCCTGTAGCCTCAAGGAGAGTCTTACGGGTGAGGTACTCACCTTCCTCCTTGATATTATCGGTATATGGCTGACCATTCCTTATAATATCGATAGAGCCACCTGTGCCTTCCGCTGTGCTGGCAGAATTTACACCAGTACCAGATGATGTAGGTACGTTCTCGAGGAGTGACTTAAAGTAGTCAGTGAGGTACCACTCTGTGCAGAGTCGTGCACCGTTGATACCAACGATGGTCTTGTCCTTAACTTCGTGGAGACGTATATACTGGCTCAGAACGAAGTCAGTGCTTGTGCCTGAACCATCAAGCACGATGATGTCGTTGTTTGTGATAGCACTGAGGATTGCATCATCCATTGGCACACGAGTTTCCTTCTTCTTATCGTCAACGGTCTCAACAGTATTAGCAGAACGGAGGACAATAGCCTTATGTCCGTCGATGGTCTTTGTCTCGCCTGGTGTATAGCCACCACCAGCCTCCATCTTCTGCATGATGGTCTCAAGGTCGTACTCACCACCACCAGTGATGTTGCTTGCGCTGACGCTTGCAGGGTCCTTACGATCATTTGCTGTAGCATAAGCGAAAGGCTTGTTGGTCTTGTCTATGACGATAGCCTCATCAGAGAACTGAACGCCGGTCTTTACGATATTGAAGATGCGGCGCTCCTCTGACTGAGCATAGCCGATGCTACCACCCCAGTCAGCAGCCTGCTTAATCTCAAACTCTGTGTCTGTGAATGTTACGCGAGGTGTGCGGTCTGTACCCATTGTTGAAGAACCGCCAGCATACCATGCACGAGCGAGGTTGAACTTCAGGTTAGAGCTGTGACCTGATACCAGACAGTCAACGGCAGAGGTTGCAGCTTCAACAACACAATTGTTGAACACATAACCCTGTGTCTCTTCTGTATATGTAGCAGGAGCACAGATGATAGCTGTACCACCTGAGCCATGAGTCGTAACAATCTGCAGACGCGAGTCGTTTACGGTGATGTTACCATTACCGCAGAAGAAGTCAACGTTACCACGAACGATACAGTTGTCAAATGTTGCTGTCATGCCGGCAGCACCGTTGCTGTAGTATGTATCCTGCAGACCATCGAGGGTTACATTTTTATAATGTGAACCATTACCGCAGTCCTCTACGCAGACGCCACGCTCGGCATTATGTCCATCACCTGTCGTATATGGTGCACGACACTTGATGGTCATGTTCTCAAGCGTTACGTTAGCACCATCAATCTGGAATGTAGCGGTCGCATTGATGCTCTCCTCTGTTAGCTGGTTCTGGATAAGAACGCCGTCCTGGCTCTCACCGATGAGGTGCATGCCAGCAGGTATAGAGGTATTGTGAGCAGTGCCGAGGTCGTATGTTCCTTTAGGGATGAAGATAGTCTTGTCATGCTCTGTCTGACCATTGACATAGCTTATAGCGTAGAGCAACTCCTGGGCATTAAGTTGATTTGTTGCCTTAGTAGCAAATGTCCAAGCCTCCTTCTCGTCAGACCATACAGGGAGTGTGAGGTCACCAGTGTGAGTAATCTTGATGTTATGGATGTAAGCCTGATCGCCCACTACATTGAGTGTAACGTCACCTGCTTCACCCTCGTATATAAAGGTATAGGTTGAGCCATCAGATGATACCACGGCATCGCACTCACCGAAGGTTTCATCTTTGGAGTTCTTTGCAACAATCTTTGTTGTTCCGTTTTGTGGATAAACACAGTTGCCTACTGTGATGGTTGCGTTACCAGCGAGTGATAGTGTCACTTTGCCACCATCACTGAATGCCCAGCCATGCTGGATATCGTGGAAGCTACCGTTTGTCACGCTGATAAGCTCATGCTCATCAACAAGGAACTTAGAGTCAGTAAGATTGTATGTATGTTCACTGTTCTTTGTTGCCACCTCAATGTCTGTTACGCATGCGTAGAGGTTGAGGTCAGCATTAAGGGTAGTGCCTTCTGCAACAACAACGCCCTCGCTGTTCTTCCAATTGCGGAACTTCTTACCAGTTGCTACGGTAACATTAGATGTAGCTGTAGCATTATAAGCAAGTGCAGAACCACCGTTTACAACGTCTGTTGCCAACACTGATGTACCGTCAGCATCGTAGTACTTGACGGTTACCTGTTTAACGAGTTCGCACTGTTCTGCATAGAAGTAAGGAACATAACCACCTGTAAATGTAAATACTAACGTAGCAGGTGTTTCGTTGTTGTATATCCAAGTAGTCTCTGTATCACAAGCGCTACCATTACCAATCTTCTCGGCTTCAGCAGAACCAACCTTTACAGACATGTTATGCTGACCATACGTACAATCACCAATAGTAAATTTAACAGGACCATCAACTGGAACTGTTATTGTAGCAGATGTGGCACCATGCGTAACATCATTCCACACATAATTATCAATTGTCACATCTGTTGGCAGTTCACCATTTGCAGGTAATGTAACTGTATAATCCTTACCCTTACCTGCATCCTTTTCACGGAAGTTAACCTTGAAGTCAACGAAGGTGCGTGAAGGAGTTGGAGCAGGACCATTCTGAGTTACCGAAATAGAATAAAGATATGCTTGATTTGTTGCGACAATTTCTACATATCCTGCTGTTACTTCTGCTGCTGTTGCTGTATGTGGTGTCTCATTTGCAGTTGCAGCAGTACCACCAACAGTATAGTGGAACTGTCCTGGGAATGCTACAACCGTAACAACGTCAGATGTGGTATTAACAGGAACGTGGATGACGGTTGTATTGTTGAACTGAGCATAGCCACCCTGATCGCTTGTGTAAGCAAGTTTACCAGTTGTAGCATCTACATATAGTTCTACACCACCCTGATCTGATGCAACAGTACCAGTCTTAGTACCTTCAGCCTGATAGTTTACACTTGTAATAGTAGCAGGAGACTCATTCTGGAAGTCCCATGTAGCTGTCTTAGGATATTCTGGAGTTGGTGTAGGATCATCACCACGCGCTTCACCTGTTATGACAAGTTTTGTGATGAAGAGATTAGTAGCACCATCATTACGAGTTAAGGTAAGTTTATTACTTCCATCGGCAGCATCAGGAACAACATACTCTATAGTGTTCGGTTCAAGACCAGAAGGATTACTACCACTTAATACATCATTGAAACTATCTTCTCCATTTACTTCGGTATTGTTGGCAGAATACAAGAAATAAATAGATGCCTTTTTGGAAGAATCACCTTTGTTCTTATATGCAGTCACAGCAACCTTATCGCCAGCTTTTAATGGCTTATCGAACGTAATTTCCATTCGAGCAGCATTGGCACTACTTTTTTCAGCGTCGCCTACATTTGCCTTCTTACCTGTAAGACAAATTGTATAATAACGTTTGTTGTTTTCTGCATCTAATTTTACATCATTAGCATAGTTCAAACGGTTGGTATCATCACCATATACAAACTTAATAGTACCACCAGTCTCACTAACAGTTCCTTCAGGAGATTCCCAAGAATAAAGTGTAACTACTTCCGGCTCTGCAGGAGCAGTACCAAGAACGCGGAAAGAGTGGAGATAAGCCTGAGCGTCAGATGTGAGTGTAAGCGTACCAGCACCTCCAGTGTAAGTAATTTCCTTTATTTCCTTATCTGTACCAGTTGCAGCAAACTCCTCGTTAAAGCTACCACCATCAGACAAAGTGAATTTTGCAGAACCAGCATGCTGGCAAAGTCCGACATATATCTTCGCAGGACCAGCAACCTGAACTGCTATTGACGATGTAGGCTTGAAGTCCCAACCATGTGAGTTGTGCTTAATATAATTATTTACAGTAATTGCTTCATGCTCATCTGAAAAGAAGATTTGGTCAAAGTCGTATGAGTAATCCATATCGCCAGCAACTGTCTCTTCTGGAGTTACGCAAGCATAGACATTCATGTTGGCACTCACAAGATTAGCAGATGTTACTTCATTGCCTTTACGATCCTTCCAACGGCGGAACTTGCTGCCTGCTGGAACAGTTGCACTATATGTAATTTCACCGATAGGCTGACCCTGTGTTACTTGCTTTGAGCCAAGCTCACTTGTACCATTACCATCATAGAAGGTAACGGTATATTCCGGGAGGACATCAGGCTTATCACATGGCATTACCTTAATATATGGTATATAAAGGTTATTTGCTGTACCCGTTACGGTAAGTGTAGTTGCATCACCGAGATATTGCTTGGAGATAACATTACTACTACCATGAGTGTAAGTAGTACCGTTTGTGCTAAATGC
>JAZUKC010000144.1:0-2632 GCA_045643065.1 Prevotella sp.
TTGCTGTTTTATAGCTTCGTCGTAATCTCCAAACACTACCTGAGGAGCCTGAACGTCTTGCCAAACAGAATATAAAATACCAGAAGCGCCTACGATAGAATATTCATCAGTATAGTCTGTTGAAGGCTGCTTGGATTCTGTATATTGAGTAGTTGACCAACCGAGGAAGTTACAACCTTCGCGTGTAGCAGCATAGTTGTCACTAGTGCTGATTGATGATTCCCATGCATATCGAGGAGTATTTGTAGTCAGCACACCGTCGTTAGGATTCAATTCAACAACAGGGATAGTGGCATTGTAATGAATTGTATAGTCAGTGGCATCATTAATGTAATGTTTAACCTCTGTTGAGATAAGCGCAGGTGAGTAAGTCTCGAAATGGGATTCCTTACCATTATTATCTACAGAAACTATCTGTATGCGATAATATGCCACGTCTGTAGTTCCGTCAATGTTCTCCTTTACAGGGAACGAACCTGTATATTTGCCGTTAGCCAAATCGCATCGAACTGCCTGACTGGTATGCTCGACAATAGGAGTAGTCGCATTGTTTTCTGCATCACCTTGCAACACCTTTACATAAATAGCCTTTGGCCAATATGACTGGTCAATGCTATTATTAGGAACAATCTCCCAAGGCAGGTCTATACGTCCTGGAGCATAAAATGCTTCGCCGTGGTTAGCATCAACCTTCGAAATCTTGTATCCCTTGTCTTTGCAAGTCTGTGGAATATCTATGTCAATACCATTCAGTTTTGCTGCCATTGCCTCTGTGAGAGTGATGTTTGGGGCAACAAGAGATTCTGAGTTCGCAATTGAAATCTTAATGCCAGCTTCAGACCTTGTAGGGTCATCCAAAGTACCGGAACCTATTGTTGAACCAGCATTTAAAGTGATGTTCTTCTTTGTTCCATCGTTGAAGAGAAGGGTAACAGTAGCTTCCTTGCATCTGTCACTTTCGTCTATAGTGATAGGCTTTGTGTGGTCGGAAGGATCTGCGTAAGTGTATTTCCAAGTGAATGTATAGTTGTCATGCTTCCAAAGGGCATGAAGTGTCTGTGGCTGAACAAAGTCGCAGCAATATTCGCCCTTGCAAGTGTTGTGATAAATCTGCTTGCCGCCACCGTCTGCTTCTGTGTAGTAACCAACGAAAATATAACCTTCACGAGTTGGCTTTTGAAGGTCTGGCATCATTTCGCCAATACGCCATTCAAAGTCTTGGTCAGCAACATCACCACCATGATTCCTTACTGAAATCATAGTCTTGAGCTGAACTGGCACGCCGAGTGTGTTTGTGGCAGCAATAGTGTTGTCCGCAGGACGGACTTTTGTTCCACCAAGAGTAGCAGAGCCTTTTATCGTCAAAGAACCATTGTCACCATTCTCACCAGGGATGTTTGATACGTTACAACCATAACCGCCTTGCTTTCCGTAATCTCCATTATTGTTTTTGGCACCAGTGTCACGTGTTCCATTGCCTGCAGAGCCGGGATTTCCTCCTTGGCCATAACCTGTAGCTCCATCTCCGTTACAATAAGAATTATTACCAGACACGCCTGACCATCCACTATGATAATCATAACCACCAGCACCGCCTGCGCTACCGCCACTAGCACCACCAGCACCACCAGCAATAGCATAGTCGGTAGTCTTACCGCCGCCACCGCCAGCACCACCACCGCCGCCACCAGCAACGACAAATTTAAACGTTAGTAAGTAGTTGGCATAACCTGATTGCTGGGTACCATTTTTTCCTCCTTCTTTACCATCACCTACCGCACCAGCATAGGCATTTACCTTAACTGTGCCAAGAACAAATACATTACCCATTCCGTATGCATTCTCTCCTGGTTTTCCTATATAATCTTTATTCTCGTTTAGAGTAAAGTCATTCTTTGTAGGGAATCCATCAACAGCATCATTAACATCGGTAACATCAGACTTCGAAATGATTTGACCTTGAGGACTTTTTCCACCGAGTCCTCCTTTGCCACCATTACCTCCGATTGCAGCTCCTGCTCCACCGCCACCATAACCACCAGCACCACCATAACCGCTGGTCATGCCATAAGTCCACCTTTGCCTTAAACCACCAGTCATTTTTATAGATGCACTACCATTCTTACCATCTTTGCCCACTTCACCATCAGCCGCATTGCCGCCATACACATTCAGTGTACCAGCACCAGTGATGTAGAGGGTAGAAGTTGCAGGTACGAGGATACCTGCACCACCACCAGTAGTGCCACTTGCATCCTTACCATAGACAGTAAGTGTAACGCCAGCAGGAATGAAAATTGTAGCTGTTGCACCTTCTGCAACCTTCAATCCATAAAGCGAAGTTTTTCCTGAGTTTATGGTCATAGTGGAGTTGACCATATAAACAGTTCCATCAGCAAGAATCTGACCAGCGGTATTGGTCAAATCATCCTTGTTCGTCTGCGCAGTCTGTCCCATAGCGACCAATGTGGCAACGAGGAGTAGGGAGAGAAAGAGGGTTCTTTTGAGTAGGTTGTTAAGCTGAAACATTTATTTCTTTTTGGGGTTATAAATGAGTGAAAGTTGTTGAAGGGTGGGTGTGTGGGTCCCGCCAGTGAGGAACAATAAGGGTTATTTATTGTCGTGTGTATTA
>JAZUKC010000145.1:0-55849 GCA_045643065.1 Prevotella sp.
TGCTACCTTCCTTACCGAAGATGTAATTGCGGTTCTCTGGCAGTCCGGCAGGTGTGAACCATCCCATATTCTCCTCAAGTCCGAGTATAGGCACGTTGACCTTGTCGTTCTGATACATGTCGATTCCCTTACGGGCATCAGCAAGAGCCACCTGCTGCGGAGTTGAAACAATAACGGCACCGCTGATGTCCAGCAACTGTAGAAGGGACAGATGGATGTCGCTTGTGCCAGGAGGAGTATCAAGAATGAGGAAATCAAGTTCTCCCCAGTTAGCTTCTTCTATGAGTTGCTTTAAGGCAGAGCATGCCATTCCGCCACGCCACAGCGTTGCTGTCTCTGGGTTTACGAAGAATCCGATGGACAGAAGCTTCACGCCATATTGCTCAACAGGCTCAATGAGGCTACGTCCGTCAACCTCAACGGCATACGGACGGGCATCCTCTACGCCAAACATCTTTGGCATAGAAGGACCGAAGATGTCGGTATCAAGCAAGCCAACGCTATAGCCAAGACGTGCCAACGAGATGGCGAGGTTAGCCGAAACAGTCGATTTACCTACGCCACCCTTGCCCGAACTCACAGCAACGATGTTCTTTACGCCAGACAGAAGCTTTGCCTCCTTTGGACGTGGGGCAGTCTTGAACTGTGTGTTGATGACCACTTCTACATCCTTACTTACATAATAATGTATTGCAGCCTCAGCGGCCTTAAGCGTTGACTTGAGGAAAGGGTCTGTCTCTTTAGGGAAGAGCAGAGTAAATTCTGCCTTCATGCCGTTGATGATTACCTCATCGTCAACGAGCATCTCGCTCTCAATGATATTCTTTTTCGTACCGGCATACATGACGGTAGTGAGAGCGTCAATGATAAGACGTGGATACAGACCCACCCCGGCCCTCCCGTCAGGGAGGGAGTTTGGATTACTCTCAGACCCACCCCGGCCCTCCTGTTGAGGGAGGGAGTTTGGATTAGTCTTGCTATTATTAATTTCGTTATTATCCATAAAGTAAAATCATATAAAATCCCCCTCCCTAACGGGAGGGCCGGGGTGGGTCTTTGGGTATCTTACTTCTCCATATATGGGTCAGTACCGAGGACTGTGCCAGCCAGGCCACATGCCTTCTTACGCAGTGCATTCAGGTCAGCATCCTTATCGCCATAGCACAGAACTACACCCATGCGGCGACCGAAATGTGCCTCTGGCTTTCCGAAGATACGCACGCGTGTACATTCTTCCTTTAGCGCATCCATAAGGTTGTAGTTAGGAGTGGTCTCATAATCCTTGTCGGCAAGGACAACAGCCGACACTCCTGCATGCTCCAGACGGATGTCATGGATAGGCAATCCGAGTACGGCACGCAGATGAAGCTCAAACTCAGAAAGGTTGGTTGTGTGACCAAGTGTCACCATACCTGTGTCATGTGGACGAGGAGACAGTTCTGAGAATACCACGCCAGTGTCAGTAAGGAAGAACTCAACACCCCAGATACCAGCACCAGTGAGTGCTGCTGTAACCTTAGCAGCCATATCCTTAGCATCGTTGAGGTCCTTCTCCGAAATCTGATATGGTTGCCATGACTCACGGTAGTCACCACCCTTCTGCACGTGTCCGATAGGAGGGCAGAAGAGAGTTGGACCATTCTTCTGTGTCACAGTGAGCAGAGTGAACTCCGAAGTGAAGTGAATAAACTCCTCGATGATAACCTCCTGCACATCACCACGTGCACCAGCCATAGCCTCATCGAATGCTTTCTTGAGATCTTCGGCACACTTTACAGTGCTCTGACCATGGCCAGACGACGACATCAATGGCTTGATGACGCATGGGAAGCCAACCTCCTTACTTGCCTCAACCAGTTCGTCGTAGGTCTTAGCATAGAAATACTTGGCTGTGCGTATGCCCAGTTCCTTAGCAGCAAGGTCACGAATGGCCTGACGGTTCATGGTATAGTTGACGGCACGTGCAGACGGAACGACCTGGATGCCCTGCTTCTCGAAGTCGAAAAGACGCTCGGTACGGATAGCCTCAATCTCAGGAACGATGATGTCTGGCTGATGCTTTGCCACCACAGCAGCAAGTGCATCGCCGTCGAGCATAGAGAACACCTCGCGCTCGTCAGCTACCTGCATAGCAGGAGCATTGTCATATTTATCACAAGCCACAACATAAACGCCTTTGCGCTTTGCAGCTATTACAAACTCTTTGCCCAGTTCGCCTGAGCCAAGGAGGAGAATTTTCATTCTAATGAATAATTGATAATGAATAATGAATAATTATTTCTTGCAGCTGCCGTCGCACTTCTTCTCTGAAGCACCTTCCTTGCAGCACTTCTTCTCGGCAGTTTCCTGTTTGCAACACTTCTTCTCGCCAGCGCCTTCCTGACACTTGCCACAGCATTTCTTCTCGCCAGTCTCCTGCTTGCAGCACTTCATTTCGGCAGCGGCCTCCTGCTTGCAGCACTTCTTCTCAGCAGCAGCGCCTTCCTTACACTTACCGCCACACTGCTTCTCGCCTTGGCACTGCTTGCCACAATCAGTCTTGACCGTTGCAGTATAGCCAGCCTTCTTCAGCGAAGCCTGCATCTTCTCTACCGAAGTCTTGTCTGCATCGTAAGTGATTGTTATAGACTGTGTCTCAGCACAAGGCACGATACTCTTGATACCTGGCACAAACTTAAGGTTTTCCTTTACCTTATTCTCACAGTTAGCACAGTGCATAATAGGATCTGTAGTGAGGACAACGGTCTTGATGTCCTTAGCAAAAGTTGCGATGCTCATCAGCATTGCAACAGCAATAAGCATAATCTTGTTCATTTTCCTTTATTGTTTTTTCTTTATTAATAATATTATAGTATCAACCGAGGGGTGTTGCCCTTTGATTGACTTTATTTTGCTTTGTCCAACGACGAACGCTTGTCACGATGGTACGAGCGATAGTCGTCCATCTCAATCTCTACGTCAGGTTCTGCGAGTGGTGCCGTACGAGGCAGGCGGAACTTCTGATACTTGATCGGAATGCCACGTTCCATCCACATCTTCTCATAATATGTCTGGATGCTCTTCACGTCTTTCAGCGTCTCATCGTCAGTAGCATAGAGGTCGGTGGTGCGGAACAGTAGTGGCAGTTGGTTCGTATCGACCATGTAAGAGGTGTATGTGAAGAGGAAATTGGAGTCGGTCTTAAGATGTACGATGCCGTTATCGACGAGGAAACGGCGGTAACGCTCCATGAAATAGGTAGAAGTCAGGCGCTTACGAGGGTTCTTCATCTGCGGATCAGAGAACGTCAGCCATATCTCCTGAACTTCATCTTCCGAGAAGAAGCGGTCGATTATCTCGATGCTTGTGCGCAAGAATGCCACGTTTTTCAATCCTTCGTTGATAGCCTGAGTAGCACCTGTCCACATGCGGGCACCTTTTATGTCCACTCCGATGAAGTTCATGTCTGGATAAAGTTTAGCAAGTTCGACGGTATATTCGCCTTTGCCGCATCCCAACTCCAGCACTATCGGGTTGTCATTATGAAAGAACTGCTGTCGCCAATGCCCTTTCATGTCAAAAGGTACATTGTCGACAACAGAGTATGGATACTGGAACACATTCTCATAACGCTCCATATCCGCGAATTTAGCTAATTTTCCTTTTCCCATTAATTATTCTTTATATCCTCATAGAAAGCAGCGACAGTCGTACTTACATACGGACCAAGCAAGAGAGTTCCTAAACCGAATGTCAGCATTGACAGGATGTACCAACCAGTGAACGATAGCATTAATAAGAAGAAACGTTTCTTATTCCCTTGCATCATGCTGACCGACTTGTTGATTATCTCCTTACAACCCAATTCCGGATTGTCATGAAGAATATATGATACCATCATATACGAGAACACCTTGGCATATAGAGGAATGCTGAATATGAAAGCGAGTACATAGAATATCATCAACGGAAGAACGAATCCATTGAAGTTCTGCATCGGCGGCACAACTGCTTGAAATGGCGATGGGGTTGCAGAAAACAACATGCCCAACAATACTCCGATAGGAATAATCATTGCAAGCAATGACCAAAGGAGGTAATAGAGTGTTGCCAATCCGATTGTCTTCCACACTTTTAAGTCCTTTAGTCTTGTAAATACGCCAGATACATTCAGAACATTGCCACGCACAACTTCCAGCATCTCTATACAGTGACCATAGAACAAGGTACCTACACATAGCAAAGCTACTAATGCCAAAATACCAAACGAAATCATGGCACCAACAATGTATATGATATACCACACGACTAACAGTACCAATACCATCAGCGTTGCTAAAACAGCATTACCCCAGTTGCCTTCAAGAACTTCCAATGCCTTTGCACGCAGTCCACGATTCTGTGTTCTGATTGTTCCGTTGCTTAGATAGTACACTATCAATGCTATCATGACAGCTACCCAAAACAATCCAAATCCACCTAAAATTGCAATTTCATTCATATACTTTGAGAAAAAGTTAAGTACAGTTATTTTTACTCAATCACAACACGTGTCCAGCCATGGATATCTTCCTCGATACCGTACTGGATGTTGCGCAGCTTGTTGAACAACTTCTCGCTGACTGGACCTGGTTTGTCGCCGAAGCAGTAAGACTTGCCAGTCTCGATGTCGTCAATCTTCGAGATAGGAGATATAACAGCAGCTGTGCCACATGCACCTGCCTCCTCGAATGTCTCAAGTTCCTCCTCAGGAATCTGACGGCGTTCTACCTTCATGCCGAGGTCCTCAGCGAGCTGCATGAGTGACTTATTGGTGATAGAAGGCAGGATACTTGTTGACTTTGGAGTAACGTATGTGTTGTCCTTGATGCCGAAGAAGTTAGCAGCGCCACACTCATCGATGTACTTATGCTCCTTTGCGTCGAGATAGAACTCACAAGCATAGCCCAGCTTGTGTGCCTTATCGTTTGCCTGAAGAGAAGCAGCATAGTTGCCACCCACCTTGTATATACCTGTGCCGAGAGGTGCCGAACGGTCATGATCGCGAACGATGACGTAAGGATTTGACGAGAAGCCACCCTTGAAATATGGACCTACCGGTGTCACAAAAATCATAAACAGATACTCCTCAGATGGATGTACGCCGACCTGTGCCGATGTTCCGACGAGCAATGGACGCACATACAACGTAGCACCCGACTCGTATGGAGGGATATAGTCCTGGTTCAGTTTAACCACAGTGTCCACCATCTTGTTGAAAAGTTCTGTAGGAACCTCTGGCATCAAGATGCCGCGGCATGTTGACTGCAGACGAGCAGCGTTCTCATCGGTACGGAACACGCGCACCTTTCCGTCTGGACAACGGTATGCCTTAAGGCCTTCGAAAGCCTCCTGACCATAATGCAGACAGGTAGCAGCCATGTGCATAGGGATTGTTTCCTCAGAACAAATCTCTACTTCACCCCACTTGCCGTTGCGATAATAGCAACGAACGTTATAATCGGTTTTACGGTAACCGAAACCCAGGTTAGACCAATCTAAGTCTTTCATATCTTTATTATTGTTTGATGTTTATCTTCACATTGTAAGACAAAATGCCTTATTCGTTGCAAAATTACAGCATTTTTCGCACAATCCCAAAGTTTTTGTATTAAAATTTACTAATAATAAGATATGTATGCCTTGTATTTTGCATTCCTTTCGATAATGCATCTCAGTGACAACGGCAATGCCTATGCGGCCAAAGCGCTACCAAACGCGAAGCAACAGCTACCAAATGTGCCTGCCAAGCAATGCTTTTTATGCAGTTTTTTCGCCAAATGAATTAGTGATTTCGCCAAATAAAAAAGTAAAATCGCCAAAATGCGATTTTTTTTCGCCAAAAATCTTTTCATTTTGGCGAAAAATCTTTCATTTTTGGCCAAAAATTTGAAATTTTTCGCCAAAATGACTAGTTAGGAGTATTAAGTAAGGGAATCAAACGCTACTGTTGGTTCCCTTAGTTGTATGACATGAGTGGCAGAATGCTACTCAAAAGTATGTTCTTTGCTCGTCTATTTATATGCGTAATGCCACACGCAGCGTTGCAACACATTGCAATCTGCCATCGCAAGTTATAAGATGAGCTGTCGGTTGGATGTCCAGGTGCTGAAAGACTGGTATCTTGCAAGTCAACTCGGTGGCAAACTCATCTCTTTCAATAAAACCAGCATAATCCGTAAAAACACCCCGTTAGAGAATCATTAGAACACTATTAGAATAATGTTAGAAAACGTATAGAAACATTTTTTTGATATCAAAAAGCAAGTTTTAACATTGAAATCGCCGTTATTTGCAGAAAAATCAGTATCTTTGCCACGGCAAAGTCTGCTAACAAGGTTTGCTACTATAAGTTAAGGTTTTAACACTACAAGAACGAAATGAAGAAAGAAGACCTCAATTTTACCATCTATTGCGTTGGCATCGTGGCAGAAAGCCTCGGTCTTGATGCACGTGATGTTTACCGGCTCATGCAGCAGGGCAACATCATCATGGGGTACATTGTGCCATGTTTCGACGTGTTGCATTCTTTCTCTCGCGAATACCTTGTTGACGACCTCACGCAGTTAATGAAGAAGAAAGGGTTACTCGCAGCATGATGCAAGCTAACCCAACCCTCCTTCGCATGAAATACGGTCGCATAGTAGAGCGGTTCGCTGAACTTGCCAACATGCCGTTGGAAGATGCCCTCACGTTCTTCTACGAATCAAAGACCTACGAACTCATCAGCCAAGGCATTTCAGACATGCATTGCCTCAGCGACTACTATCTCGCTGACGAATTGATGATAGAATATGGTAAGAAGTAATATAAAGTCAAACCATTAAATCAAACAGATTAGTCTTTGCTTTTGTATAGACGAAAAGTAAGAATATGAACACATTTATAAAACTCACAGCAATGTAATGTTTAACCGTATGTACTGAGCCACAAAACCGGTGCATACATAACATTACAAAGCAATGGGAAAATCACGAAAAAGAGTTTGCGCAGGCACTAATTGCTGCTGCAAGTCACAGAAGAAAGGTAAACAACTCGCCTCTCGTAGATTCAGACGAAAAGAACACCTGATGATTGAACACGAAAGGTTTGACTCTCTCCCTAAACGATCCCTTGAAGTTACATGCCCCTGGGACTTGGGAGGTGACGGCAAGAGGGTGTACAGTTGGGATCCTAATGACGAATTCTACGCAAAAGGCATCAGGAAATAGATTGTTTGCCAAAAAAATCAACAAGAGCGACTACTCACGGGTAATCGCTCTTGTTCGTTATCAGTAGTTCATAATGATAAGATGCTCGGCTTTCTTGTCGTTCCTATTCATAAAGCCCTTCATGGCATAGTCAACGAGCAGGTTGGTCTATACGGCATCACGCTTGTCTCCGGCTACCCATCCGCCGCCATGCACTATGACGATGGCAGGGCGCAGTCCATTATTGTCGGAGATTGGCTGCGCTATGTCCATGACGCACGACTCATATTGGTCGTATGCTACGTTCTGTGTAACTACGATTTTCTCTTGTGCAAATACAGCAACAGAGAAGAATAAGGCGAAGAAAGTTGCAAAAAGTTTCATCTTCTATCTGATTTTTTAGTTATCACTTTTAAGGATTTGCTGTATTTCCTCGTCCGTTTTGGTCAGTCGGTCCTTACACATCTTGATGAGTTCCTGTGCACGCTTCAACTTTGTTGAGAGCTCGTCGAGATTCAATTCGCCCGATTCCATCTGCGCAACAATCTGTTCCAGTTCGGCTACTGCCTGTTCGTATTTCATTGTTTTTTCCATACCTTTGATATTATTGTACCGTTTGCTAATCTTGTTTCTATCATTTCGCCGTCTATAAGTTGCTCTTCCGAGGTCACTACCCTACCCCCGCTCAGCGTCATCGAATACCCTCGCCGCAGGATAAGTTGCGGATCGAGAGAGGCGGTGCGTTGCGAAAGCATTTCGATGCGGTGCTTCTGCGCTTCGAGAATCCTTCCGGCTGCCATCGGAAGCCGCTGCGAAAGCATGGCGATGCGATGCTTTTCGCCGTTCAACTGTGTGGTCATCGCTGCTTGTCCACGTTGCATAAGTCGCTCAATGCGAGACGTTTCCTTTGCCTTTACGAGTGAGAATAGGACGGGCAGACGAGTGGATAGGGCTGTCAGTCGCACTCGCTCGGTTTCCAATTGGCGGCGAACGGCATGAGCGAGACGGTCGGTGAGCAATTCTATCTCTTCTGACACCTCCGCCAAATGGGCAACGAGGAATGCGGCAGCAGCCGTCGGCGTCTTGACGCGAGTATGCGACACCATGTCGAGTATGCACTCGTCGCGGTCGTGGCCGATGCCTGTGATTATCGGAACGGGATATTGTGCCACGTTCTCTGCTAAAGCCAATGTGTCAAAACCGCTCATATCGACTGTGGCGCCACCACCGCGAATGATTACGACACAGTCGAACCCATCGTCCGTCCCTTCGGCATCGGCTTGCGCAATGCGTTCGTAAATGGCATTCAATGCTGCTATTACGGATGCCTCAACCTGCTCGCCTTGCATGACGGCAGGGAATAATTCCACATGGAAATGCAACCCATACTCATTGTCTTTCAACTGATTACAGAAGTCGCCATATCCTGCTGCCGTTGCACTTGATATCACAGCGATGCGCTGACAGAACATTGGCAAGGTGAGTTCGCGTTGCATATCGAAGACGCCTTCGTCCTTCAGCTGCTGTATTATCTCCTGACGCTGGCGTGCCATGTCTCCGAGCGTGAACGTCGGATCGATGTCTGTGACTATCCATGAGAAGCCATACGCAGGATGAAACTGAGGATAGACCTGCAGCAAGACCTTCATTCCGACGGTCAGTCGCTGACCGGTCACTCGCTCAAAGTGCATCCTCACCGGCGTCCATGTTGACGCCCAGCAGCGCGCTTGAGCACGAGCGATGGGCGTAGCGTTAGCGTATGCGCCTTGCCGTCCCTCCGCCTTCTGCACCAAGTCAAGGTAAAGATGGCCGCGACGCTCGTTCACTTCCGAGAGCTCTGCCTCAACCCAGTACTGGTGACGCATGGTGTTTTCGATGACATTCTGCACCATCGTGTTGAGTTCGAGTAAGGATAGATGTTGAGTTGACATTACGGTTGTGTATTGAATATATAGTTATTTTGTTGCAAAATTAGTCAAAATATTCGGTAAACTACACCTTGTTTAATATTTTTTTTGTAATTTTGCACCAAATATGTCTAAGAATCAAAACAAACAAGCCACACTCGAACTTGGCACAAAGCCAGTGGGCAAGCTACTGATGCAATACGCCATACCCGCCATCATTGCGATGACGGCGTCGTCGTTGTATAACATGGTCGATTCGATTTTCATCGGTCAGGGCGTCGGAGCCATGGCCATCGCCGGCCTTGCCATCACGTTCCCGTTCATGAACCTGAGCGGTGCCTTCGGCGCTGCAATAGGCATCGGTTCGTCAACGCTTATCAGTGTGAAGTTGGGCGAGAAGGATTACAAGACGGCACAGGAGGCATTGGGCAACAATGTCACGCTGAACGTCATCATCGGCATTGTCTTCGCTGCCGTCTGCCTTACGTTTCTCGACCCCATTCTGACGTTCTTCGGAGCGTCGGAGGTAACGATGCCTTACGCCCGTGAGTACATGGAGATTATCCTTCTGGGCAATGTCATTACGCATCTCTACTTCGGCATGAATGCCGTTCTGCGCTCTGCGTCCAAGCCGCGGCAGGCAATGTATGCCACGATGTTTACCGTCATCGTCAATACTCTGCTCGATCCGCTGTTCATCTACACCTTCGACATGGGCATTCGCGGTGCTGCCATCGCCACGATTCTGTCTCAGTTCATGGCTATGTGCTGGCAGATGCGGCTGATGTCCAATAAGAACGAACTGCTGCATCTGCGCCGTGGCATCTACCATCTGCAGAAGCGTCTTGTCAAGAAGATTATCAGTATCGGCATCTCTCCGTTCGCAATGAACACCTGCGCCTGCCTCGTTGTCATCTTCATCAACAAGGCATTGATGGCAAATGGTGGCGACTTGGCTGTCGGAGCATACGGCATCGGCAACCGTATCGGCTTCATGTTCGTCATGGTGTGTATCGGAATAAACCAGGGTATGCAACCTATCGCGGGTTACAACTATGGCGCACGTCTGTACGATCGTATGCTGCTCGTGTTGCGTTATGCCATAATCGGTGCTACCGCCGTTATGACTACAGGATGGCTCATAGGCGAATTCCTGCCTGAACCAATGGTGCGTCTCTTCACGTCTGACGAGCAACTGGTTGACGTCAGCGTGCATGGCCTGCGCATAAACCTTGCTGTATTCCCTATCATTGGCTATCAGATAGTGGTCACGAACTTCTTCCAGTCGATAGGAAAAGCCAAGATAAGCATCTTCCTTTCCCTCTCGCGCCAGATGCTTTTCCTCATTCCGATGCTCATCGTTCTGCCGGAATTCTACGGCATCGATGGCGTTTGGGCTGCCCTTCCTGCCAGCGACTTGCTCTCGGCAATAGTGGCTTTCTGCATGATGACCTACTACATGCGACGCTTCTCGCAGATGGCAGCGGTAGAGAATCTGCCTGCAGCCGAGCTGACTGAGGACGAACGCATAAACAAAGAGCTGTCGAAGCAGGAGAATCGCAATACTGCCGAGGCGCCTCGCTCCGTTGCCCCATGGGGCACGAACACGCCGAGATATACTTCAATGAATAGTTAAGAATGGTTCAGTTCCCTCGCTCCCGGAGCGAGAGCATAACACAGAATTATATAACAAACAAAATATGAACACCAAACACCTACTCCTGCTACTATGCCTCTCATCACTCAGCGCGATGGGACAGGGCATCATCACTCCTCCAAAGAACATAACCCAGAAGAATAACCCCACGACGAACGAAAGTAAAGGCAAACGCAACAGCGGAATGACGCCAAAGCCGAAGAAACATGTGGTGAAGGGACAACGCAGTTATGACGTGGACTTCAGCTGTAATGTACTGTTTGCCGTGATACACATCGACGGCGAACCCTTTGGTTCAGCAAACAGAACCAGGAACCTGACTGTCGGTATGCACAAAATCGATCTTACCGCTGATGGTTATGAGGACCTCACCGAATACATCGACGTGGCAGAATCACGCCGGTCATTCCACTTCGACATGGAGAGGATGAGCCCCAAAGCTCTTTACGACAAAGCCTTGCAGTACTACAACGAAAAGAAGTACTCGCAGGCCAAGACGTACTTCAGCATGGCGGCCAACGACGGACACGCACAGGCACAGGCGTTTTTGGGCTATTGCTACGCCGAGGGATTGGGCACTAAGCAGAGCGGCGCCGATGCGGTGAAATGGTACCGAAAAGCTGCCGACAACGGAAATGTCACAGGACAATATAACATGGGCGTGGTGCATCACAAAGCATTGCACGGACTGCCTCAGGACAATGTGGAAGCCCTAAGGTGGTTCAAGATGGCAGCAGCTCAGGGACATCCTGATTCAGAATTCTTTATTGGCAAGTTCTATCAGAATGGCTACGCTGTATCTCAAAACTATGCCGAGGCTATTAAATGGTATCAGAAGTCTGTGGACCATGGCAACTGCTACTCAATGGTAAGCCTGGGATATTGCTATGACACCGGCACCGGTGTGACCAAGGACAACAAGAAGGCCTACGAGCTATACAAGAAAGCTGCAGACAAGGGGCACCCTAACGGGTACTTCTATCTTGGCCTGTGCTATCTTAACGGCAGTGGTATCAGCGCCAACAGAAACGAAGCCATCAGACTGTTCCGCATAGGTGCAAGCAAGGGCGACCAAAGTTCAAAGAACCAGCTGAAGAAGATGGGTGTATCAGAATAATCAGAAATAAAAAAAACAATATATAAAAGCATTGTTTATGAAGACAATCGTAATCACTGGCGGTGCCGGATTCATCGGCTCGCATGTCGTAAGACTTTTCGTTAATAAGTATCCAGAGTACAGAATCATCAACCTGGATAAGTTGACATACGCTGGCAACCTGGCCAACCTCAAGGACATCGAGGACAAACCAAACTATAAGTTCGTGAAGATGGACATCTGCGACTTCGACGCATTCTATCAGCTGATGCAGGATGAGCATGTAGATGGCATCATTCACCTTGCTGCCGAGAGCCACGTTGACCGTTCCATCAAGGATCCATTCACCTTCGCCCGCACCAACGTTATGGGCACATTGTCACTGCTTCAGGCAGCCAAGCTCTACTGGGAGTCTCTGCCAGAGAAGTACAAGGGCAAGCGTTTCTATCACATTTCGACCGACGAGGTCTATGGAGCATTGGAGATGACCAACCCAGAAGGCATACCTGCTCCTTTCTCAACAAAGGCATCGTCAGAGGCTCAGCATGAGGCTTACGGTGAAGACTTCTTTGTGGAAACGACAAAGTACAACCCTCATTCGCCATACTCAGCATCGAAGGCCAGCTCTGACCACTTCGTTCGTGCCTTCCATGACACCTACGGCATGCCTACTATCGTGACGAACTGCTCAAACAACTACGGCCCATATCAGTTCCCTGAGAAACTCATCCCGCTGTTCATCAATAACATCCGCCATCGCAAGCCTCTTCCTGTCTATGGCAAGGGAGAGAACGTCCGTGACTGGCTCTATGTAGTTGACCATGCCCGCGCTATTGATGTAATCTTCCATAACGGCAAGATTGCCGAGACATACAACATCGGTGGCTTCAACGAATGGAAGAATATCGACATCATTAAGGTCGTCATCAACACTGTTGACCGTTTGCTTGGTCGTCCAGAAGGTGCCGATCTTGACCTCATCACCTACGTCACCGACCGTCTCGGCCATGATGCTCGCTACGCTATTGACTCTCGCAAGCTGCAGGCAGAGCTTGGTTGGGAACCATCGCTTCAGTTCGAAGAGGGCATAGAGAAGACTGTCAAGTGGTATCTTGAGAACGAGGCATGGATGGACAACGTGACAAGCGGTGAGTACGAGAAGTATTACGAAAACATGTACGGCAAATAATGATAGTTTGTATCGCCGAGAAACCATCAGTTGCACGTGAGATTGCACACATTATCGGTGCAACGCAACCAAGGGAAGGATACATAGAAGGTAACGGATACCAGGTAACATGGACCTATGGACACCTGTGTACGCTAAAGGAACCGCACGACTATAGCGACCAATGGAAACGTTGGACGCTTTCGTCGTTGCCTATGGTGCCACCACGCTTTGCCATAAAGATCATCCCAGAGCAGCACATAGAGAAGCAGTTTGCCATAGTCGAACGACTGATGCAGGCTGCCGACAGCATCATCAACTGTGGTGATGCCGGCCAAGAGGGTGAGCTCATACAGCGATGGGTAATGCAAAAGGCAGGTGCCAAGTGTCCGGTAAAGCGTCTGTGGATTTCGTCCATGACAGACGAAGCCATAAGGGAAGGTTTCCAGAAACTGAAGGACCAGAAAGAATACGAGTCTCTTTACCTTGCAGGTCTTAGCCGCGCCATAGGCGATTGGTTGCTGGGCATGAACGCAACGCGTCTTTACACCATCAAATACGGACAGAACCATCAGGTGCTGTCCATCGGTCGTGTGCAGACACCAACGCTTGCACTCATCGTGAACAGACAGAGAGAGATAGAGAACTTTGTGCCTAAGCAGTCGTGGGTGATGTCAACCATGTATCGCGACACTAAGTTCAACGCTATCTGCCATGACGAAGAGGCTGAAGCAGAAGACGCAGCAGAGGTGGCTGCAGCAGCAAAGGAGGGTAAGACTCAGAAACCTAAAGGACCTATCTATATGCCGTTGGAATTTGCAACGGAGGCAGAAGGTCAGGCTGTTTATGAGGCTATCAAGGACCAACCGTTCAAGGTGACGTCTGTAACGAAAAAGAAAGGAACGGAGACTCCACCTCGTCTCTACGACCTGACGTCGCTACAGGTAGATTGCAACAAGAAATTCAGTTTCTCTGCTGATACCACTCTTCAGATTATTCAGTCGCTTTACGAGAAGAAGTTCACCACCTATCCTCGTGTAGATACCACGTTCTTGCCTGATGACATCTACGCCAAGTGCCCACAGACGATGAACGGTCTCTATCAGACAAAGTTTGCTGGTGTTGCTCCTTATGCAGAACTTGTAAAAGCATTAGGCGGCAAGCCGCTGAAGAAGAGCAAGAAAGTGTTTGACACTTCCAAGGTTACCGACCACCATGCCATCATCCCGACAGGCATACCTCCGCAGGGACTCACCGACCGTGAGCGTCAGGTGTACGACCTTGTGGCACGCGCCTTCATCGCTGCATTCTATCCTGACATGAAGTTTGACACAACGACTGTCATGGGAGAGGTTATGCCATCGCAAGGAACGGATGCAGTTCTTTTCCGCACTTCTACTCGCGTAATAACGGACGAAGGTTGGAAAGTGGTGTTCAAGAAGATGGATAGCGATAATGAGGAATCAAACACTCCTTCTACGGGAAGCGGATGGGGAGACACTTCGTTCACTAAGGGCGAGACAGGTCCTCACGTTCCAAGCCTTTCTGAGAAATGGACACAGCCTCCAAAGCCTTACACTGAGGCAACGCTTCTGCGTGCAATGGAGACGGCAGGGCGCTTCGTTGACAACGAAGAGCTTCGCGATGCCATGAAGGAGAACGGCATCGGCCGACCATCATCGCGTGCAGGAATCATTGAGACTCTGTTCAAGCGCCACTACATCCGTCGTGAACGCAAGAACCTTGTTGCTACTCCTACTGGTCTCGACCTCATAGACATCATCCATGAGGAACTGCTTAAGTCATGCGAACTGACTGGCATCTGGGAGAAGAAACTTAGGGACATTGAAGCGCACAGATATGACGCAAAGCAGTTCATAGAAGAACTGAAGCAGCAGGTGCAGGACATCGTAATGCAGGTGCTTAGCGACAACAGCAACCGTCGCATCAGCATTACTACCGACGAGGATCTGAAGAAGAAAACAAAGGCAAAGGGAGTAACAAAGACGACTAAGAATACGGCGTCTAAAGCAAAGGATAAGGCGAAGAACAGCACGTCTGTCAAGCCAGGCGACATCTGTCCGGTTTGTGGCAAGGGAACAATAATAAAAGGTAATACGGCATACGGTTGCTCAAGATGGAAGGAAGGTTGCACATACCGCCAGCCATTCTGATTTCCTATCGGTTGCCAGGTTAACCCCCAAAACGTCAAACCGAATAATCATCATAACGAATAACCGTCAAACCGAATAACCGATTAACTGAAAAGAAAATGAACGAAGAAGAAATTCTTTCACAGATAGCAGAACTGCGCCAGTTGTATGCCAATGCAGCACCTGGCGACTACTCGCTTGTAGAACGCTATGCATGGATTCTGGTGAAGGCGCTCAGTAAGCACAACGAGAAGATTGGAGCATTGCAGTGCAGACAGATGCTTGCCGAACTGATGAGCATGCCTATACAGCGTCCTTCAAAACTTTACTCTGCCATTCTCATGGCTGCCATAAAGGTGGCGGTCAAGCATCCGAGTTTCCATTTCACTTCGTTCCTGAACATCTGGAACCCAGCGGAGAACCTGAGAGCAGAGGACATGGAGAAGCAAAAGGGATTGGACGGAAAGATATACCCTGCACTGGCAGAGCGTATGGTAAGGGTGCGCTTGTCATCACAGCTTATTCGTCCGGAAGAAGTCCCTGCCCACACCACCGACATGTTTGACTATCATGACGTAACGCCAATGGTTGTCACCAAGATTACTCAGGCAGAGGTGAAAGGAAGGACAATGCGCTTTGCCACCCTCGTGGCTCCTGACGGCACAGAGGCTCAGACAGAGATTCATGCTCTAAACTACAACTATCTCAAGCCTACCAACAAACGCCACTACGTCAACGTTGGTCAGCTCTACGATACGGTTTTACACGACAAGCATGATAACAGCGGAGTCATTCTGGACGAAGGTATCCTTTCTGGCAAAAGGTTGGAAGAAGTGTTTCCCGTGGTTACTGGATTTATCGAGCACGTTGATATTTCGCACAACCACATCCACATCTACGATGCTCAGTCGCGCCACTTCGTTGCCATGAAACAGAAGTTCAGCAGCATTCAGGAGAAGCAGTTCGTCTCCTTTGTGCCTATCGTTCCACTTACGTCAAAGTTCAAGTCGGCAATCATTGTGGGTGCATCCGATGCGGCATCTTTCCCTCCTCGCCGGTTGCGCATCACAGCAATAGAGAACGAGAAGGGGTATGCCTCGTGGGAACTGGTGGACAACATCAATCCTATCACAGAGGAACTGTCATCTCTGCTGAAGAAAGAAGGCGAGACATCGCCTACGTTTGTAAAGGGATTCGTCAATCTTGAGTTCCTCAAATCGTCAGTTCCTGATGTTCAGGTTGGCAATACCATTTCAGCGATAGTATTCCTACGCCGTGGTAAGGACAAGCAGAAAAGACCATATGTGGCAATGGCATGGCATAAGGAATGAGGACCTCTATGCTTTATCCTCTGGAACATTCTGCTCGTTATCCTCATGTATCTCACGCTGGAAGCTTTCCCAATCCTGAAAGCCAACGAACAAAGCCAGATGGTTGAGTGTCTCTTTTGATGGACGCTCATGCATACGTCTCACCAACTTTTGCTCTACCTGCGTAAGCAACGATTTTATGTCTTTTTTCATTGTTATTTATATACCTTATATATTAATTTACTGCAAAGTTATGCTTTTTATTTGACATTCTGCAAAAAACTCAAACTTTTTTTGTAATTTTGTCCCAAAATAAAAAAACTCATAACTCATAACTCATAATTCATAACTCAAAGAAATGAACGAATTACAGTTAAAGTACGGATGTAATCCTAACCAGAAGCCTTCACGCATCTACATGCAGGAGGGCGAGTTACCAATTGAAGTGCTGAACGGTCGCCCTGGCTATATCAACTTCCTCGACGCCCTCAACTCTTGGCAGCTTGTCAAGGAACTGAAGGCTGCTACAGGTCTGCCTGCTGCTGCCAGCTTTAAGCACGTCAGCCCTGCTGGTGCTGCTGTTGGTCTGCCATTGAGCGACACACTCAAGAAGGTATATTTCGTTGACGACATCGAGGGTATCGACGAGAGCCCTGTAGCTTGTGCCTACGCAGCAGCACGCGGTGCCGACCGCATGTCTTCATACGGTGATTTCATTGCACTCTCTGATGAGTGTGATGCAACAACAGCACGCATCATCAAGCGCGAGGTAAGCGACGGCGTAATCGCCCCTTCATACAGCGAGGAGGCTCTGCAGATTCTTCGCGAAAAGCGCAAGGGCACATACAATGTTATAAAGATCGACCCTGAGTACAAGCCTGCTCCAGTAGAGACAAAGCAGTGCTTTGGCATCACATTTGAGCAGGGACGCAACGAGATCAACCTCGCTGACGATGCTCTCTTCGAGAACATCCCTACTCAGAGCAAGACATTCTCTGAGGCAGCAAAGCGTGACCTCATCATCGCTCTCATCACACTGAAATACACTCAGTCGAACTCAGTTTGCTACGTTAAGGACGGGCAGGCTATCGGCATCGGTGCTGGTCAGCAGTCACGCATCCACTGTACTCGTCTCGCAGGCAACAAGGCAGACATCTGGTGGCTGCGTCAGTGTCCTAAGGTTATGGCTCTGCCATTCAAGCAAGGCATCCAGCGTGCTGTTCGTGACAACACCATCGATGTATATATCGGCGACGAATATGAGGACGTACTGCGCGATGGCACATGGGAGACTCTCTTCACAGAGAAGCCAGAACCACTGACCATGGAGGAGAAGAAGGCATGGATTGCACAGAACACAGGCGTAGCTCTCGGTTCAGATGCGTTCTTCCCATTCGGCGACAACATCGAGCGCGCTCACAAGTCAGGCGTAGAGTTCATAGCACAGGCAGGTGGCAGCGTTCGCGACGATAATGTCATCGAGACCTGCGACAAGTACGGCATCACCATGACGTTCACCGGCGTACGTTTGTTCCACCATTAAGGACCCAGCCCTCCCGTTAGGGAGGGAGATAGACCCACCCCGACCCTCCCATTAGGGAGGGAGATTTTAATTGTTTAAATAAAATGAATAATAAAGAAACAGATAATAGCAAGACTAATCTAAGCCCCCTCCCTCAAAGGGAGGACCGGGGTGGGTCTTCTGATTTTGACTCTATCCTCATGAACGGTATTAACTTCAGCCGTGGCGGTCAGAAACCAAAGACAGACGACAAGGTGAAGACCAAAGCGAAGAAGAAAAAATACATAACCGGTGCCCACGGTTCCGGCTCTGCCATGCAAAAGGCAAAGTACCGCAAGCAGCGTGCTAACCGTAAGCACTAATATACAACGGAAATCAGCGACTGTCCTACAGAATGGATGGTCGCTGATTTCAAAAATAGTGTGAGACAGTATATCATAGAGTTTTACAAGGTGGAGAAGCTCGTGCAGCGCATCTACAACACCTAAAAAACATTTACCTAAGAATCCCTTGGAAGTATCAGATTTCATAACAAGTACCGAAGCTGTCAGTCCCGCTCTTGACGAGTGGGAACTGTTGTTGACACAAGGAAGCAACTGTGATTGCTATAAGTATCATAAAGATGACCGCCTGTATTTCAAGAAGAAGTTGCGCAGTGAATATCTTGACGACAACCGATACCGTGCAGCCTATCGAAAGGAGTTCTGCCTTGGTTTTGCCATAGATGATCCATATATTGTAAAATACAATAAGATTATTGATACGGCAGACGAATGCACCCTTCTCCTTGACTATATTGACGGAAGCAATCTGGAGGAACTGCTTGACTCCGATAAGCATTATTTTGACAACCGTAGAAGGCTCGACAGGTTTGCCCGTCAGTTGCTGTCGGCAATGAAATATATGCATCATCGCCAAATCATACACATGGACATCAAACCATCCAACATCATGATTTCAAAGATGAGCGGTGATGTCAAGGTTGTTGATTTAGGCTTCTGCTATTCTGACTCTTACCAAGACACCGTAGGCACAACACAGGCCTATAGTGCCAGCGAGGTGCAAAATGGCAATGCCGACTTTGATGTACGTACAGATATCTATGGTTTTGGCAGAATACTACAATTTATACAGGAAGAGTTTACCGTCAATCTGCCACGAGAGTACAAACGAGTGATGAACAAATGCCTTGCCCAAGATAAGGAGCAACGCTATTCATCGGCAGATGAAATACTTGAAGAATTATTTCACAATAACCGCAAGTCAAGGCTTATGACCTTTGCATTTGTTGCCCTGTCGCTCGTTCTTCTCTTCTTTGTCCTTGATGGTCCACGCTACGTCCATCGTGGCCTTTACGGCTACGACTTTGCTGATGAAGAGGGTGTGCTGTATAACGTCCTTGACAAAGACAGCATGACCTGTAGAGTCGTGGGTTATCGTGCAGAATTTGATGAGACTAATTCGATTGACTATGGGCATGTTGTGATTCCAGAGGTGACTTCCTACCGAGGTGACTACTATAATATTGCAGAGATGGCAGATAGTGCCTTCTTCAAGGATTCAATAATAAGCATGGTGTCAGTCATGCCAAAGAAAATTGTTGTTGGCAAATCATGCTTTAGCCATACAGTTAACCTGCAGTATGTGACATTTGCCGGAGAAGCCCAATTGCATGAAAGCGCTTTCAGTTATGATTATAGTTTGTCAATGATAGACTATCCTAAGAACCTTCGCGTCATTCCTCATCTCTGCTTTTTTCAGAATCATGCAATCCAGCATCTTAATTTGCCAGAAGGCATAACGACAATCGATCAGGATGCCTTCGTGGAGTGTCGTGGCTTAGTTGATGTCCACCTGCCGTCAACACTTGAAACTTTAGGCCGTGGCATCTTCTACGCATGCCCAAACCTAGAGGAAGTGTCAATACCGGCCGCAACCAAGAACATCGGCATGTTCTGCTTCATGGCCTGCCCTAAGCTGAAGCGCATCTATAACTATGCCACAACGCCACAGAAAGTATCTTCCCTCTTCGATAAAGATACAAAAATAACGGTATTCGTACCACGAGAGTCAGTGGGCAAATACCGTCAGGCTGAATGCTGGAAGGAACAGGATATTCAGCCGCTACCATAACACTAAAAGTCCCGACCTGCAATAGCCCGGGACTTTTACTTTTACATTATCTCAAACTTTATGCCGCCTGCCTTTCCGCAGATGTAGCTGCAAGGTGGCATACCATGATGTGACAACTCTGTCATAATCAGCGGCTGATTCTCTACAAACCCGCTGCAGTGGAAAGTGTCGCCTGCAGTCAGTTTGCTATTTATTGATTCCACTACAGTGAACAGGTCACTACCCTCATAGCGTATAGACACACAGCGGTTAGGCTCCCACAGTAGTCTGATGATGGTGAATACTTCCAATTCAGAAGTCTGCATTCTTTTAGCAGCAAGGAAGTCACTGCTTACAACAGCTTCATCCACACCACAGAATGCCTTCCACGACACATAACCCACATACTGCGCCAGGATGTCCAATGTTGACGAGCGTATCTGGCTGTCGCAGTTCTTCTCAATATAGCCCCAGAATCGTTTCAGCGTAGTGCTGCTCATTCCCTGCTTTGTACGTGTAAGTATAGATGTGGCGAGAGAATCAAACTGCTGTGGTGTCTTGGGCTCTATGCCTGACACAGCCTCAATTCTCTTGCGTAGCTCAATCTGTTTTTCTTCGTTTCTGTTCATTTAGAGTTATATTTTTGATTTTACGAGGTTTCGTGTGGGTATTCATGGCTGTTTTGTAACTAAAAGCTATGATATTATCGGACGTAACGTACGTGTTGAGCATTTAAAAACTACACGAGTAGCGTTGATTGAGTGCTAACGTATGTTCGTTTGAGTGCAAGCAAATGAACGTTTGAGTGCAATCGCACAATTGTATGAGTGCTATGAAACGAAATAATCATCGCCCACACACTTTCTCGTAGAACCATATTTTTTTCGACCTTATATTTTTGAGGCGCTTATCACTTGCTGTATTATCGGCAATGCCTCGTCAGACAGACGGTGTCCGCCAGGGATAGTCGTTACGGGCATGTGTGCCTCCATTTGTGGACGATAGGTGTTGCCAAGCAGTTCGTCGTGCTCTGCCATAAAGCAATATGTGTCTTCTTTCGTGTTGTCAAAGACACCTGCTTCGTATGGCCCGTAGCTTGCTATTAGCTCAGGCGAAGGCAGCGGCTTGCCTGGCAGCGGCTCGAGCTTTGGCAGCTCCACTGTTGGTACGAGGCATGGATTGATGATAATCTTGCGGCACTTCACATTCAGGCACATCGCAATGAATGCACCGAGCGATGAGCCTACCACTACGTCGATATGGTGCTCATTAATCTTTTGCTCAAGGAATTGAATAGCTTCCCGACATTCGTGCTGAGGATAGTTCCAGCACATCACCTCGTACTTATCCTCTGGCAATGTTCGTTTCAGCTTCCCCACGCTATTGCTCATCTGCGAACCGCCATAGCCATAGATATAGAGAACTTTCTTCTTTCGCAGTTTAATGAGTCGCTTGAATACATCCTTTTGCATATAATCAATCTTTTAGTAAATTTGTGGCAAAGATACAACTTTTATTTGATGCCACCAAATAAATATTGATAATCTTGTTTGCTGACAATAAATAAAATAGAATAGAAGTGCATAGAACAAGCGAATACAAGCCCGGCAGGTTTTTCGCAGTGTTTTTCACAAACAGCGATTCTACCACGAAGGCATTTCCTTGATCTTCCATTTGTCTGGCGTGCGCCATTTATATCACTTTTCCGTTCCAAAGATCTTTTAAGAACTCCATGGCTGGCACCACGTCAATGCCATTCAGTTTGCGTTTATATTTGTCTAAGGAAACGATATACGACTTGGCATCAGGATAATCCTCGCTAAAAGCCTTGAGACCATGAGTATGCCTTGATTTCACATCTTCGGACGACTTGAATTCTATTGCAACTCGCCCGTCACCGATTATGGCATCCACCTCATAACCGCCCGATGTGCGCCAATAAGTCAGTTTCTCCTCAGAATGTGAATATCCGAGGTATGCAATTATCTCTTGGATGATGAGATGTTCGAAAGCATGACCGTAGTCGTCAGAACCAGGTTTTAGATTTGATCGGTGGCAGAGATAGTTCGCCACTCCAACGTCAAACAAATAGAATTTAGGAGCTGCTATTGCTCTGCGTTTGTTCGTGGCGGTGAAACCTGGAACGAAATATCCGACAAGTGTATCTTCAAGTATCGAGAAATATTCTTTCACAGTACGCTGGTCGATGCCGCAATCCTGAGCAATGTTCTTATAGACAAGCATCTCTCCGTCACACTGAGCCGCCACCTCAAGAAAATGCGTAAAGGAGTTGAGATTCCTTGTCAGTGCTTCCTGTTTAATCTCTTCATTAAGATAAACACCGATGTAGCCGCGAAGACGCTGATGGGCATTTTGCACCATGTAATGGCGTGGTATCATTCCATTGTTGATGGCACGGTCAAGGTCAAAATCTGGTATTTCGCCACTTACAAGCGGGAACATCTGTTCTTTGGAAGCGCGCCCTCCAAGCAGATTCGTGCCAAGGCGTTTCAGTTTTCTTGCACTTGAACCACTAAGAATAAAGCGAATACCTTTTCGTTGAATGAGGTAATGCACCTCATCCAGAAGTTGAGGCAGTTTCTGTATCTCGTCTATGACAACAGTATCTTCTGGTCCGAAGTCCTCCAGTTCTTCAGAAAGCAGTTCGGGGTGACGCAGCAAACGCTCAAATTCGGCAGGACGTAGAAGGTCATAGTATCTGCAATTAGGGAACTGCGACACAAGCCAAGTTGTCTTGCCAGTCTGGCGAGCGCCCCACAGAAATACGCTGTCACCATTCTCATCTTCAATGTTTAATCTTCGGATATACATACAGTGAAATGTTATTTTATCAAGATATAATTACAATAAGATGTCACAAAAGTAGTAATTATTTTCCTGTCAGACAAGTATTTATGTCATAAAATAACATAATTTAATAGTTTGGTCGGTATTCTTTACAAAGCAGCCATTTTACCACGCAGGCATTTCCTTAATCTTCCAGTTGCCGGGCTGATAGCGTTGTCATTCAATACCGGGAAAGTTGTCATTCAATACAAGGGAAGCTGTCATTCGCACTGAATGACAAACTTTATGCCGCCCGCCTTTCCGCAGATGTAACTGCATGGAGGCATGCCCTCATGGTTCAGTTCAGTCATTATCAGCGGTTGATTCTCAACAAATCCGCTGCAGTGGAAAGTGTCGCCTGCAGTCAGTTTGCTATTTATTGATTCCACTACAGTGAACAGGTCACTGCCCTCATAGCGTATAGACACACAGCGGTCAGGCTCCCACAGTAGTCTGATGATGGTGTGTACAGCAATGTTACACACCCTCAACTCCTTCGTGGTAAGGAAACTGCTCCCCTCTTCGTTAGCATTCACACCGCAGAATGCCTTCCACGACACATAACCCACATACTGCGCCAGGATGTCCAATGTTGACGAGCGTATCTGGCTGTCGCTGCCTTTCTCTATATATCCCCACAGTCGTTTCAACGTAGTGCTGCTCAGCTTTTGCTTTGTGCGTGCAAATATCAATGCTGCAAGCGACTCGAAGTGGCGCGGTGTCTTTGGCTCAATGCCAGACATCGCCTCAATCCTCTTGCGTAGTTCCGTCTGTTTCTCTTCGTTTGTTATCATTTTTGTGTCTATCTGTTTTTTTTACTTTCATTTGCAAAGTTAATACTTTTTCTACGGTTTTAGGTTATATTTGCCGCTTTTTTTGCCAATTTCTGCACAAGGACTAAAAAGGACCAATCTGTTTGTGATAAAAAACGTAAATTTGCAAAATAATCTATCTCAAGAAAATAAAACAATACTTAAATAATAATTTTAAAAAATCATGAGAAAGAACAAACTATTCCTTGCGGTAGTAGGATTACTACTTGCCGTGGTGGCGCAAGCCTATGAGACAGTAGATCTCGGTCTGCCTTCTCGTACGCTTTGGGCTACGACCAACGTCGGAGCATCTTCGGAGACCGACCTTGGCAGTTATTATGCCTGGGCAGAGACATCTGTCAAGACAGAGTATTCACAGCCTAACTATGTCTATCAGACTGGCATCACTCAGGAAGGTGATTGGGGCGCAAGCAAACTCACAAAGTACTGTGCTGCAGACGGCAAGACCGTACTTGACGGTAGTGACGACGCTGCCACACAGGCATGGGGCAGCACATGGGTCACCCCTACCACCGAGCAGCTCAACGAGCTCATCAACGAGTGTACCTGGACCCTTGAGGGCAATGGCTATCGTGTTACCGGCAAGAATGGCAAGTCAATCTATCTGCCCCTCGCTGGCTATCGCTATGATGGCCCTGGTGGCACAGGTACACACGATGCTACTACACGTGGTTGCTATCTCGCAAACAGCTGTACTTCATCATACGGCACTTGCAACTATCTTGACATCCGCACTGACGGTGATAACCGTGTGTCAAACGTGAACCGCTTCTACGGCATGTCCCTTCGCCCAGTATCTACAGAGAAGGCTGCGCCTACACCATTGGTGCTCTCTGACCTGACAATATCTAAGAACGAAGGTCGCACCCTCGCCCCTACGTTCACAGGTACTGCCACATGGACTAGTTCTGCTCCAACCGTAGCACATGTAGATAACGAAGGCCATGTGTCAGGTATCAATGGTGGTACTGCAACAATCACTGCTACTCTTGAGGATGGGACAACTGCTTCTTGCACTGTTACTGTGTATTCTAGTTATTTTTATGGATATAATTCAGCTTCTGGAGCAGTATACAAAATTGATGGTTTATGTTATAGACGTAGCGGTACCGACCTTTTAGTTACCTATGGCGGAACCTCAGCAGGAAGTAGTTACATTGGTGACATCGTAATACCAGATGCAGTGTCATTTAATGGAAGTAAGTTCAATGTAACGGGTATACATGCTGAAGCCTTTCATAGTTGTAGTCGAGTAACATCAGTTATCTTTACAGGTAACAACATAACTACTATTGGTAGTGTTGCTTTCTATGGTTGTTCAGGTTTGACTTCTATTGAAATCCCAAGTTCTGTAACGAGTATTGGTGGGCAAGCATTTATGAACTGTTCAAGTCTTACGACCTTCGTAATTCCAAGTACTGTGACCAGCATTGGTAATAAAGCATTCTCTGGTTGTACTTCATTGGTTTGTATAACATCTTTACCTGAAACAGTTCCAACGCTTGGAACCGATAATTTGACTGATCTACAGATAATTTATGTTCCAGCAATTGCATTGGATGAGTATAGGAATGCAGTAAACTGGAGTAACTATAAGTCGCACATCTTGGCTATAGGTTTTCAGTCTGAATATGACATAACTGTTGAAGAACTTCCAGAAACATCAATAGTTTACAAGACCATAGGAGAAGAAAATCTATCTAGTATTGTTAAACTCAAAGTGTCAGGTACAATCAATAGTTATGATATTATGATTATGCGTAATCAGATGCCTAATCTTAGATACTTGGACATAAGTAATGCAACAATAAAAGCTAATAGTTATGAGTATTATACAGGATATCATACAGAAGATAACCAGATAGGTCCTTACGCTTTTAATCTTGGAATAATAGAAGTGAAGTTACCTTTAAATCTTGAAGGAAGGTTATGTATGAGTGGACTCCCTTATCTGAAAAGCATATTCATTCCACGAGGTATAACAGTATTGGGAGATAATGCCTTTAAAAGTTGTATATCATTAGAAAGCATAACTTTCGATAAGGATTCCGAACTGAAGAAAATCGGTTCCTATGCTTTTTACGATGCTAGTCTGAAATCTTTGGATATTCCTGGAAAATGTGAATCAATAGGAGAAAATATGCTGAATTATGATGATAAAAAAATGAAAAGCATTAGGTTTTTAGAGGGAAGTGATGAGCCTATAAAATTTACGGATATATATAGATACTATGGTGCTGGAGGGGGGTATCATACGTTGGAATACTTATATATAGGAAGAAATACGGAAAAAGGTGTTGGAGGTTGGGGAGCTACTATCAGTTCTGTAACGAAACTAGAGATTTCAAAAAAAGTACGTTATATAAATGGACAATTGTTAAGAAGTGATGCTAATATAGGTTCTATTGCAGTAGAGGATATGGATGCTTGGATTATCGGTAAACAATGTTCATTCTTTAGTGGAATCCCCAAGGGACACCTGTATTTTGGTGAGAATGAGGTTATAGATGTGAATATACCAGAGAATGCAAAAGAAGTACCGGAACAGGCTTTTAAAGGTTTTCCTATTAAGACCGTTCTTATGCATCCAAATGTAGAATCTATAGGTGCTTACGCATTCCAAAACTGTACAGAGTTGGAAGAAGTACATATTCCTTCAATGATGAAATCGATAGGTAACTATGCATTCAATGGCTGTTCAAAACTCAATGATATATATACATATACGATTGAACCACAGAAGATTGACCAGAATACTTTCAGTACATACACAACTGCTACGCTGCATTGCCCTGCACAGAGCTCATCGTATTATCTTTTTGATACACAGTGGAGCCAGTTCCTGAAGCGTGTTGCCTTTGATGAGGATTACGATAAATTCTTCCTTGGCAGGAGCGACTTTAAGCTTGACGAGAACACTGGCAGCATTAGTGGTACTCCTGATGTAGAGATTGGTGCTGGCGCTGGTCTTATTGTTGAGGGTATTGAGCAGGATCTCAACGAGGTACACGTTGGCTTTGACGGTACAACAAACAAGGGCGCTTCGCTCATCGGCCGCGTACATGCCAACAAGATATACCTCGACCTCAGCGTTAAGGCAGACTACTGGTACTACTTCTGCTTCCCATTCAACGTAGATCTCGCTACTATCCAGAAGTCGGGCGGCTACATCTTCCGCTACTATGATGGCGACCAGCGTGCTAACGGTGGCAGCGGATGGCGCGACATAGCTGCTGGCACAACGCATCTGAATGCCGGTCAGGGCTACATCTTCCGCACCAACGAGGCAGGCACTCTCACCATCGTGGTTGACAAGAAGACAGTTGAGGCTAACGACCTGACAGTAGATAAGCTCACTCAGCTCACTGCCCATGAGGCAACATCGGGCGAGACAGCTGCCGACAACAAGGGCTGGAACTTCATAGGCAACCCTTACATCAGCTACTACGACATCAATGAACTGGGATATACTGCTCCTATGGTGACATGGAACGGTACTTCGTACGAGGCTCTGCGCCCAGGCGATGACGATTACACGCTCTACCCATTCCAGGCATTCTTCGTGCAGAAGCCAGAGAACGTCGATAAGGTAGGCTTTGAGACAAGTGGAACAACTACTTACATCCAGTCGCAGGAGGGTGGCTCTTCTAAAGCAAAGGCTGCTAAGGCAAAAGCTTCTAAGGCGCAGGCTATGGACAGAAACCGCCAGCTCATCAACCTGACTCTCACCGATGGCACTGCTACGGACAAGACCCGCGTGGTGTTCAACGACAAGCAGTTGCTTACTTACGAGACTGATTGCGATGCTTCGAAGTTCTCTCTTACTGCTGGCGTGCCACAGCTGTACAGCGTGGATGCAGAAGGCATCAAGTATTCTATCAACGAGCGTCCTGTTGACAATGGTACCGTTAAGCTTGGTTATCAGGCTCCAGAGGATGGCATCTACACCATCAGTGCAACCCGTATGGACGCCAATGTTGTACTCTACGATGCTGTACGTGGCACTACTCACGACCTTGCCAAGGGCTGCTACACCTTCAACAGCGAGGCTGGTAAGTTTGAGAACCGCTTCTCGCTCATCATGGTGGGAGAAACTACTGGCATAGACAGCGTTGACGCAGATGCTGCCGGCGGCGTTGACAGCACGTACGACCTCAGTGGTCGCCATGCCAAGAACGTGAAGAAGGGCGTGGTAATCAAGAACAACAAGAAGGTAGTGATAAAGTAAAAAAAACCTCTGGTTGAATGAAAAGAAACATAATAACAAAGGCATGGCTGCTACTCTTTCTGTTGAGTGGCGCCATGCCAACTCTGGCACAGAGTTCTGGGGATGGCTACAATCCGACGAACCCTTCTGACCCAGGAGATCCTGACAAACTGCTGAAATACGGCATTGAAGCAGTTGCCAACATCTCTGGTGCAGGTACTGTCACAGGTTCGGGAACTTATAAATATGGTACGAGCGTAACCGTTAAGACTACGACAAACACTGGATATAAGTTTCTATACTGGACAAAGGACGAGGCTGAGGATAGCTACAAGACCGCTACCTCGTTCACCCATACGGTTGAGTGCAACGTAAAGTTCACGGCTGTGTTTGAGAAACTGAAGACCATAACTGTGCAGTCAAACTACAGTCAGATAACCAAACCTACTGTTACTGGCGGTGCATCGGGATACTTCTCGAAGGGTACAACGGCAAAGCTGACCGCTGCAACCAAGGCCGATTATCAGTTTAAGGGCTGGCAACGAAATGGTGAAGAGGGACTATGCTCTACGCAGAATCCTTACACCATCACCGTTGGCGACAACGATGAGGTATATACTGCTGTGTATGACTACGTGCCAGGTAACCCCGCTGACCCAAGTGACGTTGCAGGCAATGTATTCTACAACGTAACGGTTTCAACGAACGAACCCGGTTGGGGCATTGTGGCTGGTTCTGGCAAGTATAAGAAAGGTACACAGGTGAGCATCAGCACTTCGCCAACTGCCGGTTATGCTCTGCAGTCGTGGACAAAGCGCACTGCCGACGGTGACGTAGAGAACTTCGCAACGACTCGCTCATTTACGTACACTATGGACACTGAAGATGTAGAGTTCATCGCTGTGTATTACAACATAGCGGAGAACCTTGAAGCTAACGGTCATAGCGTGAATCTCGTGGCAAGCGAACCAGGAACCTGTACTTTCAGCATAGCCAATGGTCAGAAGTATCTTGAAGGCGACGCTTTCACTGTGACCGTCACTACAGGCACGGACGTTAACTTTGAGGGCTGGTACATCAACGGCATCAAGGTGGCTGACACGAAGACCTACGGATCATACATGGGTGCGGAGGACATTACTCTCGAGGCGAAATGCCATTACAATCCATACAACCCTGCTGACCCAAACAACGACCTTGGATATGTGGAAGAAGCACCAGTGAAAGCCATCAAGGGTGATGTGAATGGGGATGGAGTTGTTGATATGGTTGATGCTGTTGCATTAACTAATGCCTACATCAATAACTTGACATCAGGCTTAGGTGATAATTGTGATGTAAACAACGATGGCTGCATTGATATGGTTGATGTTGTAGCCATTATTAATAAGTATTTAAACAATGAGTAAATTTAGATTATTTAGTTTGCTGTTTGTTTTAACCACAGGTTTATCTGTGTACGGACAGTCAACGAGTGATTATTTTCGCATAAGCAGTAATGAGTTGATTCCTGATGGCAAAACCCAAACAGTAGTCACTGTTGAGTTGGTTGACGGCAATAGCGAAAAAACTTATTGTGCCTTTCAGATGGATATAATATTTCCTGATGGTGTAGTGCCTGTCTATGACAGCAAAGAAGAAGATTATATAATTCAGTCTGATGCAGATTTATATAAGCGTACTCATATCGCATCAAGTAAGTTTATCACACTTGACGATGGTCGCAAATCATTGAGAGTACAGTGCTCGTCTTCAAAAAATGCAGATTTCTATGAGAATGAAGGCGAACTATTTACTTTCAAGGTTGTTGCTTCTGGCTTTACAAAACCTACAAATGCAACCTTTAAGATTGAAGGTTCAAAACTTATTAGTGCACAAGAGATTGGATATGTTCCTAATGTTGACATGAAGGGATGTTCTGTTTCAAATGAATCCTCTGTTCCCTTTAACGTCTCTTCCTCTGCCCATTGGAGCACTTGCGTCCTTCCATTTGATGCAGAACTGCCTGATGGCATAACAGCATTGACTTCTGACAATTATGATGAAGAAAACATCTATCTGACAAAGGCAGAGAGCATAAAGGCTTATACACCTTACGTGCTGTACAGCGAGGAAGGATATAGCGGAACCGTAAGCGGAACTGTTGACCCAGAGAAATATCCTGAGGACGGATACGTTCAGAATGGTCTCTTATGCGGTGCTATTGTGCCACAGAAAGTAACAGAAGGCTTTGTGTTGCAGAATCTGCAGGATGGCGTTAAGTTCTATGGGATAGGTAGCGGTTCTACATTCAATATTCCTGCCGGCAAATGTTGGATGTCGCTTTCTGCTTCAAATGCGAAAGCACTGAACTTTGTTATTTCTGACGTAACAGGCATTACAGCGCTAAACACTACAACAGCTAATGATGGCGTTATCTACAATCTGCAGGGTATGAAGGTTACGACACCAGTAGCAGGTAATATCTATATTAGAAATGGTAAGAAATTTGCTATTAACAAATAACAAAAGATGAAGAAAACTTATAAAACCCCAAAAGCCAATGTCATTGAGCTCAAATGTCAACACATGTTGTTAGCAGGAAGTAACGATGTTCCTTCAACATTGAACTATGACACAAAACTCAGTGCTGACGAAAATGAAGAGGTCTTGTAAATTAGTACCTTTACACAACTAGAACCCGCCAAGCCTCTCAACGATGCTCAAATGTGCGGGTCTTTTTTTTTGTTAGCGTATACGACAACTGCGACTCCATTCGGTTAAAAAACATTAAAACAGGTGTATTCTCAATGTCTTTCTGAGTGATATTGCGGGAAAAAGTGTACCTTTGCATAGACCAAAGTGTATTATGGGTTATACACTTTTGGCATAAATGTGTATAATGCAGAATACATACTTGACGCAAAAATGTATTTTGCGTTATACACTTGTATGATGACGAACTTGAAAAAATAAGCTACAATGGAGAAACTTTTTGAACGACATGACTTGTACCTGTCAATGGTTCCGATGAGCTACATCCGCAGCCAAATCAATGCCATTGACTGGGATGCACGCCTCATCGCGATACGCGGACCTAAAGGTGTGGGTAAATCAACTATGCTTTTACAATATATCAAGAAGACATTCGGGCCTGATGATCGTCACGTGCTATATTGCTCTGCTGACACTAATTACTTCTCTACTCACAGTCTGCTGGATGTTGCGGATCGTTTTGTCAAGATGGGCGGCAGATATCTGTTTATTGACGAGATACATAAGTACACAAAATGGAGCACCGAAATAAAGGAAATATATGATTTGTACCGTGACCTGCACATCATAGTCAGCGGTTCGTCGCTACTGCAGATTAATGATGGCGATGCGGATTTGTCAAGACGAGTGGTCTATTATGACCTGCCTGGTCTTTCCATGCGCGAGTTTCTTAAACTTGATATGGACATGGACATAGAACCTGTCAGCCTGAATGAACTGCTGGATGCACCTAACAGATATTGCCGATACATCACGGAGAAATGCCATCCGCTTGAACACTTTAGGCGTTACCTACAGTATGGCTACTATCCGTTCTTCTTTGAGGCAAAGAAATCGTATTTCAGCCGAATAGAGAATGTTCTGAACTACACTGTGGATGTAGAACTGACAAAATATCGCGGTCTGGAGGTTGGTAACACACGCGCTGTAAAGGCATTGCTGAACGTAATATCGCAGATGACTCCATACGATGTGGACATTGCCAAGTTGTCGCGTGCCATATCCATCACCCGACCGACAACGCTTAAGTATCTGAAACATCAGGAGGAGGCGAAGCTGATAAGGCGACTGTTTACAGACTTGAAATCGGTGAGTGACCTGCAGAAACCGGACAAAATTCTGATTGACAATACCAACCTGTTGTACTGCATCTGTCCTGCAACACCTGAGATAGGAACTGTACGTGAGACTTTCATTGCCAACCAACTCGCTTCAGCTGGGCATAGCGTGGAGTATGCCGGATATAAAAGTGGTGATTTCCGTGTGGACAGAGATGTTGTTATTGAGGTTGGTGGAGCTGACAAAGGGTTCAGACAGTTGAAGGGGCAGGAGAATTCATTCGTTGCAGCAGACGACATAGAGTCTGCAACGATAAGAAAGATTCCGCTCTGGGCATTTGGTTTCCTTTATTAATACAACTTGCCGATTCTGCATTCTATGTCCACATCTGATAACTCAATTGCTGAAAATCAATTAATTGGTTAATTATCGTTAATAGTCGGGGTGGGAGCGTTGCTAATTGAATGAAAATTAGTACCTTTGCACCGCTTTTCGGCTTAACCTATGGCAGGAAGTCCGCTGTGTGATGTGGAATGAGAGTTGCCTCGCTATGTTGAGTTGGAACGATAAAACAACCATTAAATAAATCAAATCAACAAAATGGATTTAATTAAAGTTGCTGAAGAAGCATTTGCAACCGGCAAGCAGTTCCCAAGCTTCGGCCCTGGTGATACTATCACTGTCGCTTACAAAATTATCGAGGGTTCTAAGGAGCGTATCCAGCTCTACCGTGGTGTAGTAATCAAGATTTCTGGTCACGGTGACAAAAAGCGCTTCACTGTTCGTAAGATGTCTGGCACAGTAGGTGTAGAGCGTATCTTCCCTATTGAGTCACCAGCTATCGACTCTATCGAGGTTAACAAGCGTGGTAAGGTACGTCGTGCTAAGCTGTACTACCTCCGTGGCCTCACTGGTAAGAAGGCACGTATCGCTGAGAAGCGTACTGTTGTTGCTAAGGACTAATAGACCCACCCCCCTGAGGGTGCTTACCGATAAAACTATAAGCCCAGTAATCATTCAATCTCGTGTTGCATGATGACTGGGCTTTTCGCTTTTTTGTTTGTATGACGTTATGAATAATATATTGAAAGTATTACGATATGTGTGGGACTGGATCCGCATCATCTTCCTGAAGTCTGGACAGACGCTGAAGATGATGTATGAGTTGATACGTCCAAGCAAGTCGTTGACAAGCAGGCTTTGCTTCCTTGTCTGGCTTGGTGTGTTCTTTGCCTTTGTTGTAAACTCGTTCATCGCATTCTGGTCAACATCGGTGCAGATAATTGAGGACAAGAACCATCAGTGTGAGAGCGACTTGGCTGCTATGAAGGCCATAAGCGACGCTACACTGCAGGACCTCGACATGTCGTCGGACACGATAACGGCAGCAGATGCTTTGGCGTATCTGATGAAGCGTCTTGAGCAGCACAAACCTTCGCCTGATTCTCACGTGTGCCTGACCGACACCATGGGTAAGGTGCTACATACGGAAAGCGGACTGAAACTCGACAGTATAAGTCTGAAGGGAGAAAAAGATTCTATAGAGGTGACCACCATGGGAATGACTCCGGTGAAGGTGAACTTGGGCAATGTGATACGCATTGGAGAAGATTCCTACATGTCTAATGCTACAAGGATATGGAGGGGGCAATGGAACGTTGTGGTGCTACACAACATGAAGAATACATGGGGAACATTGCTTGACCTGTTCCTTGAGGTGACGAAACGCTGTGTCATAAGTCTTCTGCTTGCTTTCGTTGCTTTTCTCTCTATGTTTGTGATGATGCGCCATGCCATGATGCGCAGGCAGAATATGGAGGGAGAGATAGACCTGGCAGGCGGAATACAGCAGCAGATGCTGCCAAAGGCTTTCCCTGATAGTGAGAAGTATAGCCTACATGCTTTCCTGCGACCTGCGAAGACAATGGGAGGCGACTTGTATGACTATATAGAACGCGACAACAAACTGTTCTTCTGCATAGGTGATGTTAGTGGCAAGGGAATGCCGGCAGCATTGCTGATGAGTCAGGTGCACAGCCTATTCAGAAATGTTGCTCGTCACACTTGTCGCCCAGAGGAGATAGTGTCTGCCATAAATGTAGGCGTTGCCGATGGCAATGACAGCAACATGTTCTGTACGCTGTTCGTCGGTGTTCTTGATTTGGAGACCATGTTGCTCAACTATTGCAACGCTGGTCATAATCATCCTGTGGTAACGGTGCCGGGCAAAAGTCCATACATGCTGGATGTGGTTCCGAATCTTGCTGTCGGCCTGTTTGAAGATTTTGCCTATCAGGCACAGACGTTACAGATGGAGGACTGCATGATGGTATTTACATACACCGATGGCGTGACGGAGGCAGAGGATGCGCTTAGCCGCCTCTTCTCTGACCAGGCATTGATAGAGGGCCTTTGCGACTCAGCCTTGTTGAGTCCGCGTGAGGTGATAGATCATGTCATAGGTCTTGTTGACCGCCATGCTCGTTTTGCAGACCAGAGTGATGATATCACTATGCTGTGTCTGAAAGTTTAATTTCTGCATGAACAATGCAGTATCGGGATTGTTTATCTGCGTCCTTTTTTCTTTCCCTTTGTTTGTTTCTTATGCTTAGGCTGATAGTTGGAGTTGCGCTTGGCAACGGTGCTGCCCATGTTGACAGGTACACGAGTCTCTGGAGCATCGACCATCGTTGCAGACTTGGTGTAGATATTGTTGCCTCGAACTATCAGAATTTCCTTCTTAAGTGAACGGCTCTGGTGGTCGAAAATCTTTGAAGAGTCAAACGGGCGTCCGTTGATTCTTGTCTCAAAATGGCAATGCTCAGTTGTAGCACGTCCTGTGCGTCCTGATACACCAATCACCTGTCCAGCCTTTACCCAGTCACCCTCCCTAACGAGGTTCTTCGACTGGTGGCTGTAGAGCGTCTCCATGCCGTTGGCGTGACGCAAGATGATGCAGTTGCCGTAGCCATAATGCAGTCCGGCAAGGACAACCTGTCCGTCGAATGCAGCATGCACCTGATCGCTACTTGTCTTCTTGATATCAGTGCCAGCATGCTTGCGACTGCCACCGAAAGGACTTATCACGTTGCCCCCTTCTACAGGGTAACACCATTCTGTGGATTTGTAGTTGGCAAAGTTGATGGTGAACTCCTTGTTGGTCTTTGGTTGCACATTGATGGACTCCTCAAACTTAATAGCCTGATACTCATCTATGTCAAGCATGTTGTCATCATAATGCTGAGCCACATGCTGCGAATCCTTCTTGTACTTCTCGCTGGCAGAGTTCTGAGTCTTGACCGTCACGTTCTGGTTCTGATTCATGTTGCCACGCTGCGCACTTTTTCTTCCTTTACCTACAGTCTGCTGTTTCTCCTCAGTCAGCACCTTGATGGCTACGCTCTTGTTCTGCTTCTGGAAGAGAAGCGTCTGCTGGCGCAGGCGATGGCTCTTCAGTTCGATGAGCATCTCAGTGTTGAGGCGTGCGCCGTTGACCATGATGGAGAAGTCGCAATAGGTCTTGTCGTTGCGTGTGCCGATGATGGCAATGTTCTGTCCTGCCTTCACACGGTCGCCAACCTTGACGAGGTTGCGACTGTTGTTGCTGTAAACGGTCTCCAATCCGTTGTCATGACGAATCACGACAGTCTGTCCCCACTTTTCAAAGTTTCTTGACAGTCGGACAGTACCGGCAAACATTGCCTTGACAACGTCGCCCGATGTAGAAGTGATGATGATGTTACGGTTGCTGCGTTCGCCATCTACCTTGCCTACAGGCAAAGGAAACGAATAGCCGGTGCTGCGAAGCTGACCGAAATCGACGGTGAAGGCGTTGGAGCGTTCGAAGAGTCCTGGTGTCTCAACGCTTATGGACTGTTGTTCCTGTGCTGTGAACTTGTTGTCGGTCTGGCCGAAGGAAGACAGCACAGAGAAAAGTAGAACTGTAAGTAATATGAGTGGTTTTAGTTGTTTCATTATTTTTCTTCTATATATAAGCATTATAAAAGCATGATGCCAGACAGGATGCGTCCCGTCTTTGCTCCTTCACGTCGTGCACTGTAGAAGCGTTCGTCGGTCATAGTGTCTATGTCCGACACATGGATGTTGCTTTCTTTTATGCCACATGCAATAAGCTGCATGCGGTTGCATTCCTTGATGTCAAGATGCCATTTGTATTTACTATTTAGCAATTTACTATTTACTATTTTGCTATCGCTATTACATTTACTATTTAGCAATTTACTATTTACTATTTCGCTATCGCTATTACATTTACTATTTAGCAATTTACTATTTACTATTTCGATATCGCTATTACATTTACTATTTAGCAATTTACTATTTACTATTTCGATATCGCTATTACATCTACTATTTAGCAATTTACCATTTACTATTTCGCTATCGCTATTACATCTACTATTTAGCAAATTACTATTTACTATTTGGTTGTTGGCCGGATAACGCTTTGACATTTTCTCCATGTCGTAGCCAGCATCGTGGAAAGCATCGTAAACCTCGTCGCCAACCTCAAAGCTGTCGAGACTGATGCCGGGACCAATAGCACAGCGGAGCAAGGAAGGATTGGTGCCATAGACAGTAGTCATCTTCTCAATCGCCTTGCCGATGATACCTGCCACCGTACCACGCCATCCTGCATGTATGGCAGCAGCACAGTGATGCTCCGGATCGTAGCAGATGACGGGGATGCAATCGGCAGTAGATATGCCGATGCAAGTGTTCTGAAGATTATAGATGACGGCATCACATTGCCATCCGTGGGCACCAGTCTGCTGGAAGTCATGGACATCCTGCTCAGTTATGACCATGACGTCTGTCCCATGAACCTGATGCGGACGGAAGAACATGTCAGACGGAATGCCCAATGCCTTGCATAACACCTGAGCATCACGCCCTTCAGTCTTGTCTGTAGTGAATGCGACAACCTTATCGCTAAGATTATACGTTATCATCTTCCCCCTCTTCGTAGTCTTCAATCTCGAAATCATCGAGCTCCTCAATCTCGTCCTCATCGACGAAGACAACCTCGTCCTCGCCTTCTGCTTCCATCTCAGCGAAGAAGCGGCTCATATCCTTGTCTCGGTGGACGAGCGTGTCGTCCTTAGTGATGTCGAGGAGCTTGTTGCTCTCTGAGTTCAGCTCACGCCAGAGAATATCCTTCAGTTCGTCTATGCCTTTGCCCGTAACACTTGAGATGAAGACCACAGGCAGGTCGTCTGGCGTTGTCTCACGAAGCATGTCGCAGAGTTCGTCGTCAAGCAAGTCGCACTTGGTTACGGCAAGCACGCGCTGCTTGTCAAGCATCTCCGGATTAAACTTTGCCAGCTCGTTGAGCAGCAGTTCATATTCGCGCTTGATGTCATCGGTGTCGCCTGGAACCATGAACAGCAGCAGCGAGTTACGTTCGATGTGGCGAAGGAATCTGAGTCCGAGTCCCTTACCTTCACTCGCACCCTCAATGATGCCAGGGATATCAGCCATGACGAACGACTGATGGTCGCGGTATGACACGATGCCAAGAGAAGGTTCAAGGGTGGTGAACGGATAGTTGGCTATCTTAGGACGAGCAGATGAAAGAGCAGAGAGCAGAGTCGATTTACCTGCATTAGGCAGACCAACCAGTCCGACGTCTGCCAACAGTTTCAGCTCCATGATGATGGTCATCTCCTGCATCGGTTCTCCTGGCTGAGCATAGCGAGGAGCCTGGTTCGTAGCAGTACGGAACTGGAAGTTGCCCAGTCCGCCTCGTCCGCCCTTCAGCAGCACAACCTCCTGTCCGTCGTATGTTACGTCGCAAACGTACTTACCCGTTTCAGCGTTATAGACAACAGTTCCGCAAGGCACATCGATGTAGATGTCCTTGCCGTTTGTACCGTGGCATTTGTCGCGACCGCCGTTTCCACCATGCTCAGCAAAGAAATGGCGCTGATACTTCAGATGGAGCAGAGTCCAGTAGTTGTGGTTACCACGCAGAATGATGCTGCCGCCCTTGCCTCCGTCGCCTCCGTCAGGACCACCATTAGGGTTGTACTTCACGTGGCGGAGGTGCATAGAGCCGCGTCCGCCCTTACCTGAGCGGCACTGTATCTTGACGTAGTCAACGAAGTTTGATTCCATATTATTTAAAATGAAAACATGCCGGCATCTTTCCCACACAGTAGGAAGGTGCCGGCATGTGGGTATTACTTAATTGTATTGCTAATCTTTGTGTAAATCTCATCGATGGTTCCTACGCCAGGGATAGCAGCGTACTTGCCCTGCTTGATGTAGAAATCCTTCAGAGGGAGAGTCTGTGCGTAGTAATTGCTGAGGCGCTTCTTTGCTGTCTCCTCATTGTCGTCGGCACGGCCGCTGGTCTTGCCACGAGCTATGATGCGCTTGATGAGTTCCTCGTCGTCAACCTCAAGTCCCACAACGTAGTCCACCTTCTCGCCACGCTCCTCGAGCATCTTGTCGAGAGCCTCTGCCTGAGCGATAGTACGTGGGAAACCATCAAAGATGACTCCTGGGATATCCTTGCCCTTGCTGTCGAGAACAGAAGCGAGGATGTCGATGATGAGGGAGTCTGGAACCAGATTGCCCTCGTTGATGTAGCTTGCAGCGACTTTACCAAGTTCTGTGCCTGCCTTAATCTCGCCACGGAGAACGTCTCCTGTCGAGATGTGAGCAACGCCAAACTCAGCAATGATTTTGTCGCTCTGGGTGCCCTTTCCTGAACCAGGTGCACCGAAAATTACGATGTTCTTCATCTTTTTACCTATATTTGTAGAATTGTGCGCAGCCTGCAGCGGTGTTTCCGTGTTTGGGCTGCTATTGGTTTGTTAGTCCTTAATCGTGTAAATGTCCCTCAGGTTACGTCCCAACTGGTCATAATCGAGTCCGTAGCCTACGATGAAATCGTCGGGTATTATCATTGCCGGATAGTCAACCTTCAGATCGACGGTCAGTTTCGAAGGTTTGAAGAATAGTGAGCATATCTTCACCGATGCTGGATTGCGGGCAGCGAGTGAGTCAATCATCTGCGTCATGGTCTGGCCTGATTCCACAATATCCTCGATGATGATGACATCGCGTCCGCTGATGTCGTTGTTGATACCAATAACCTCATGTACGGTGCCCGACGACATGGTGCCCTGATAGGATGCCAGCTTGACGAAACTGATTTCGCATTCAAGGGTTATCTCTTTCATCAGGTCTGACGCAAACATGAATGCGCCGTTCAGCACTGCGAGAAACAACGGATGTCGCCCTGCATAGTCAGAATTAATCTGTTGTGCCACCTGTTTTACGCGCGCAAGAATGTCTGCCTCTGGGGTAGTGAGGCGGAAGGTTTTATCCTTCAGTTTTATCTCCTTCATTGTGACCTTTTGGGTGATAATTTGTTGTAAAATCAAAAATTTGCTACAAAATTAATAAAAAAATGGGAAATATGCTCTATATTTTACATTAATTTTGTATTTTTGCACTGTCTGACGTTATTTTTTGACATATTATGAAGATATTTACCAGTAAACAGATACACGAATGGGATGCTTACACGATAGAGCACGAACCCGTCTCGTCTGTCGATTTGATGGAGCGCGCGGCTGAGGCTATCACCGATGCGCTGGCAGAAGAGGTGGACGCTGACGTGCCTGTCATCGTGTTTGCAGGACCAGGCAACAACGGTGGTGATGCGCTTGCCGTTGCCAGGATGTTGGCGGAAAGACGATACAACGTTACGGCGTATCTGTTTAATATACGCAACCATCTGAGCGACGATTGCTATACCAACAAGATGAGGCTGAAGGACTCGAAGCATCTGCGCAACTTTGTTGAGGTGACAGAGGAGTTTGACCCACCAGAGCTTACGGCAGAGACCGTTGTGGTTGATGGTCTATTCGGTTCCGGACTCAACAAACCTCTTGGTGGTGGTTTCGCTTCGCTCGTCAAGTATATCAATGCTTCTGAGAGTAAGGTTATAAGCATTGACCTCCCTTCCGGACTGATGGCGGAGGATAACACATATAACATCGCTGCCAACATCGTTCGCGCTGACGTCACCTATACGTTGCAGACGAAGAAACTCTGCATGTATTTCGCTGACTGTCAGCAGTATCTTGGTGACCTGCGTGTCCTTGACATCGGTCTGTCACCGACATGGGCAAAGGACACTCACACCCAGCTTTCGATAGTAGAGCGTGAGAACATTCTGCCGATGATGAAGACCAGAAACCACTTTGCCCACAAGGGCAGCATGGGCCATGCGCTCATCGTTGCCGGATGTTACGGCATGGCAGGTGCTGCCGTTTTGACTACAAAGTCATGTCTGCGCTCAGGTGTTGGCAAGGCAACGGTCCACATTCCGGCACGCATCTACAACATAATGCAGATATCTGTGCCAGAGGCCATCGTCCAGGTTGACAACGAGGAGCATTGCTTCTCTGAGGCTGTCGATGTCGATGCCTACAATGCTGTGGCTATAGGTCCTGGATTAGGGCAGCGTGACACAACAGCCATAGCGCTGATATCGCAGATAAGAAGAACGCAGAAACCGATGGTGCTTGATGCTGATGCTCTGAACATACTGGGCAGCAGGAAGGCATGGCTGCAGCAACTGCCACAGGGCGTGCTGCTTACACCACATCCCAAGGAGTTTGATCGTCTGGAAGGTACTGACTGCGGCAGCGACTACGAGCGTCTGATGAAGGCACGCGACATGGCGCAGCGACTCCAGATATACATTCTGCTCAAGGGACATTACTCTGCATTGTGCCAGCCCGACGGTTCCGTCATCTTCAACTCTACAGGAAATGGTGGCATGGCAACAGCTGGTTCTGGCGATGTGCTGACAGGCATAATAGTAGGTCTGATGGCACGTGGATATACCACTGCTGAGGCTGCTCTCGTTGGCATGTACCTACATGGTCTGGCAGGCGACATCGCAGCAGACGGAATGGGCATGGAGAGCCTCATCGCCTCAGACATCATAAATGCTTTGCCAAAGGCGTTTAAGCAACTAATCGTCCCTAACCTTTAACCCATAACCCTCAACCTATAACCCATAACCCTCAACCTAAAACCTATAACCCATAACCTAAAACCTATAACCCATAACCTATAACCTCGCCCCCAAATAACAAATAATGAAAAAGATACTTACAACACTCTGCCTGTTTGCTTTCGCCATGATGATGAAGGCACAGGATGCAACCTATCATCTTCCGATGACAGCAATAAAGGTGTCAATGCTTGTCGAGAAGAAGTCTTACACCCCCGGCGAACTGTCTGGCTATGCACGTCGCTTCCTGAAGAAGAAGGATGTCAGTCAGGAGGCTTACGTCAGCTACAGTCTTCTCGAAGCCGAGATGTCGCCTTTCGCTATCCCTGACACCTCTAAGGTTTACACAGCTCACATCGACCAGAAGCATAACATCCAGAAACTTGTCTTGTCAGAGGACAACATTCTGCTTGCCATTAATGCTGAGCGTCCTCAGTATTCCGTAGGCAAGCGTTTTATACCAGCACGCAAGCCTGCTCCGCTGGATCCTTACAAGGAACTGGATCAGGGCATTCTTGCTTCTGGCAGCAAACTGAAGATGGCTGAGCTTTGTGCAAAGAAGATCTACGACAACCGCGAAAGTCGTAATGAACTGATCAGTGGACAGGCTGACTTCATGCCTAAGGATGGCGAACAGCTGCGCATCATGCTTCAAAACCTTGACAATCAGGAGGCAGCCATCCGTCAGCTCTTCGAGGGTGTGACAGTCTGCGACACCTCTGTAGTGGAACTTGTTTATGTGCCAACCAAGGAGGTAGAGCGTGACGTACTGTTCCGCTTCTCTGAGTTTGCGGGTGTTGTTGATGCTGAAAATCTCTCAGGCGAACCATATTATATAAGTGTAAAAGACCTGCACACCAAACCTGAGCACATCACCGAGCCTGGTAAGAAAGCACCAAAGGATGAGACTGGTGTATGGATTTGTCTGCCTGGAAAGATACAGCTCTCTCTTCAGACAATGTCTCGCGAAGTTGCAAACCTCAACGTCAGCGCAGCACAGTTTGGCGAGGTAGAGAATCTCAACGAGCCTCTCTTCACAAAGAAGGTGCAGACAAGTCTTGTGCTTACCCCGTACAATGGAGGTATTGACAGAATAGAAAGTGTTCCTTTGAAGTAAATAAAGATATATTAACACGAAGGACACAGAGGTCATGGAGTCTTTTTGAGAACTATGCAGCACATTTTATTCTGCATGGAACTTAAAAATCTCTGTGACCTCTGTGTCCTTTGTTTCTCTGCGTTAAAAAAGCGCAGAGTAGTTTTATCTATCAATGCGGAGCATGTTGTCTTTGCGACTGCTGCTCCTGCTGAGTGCTTTTAGGTTGCGTCTTAGGTTTTGTCTTCTGCCATACCGGTTGCATGACATTCTTTAGAAGAGAGTCGGTTTCGGTTTCTGCAATATCAAACTCGAATGGGTGGAGTATGTCCTTTTGTTTCGGTTGTACGAGATAGTTATACTCGTTGACCACCTCCACTTCCACCATTACCACTCCTGCTGCCAACATGCCAATCTCGCTTGCTGCCCTGTATGACAAGTCAACGATCTTTCCTTTGCCAAACGGTCCGCGGTCAGTAACCTTCACTACGACTTGCTTGCCATTGGTCATGTTAGTGACCTTAAGCATCGTACCGAAAGGGAAGGTACGATGGGCGCAGGTCAGACTGTCATGATGGAGGCGAGAGCCATCGCTTGTGCGTCGGCCTGTGGCACGCTTTGAGTAATACGTTGCCTTTCCCCGTTGCTTCGTCGTCGTTTGCTGTTTTTGTATGAAAGTCCTGCTCCATCCGCAATGGATGGAGAGAAGTATGCATATTGCTATGGACAGAAAGACTTTCAAACCGTAAAACCTTTCGCTATGAAAATTATACAATACCTTGAGCCATCATGGCTTTGGCAACCTTCATGAATCCAGCGATGTTTGCACCCTTGACATAGTCGATGTAACCATCTGCCTGTTTGCCATACTGTACGCAAGCATCATGAATGTTTGCCATTATCTCATGCAGCTTGGCGTCAACCTCCTTCTCGCTCCAAGAGATGCGCATAGAATTCTGCGTCATCTCAAGGCCAGATGTTGCTACGCCACCAGCATTGACTGCCTTGCCTGGAGCAAACACCATCTTGTTCTCAACGAAGTATTCTGATGCCTCTGCTGTACATCCCATGTTAGAAACCTCGGCTACTGCCAGCACACCGTTTTCCTTCAGCTGACGTGCATCGTCGCCGTTCAGCTCGTTCTGTGTAGCACAAGGCAGAGCGATGTCGCACTTTACTTCCCATGGCTTCTTACCAGGAACGAAGGTTGCGTTAGGGAACTCCTCTGCGTATGGTTCGCAGATGTCATTGCCTGATGCACGGAGTTCAAGCATATAGTCTATCTTTTCGCCCGAGATACCGTCTGGGTCGTAGATGTATCCGTCAGGACCACTGATGGTTATTACCTTTGCACCAAGTTCTGTAGCCTTCAGTGCTGCGCCCCATGCCACGTTACCGAAGCCAGAGATGGCAACCGTCTTGCCCTTGATGTCAATGCCTGCCGTCTGCAGCATCTGGTTGGTGAAATATAATGCACCAAAGCCTGTTGCCTCAGGACGAATCTTAGAGCCGCCCCATTCCAATCCCTTGCCTGTCAGCACGCCCTGGAACTGATTTGTCAGTCGCTTGTATTGACCGTATAGGTAACCTATCTCACGTGCGCCAACGCCGATATCGCCTGCTGGTACATCCTCGTCAGGACCGATGTGCTTGAACAGTTCGGTCATGAATGCCTGACAGAAACGCATCACTTCGTTGTCTGACTTACCGCGGATAGAGAAGTCTGATCCTCCCTTGCCACCACCCATTGGCAGTGTTGTCAGAGCGTTCTTGAATGTCTGCTCGAAACCGAGGAACTTCAGAATAGACAGATTCACCGATGGGTGGAATCGCAGTCCGCCCTTGTATGGGCCAATAGCCGAATTAAACTGTATGCGATAGCCGATGTTCACCTGCACCTCGCCCTTGTCGTCAACCCATGGCACACGGAACGTGATGATGCGCTCCGGTTCAACGAGACGCTCAATGAGCTTAGCCTTTTCAAACTCTGGATGCTGATTGTAAACATCCTCAATGCTGAGCAGCACTTCGCGCACAGCCTGTAAAAACTCTTTCTCGCCTGGATGCTTCTTCTCCAGGTCAAACATGATTTTCTGCACTTCCATAGTATGTGTCGTTTTTTGTAAGGTTAATATTTTGTTATTATGTGAGTGCAAAAATAGGCATTTTTGTTGAAACAAGCAAGAAAATTACGTTAAATTTGTTGCTTGTTGCTTACATTATGTTAAAATGACTGCTTTTTCTTGATATTTTGTGTAGAAACTATCACTGCTATGTGCTGAATCTTTTGTCAGAATCAGGAGCATTGAGCCTATGCAACACATTCTTTTTTTATTTATTTTATTTAGGTTCTACGAGGTTTTGTGTGGGTAAACATAGTTTGTTTTTGTAATTAAAAGCTATGATATTATCGAACGAAACGTAAGTATTGATCATGTTAAAACTACTTGATTAGCGTTGTTTGAGTGCTAACGTATGTTCGTTTGAGTGCAAGCAAATGAACGTTTGAGTGCAATCGTACAATGGTGCGAGTGCTATGAAACGAAACAATATTCTCCCACACACTTTCTCGGAGAACCTTTATTTAAGAAAGAAAATCACGCCAACCAAATGAATTGTAACTACACAAGTCAAATAAATAATTAAAAAATCAAAAAAAGTGGAGTGGCATAAATGATGGTTCACTTTTTTTTGCTATTTTTGTAAATGAATGTATGTTAATCCCTAAAAAAGAACAACAAACAAATCATTATGCAACTGAATACTGACACACTCTTGCAAGGAGGAAGATATAAGATTATTGACATTCTTGGACAAGGCGGATTCGGAATAACCTACCTTGCCATTCAGAGTGGACTTGAAAGAAAGGTGGCAATTAAGGAGTTCTTCATGAATGAACTCTGCAACCGTGATGAGAGTACAAACCATGTTACAGTTGGCACTGAGAGTAGCCGCGAGTCTGTCAATCGCTTCCGTGAGAAGTTTCTGAAGGAGGCCCGTAACATCGCGAAGCTAAATCATCCCAACATAGTGCGAGTCATTGATGTGTTTGAGGAAAATGACACTGCATACTACGTTATGGAATATGCTGTGGGTGGTTCTCTTGCAGACAAGGTCAGACATGAAGGTTACCTGTCAGAGCCCGTTGCCACTCGATATATTCTCCAGGTGGCAGAGTCGCTAAAGTATATACACCAACACAACATGAATCATCTGGACGTAAAGCCTGGCAACATAATGCTGAACGAGAAAGATGAGGCTGTGCTCATTGACTTTGGCCTAAGCAAGCAGTATGACACTGCTACGGATACGCCTACAAGTACAAACATATCTGGACTCAGTGAAGGTTATGCTCCTCTTGAGCAATACGATGGCAGCATTAAGAAATTTGCGCCAGAGATTGATGTTTATTCCCTCGGTGCTACTTTCTTCAAACTTCTTACTGGCAGCACTCCTCCAACTGCTTCTGTTGTAAATAACGAAGGACTTGCTGTTGACAAACTGAAGAATAAAGGTGTGAGTGCTAAGGCTATTTCTATTATAGTCAAAGCAATGGAGGGACGAAGAAAAGACAGAATGAAGGACATTCAAACCTTCATTGACATGATGAATGCCACGGGGGCATCTGCCTTTGAAACTTCAGAGTCTGAGGACAACACAATACCTAAGGTTTCAAATATGCAACGTGCGGAAAATGCACACAATTATAAAGATGACACGACTGCGCTTCCTCAGCAACAGACTTCATCTGTAAACAACAAAGCTGTAACAAACAACAACTCGACTTCAACCACACTGATTGCTGTTATTGCAATCGCCGTAGTTGCATTGATAGCAGCGTTCTTATATATGAACAAACCTGGCGACACAAGTACTCCAGCTGACACAATAATCATTGATACTGGTGCTGAGAAAGAAGATGAAGATCGTCCTGCCAAAGAAACTATTGTGGACGAAGAAGAAACCAACGACAGAGACAATACGGAAGAGCATCAGCGACAGGCCATTTACAAGATAATAAAACAAAACGTATTCGTGAGGTCTGGTCCTGGCACAACGTATGAGCCTCTTTACTCACCATACAACGATTTTGACAGCAATAACACCAATGGAGTTGTTGTATATGAAGGAAGTACAGTGGAAGTAATCAGTGCTGAGCAAAATGGTTTTGTAAAGGTTCGTCAATCTACTCCAAACAACGACCGTGATAATTGGGGTGAAGGTTGGGTGAGTGTGAAATTTTTAGAGTAACAACCATGATGTGTAGGAATCTATTTTTGTGCATTATTCTTGCCCTATGCTTTTCTTGCAAATCTGCAGGAAAGGATAACATACATTCTACGGAGCAAAGAAGCGACAGTTGTGGCTCCCAGAAGAATGCATCACACGCGGAATTGCTTTCTAAGAGCAGCCAAGGAAAGATTGACGCCTTGATGCAACGTGCAATGCAGTCTGGCACTTTCCCTGGATGCGTTGTACTTGTGGCACATAAGGATAATGTGGTTTTCAGAAAGGCGTATGGATATAGTTCCACTTTGCCGAAGAAAGAAAAGATGACTTGCGAGACACTGTTTGACGTTGCGTCAATGACAAAGTGTGTTGCCACAGCACCTGTGATAATGAAACTGGTGGAGAATGGGCTTATTAGTCTGGACGACCCCGTGAAGAAATACATCAAAGATTTCAGGCCATGGACTAACGGCAGTGAGACTGTTGACATTACAATTCAACAATTGATGACGCATTCCAGTGGTCTGGATGCTGGGTTGTCAATGAACACTGTAAACAAATTACACAGTGCTTGGGGAAAATCTGACACGAAGAAGTTTATTTCTTATATTGCGACAAAGGCCAAAAGGAACTTCCGTCCAGGGTCTTCGCGTTTATACAGCTGTTTGAACTTCATTGTCCTTCAAGGCATAGCTGAAGAGGTAACAAAAGAACCGTTGCACCAATATGCTGAGAAAAACATATTCCGCCCCATAGGTATGAGCAACAGCCATTTCTTCCCTGACGGCAATCAGTCTCTTTCCAATTACAGCATTGCTGCCACCGAATGTATTAATGGGCATCCGTTAAAAGGTGCTGTCCACGACCCATTGGCAAGGATTCTCAACGGAGGAAACTCTGGCAATGCTGGGCTATTCACTAATGCAGACGACCTGGCACAATACTGTTTCTTTATTCTTAACGGTAATGACAAAGTGCTGAAACGGGAAACGATTGACAAGATGGTGACAATTCCTTCTGGCGAAGAAAGCATCGGCAGAGCTTTAGGATGGGAAGTGAACAGTTCGTACTGTGGAGGTTTCAAGAAGAACCACTGCATCTGCCACACTGGCTACACTGGCACTTCCATGGTTATTGATTTGGACACAGAGGTTTCTATTATCCTGTTAACAAACAGAGTACATCCGAAGGACAATCCTACTCACAAAAAAGAATTAATGAACGTAAGACGTCAATTGGCTGACATCGTTGCGTCGGAACTAATAAAGTAAAATAAAAAAATTATGAAGAACATTATTCTATCTGCACTTCTATCTGCGCTCCCACTGATAACCATGGCGCAATGGAAACCAAAACCATTAAACCCTGCAGAGAACTACGAACTGAATGTCGATAAGGCAACAATGGTCATCGATGCTGCCAACGGTGCTCGCATCACATCATTGAAATATGATGGGCAGGAGGTGTTGTCACAGAATCCTATGCCTAACATGTATGGCAGCACTTTCTGGACAAGCCCACAGAAGGAATGGAACTGGCCTCCAGTGCGTGAGCATGACATCATGCAGTACGAGGTGGCAAAGACTGAATCTGGCATCGTTATGACGAGTCAGCTATCTGAGAAGATTCCTCTGCGCATCATCAAACGCTTTGCTACGGATGCCACAGACCACAGTTTCGTAATAACCTACAGCATACGCAACGAAGGCACTGAGCCTCGCAGTGTAGCTCCATGGGAAATAACTCGTGTACCAGCCGAAGGCACTATCACCTTCGATGCTCCCGTAGATTCCATCTGGCCTTCAGGACTAGTGGATTTCCATTCAGTGAATGGCATTGCCACCTATTCCATCGATCAATCGGAGAAGCAGCGTAAAATAAACGCCAACGGCAAGGGATGGCTCTCATACGAGCACAATGGCCTACGCTTGACAAAGCGTTTCCCCGACCTCACTGCTACTCAACCAGCACCTGGTGAGGATGAGATTCAGGTGTATGTACACAACGGCAAGGTGTATGTAGAACTGGAGGCGCAAGGTGCTTACACCCTACTCCACCCCAAGGAGTCGCTGGAATGGACAGTGAGGTGGTATCTTTCGAAAGAATAGGCCACTGTTTCCTTTTAACACGAAGTCTCCTTCACACGCCTACATATCATTCAAGGACAAGCCTTTGAGTTCAACGTCATACCCCCGGAAGTGCGACTTGATAATGCTGTATTTGTCTTCCAACGTATTAGCGTTGAATTTGTGGGGATTTCGTTTTACCTCAGCAACAGTTGCCCGTTTGTCAAGCTTCTCTATTGCTATCAGGTCAATCTCGTTCTCGCCTTTGCTATCCCACCAGTGCGAAACCTCTGTTTAACGTTCCTTTTCACCATACTTCTGGCGGAAGTATTTTTCAAGAACAATGCCGCTAAACTGTGGGTATTCCTGCTTGATGAGTTCGTAGAGCAGGTCAAACTTCCCGAGTTCCACCATAGACCTGTTTGCCTCGATGAATCGGAACCAGAACATAAGGAAGCAATCGTCAATATAGAACTTCACCCCCTGGCTGTTTGGCTTTGCCCACATCGGGCGGCGTTTGCTGATGAGTGAGTATTCCGCGTCGAGCGTGTCAAGATAACGGCCTGTATTCTTCTCAATTATGCTGTCAATTTCGGCCTGACTCGCCATGCCACTCGCAATCAGTTGCAGAATGCTGTAGTATATTTGGTACTTACGCCCGAACTCGCCCACAAGCAGTTCTGTGCCTTCTTCCAGGAATATGCTTGACGGTCGGCATATGGCATGCAGCATGTCCTCCCATGTCCTGCACCCCTCATCCATCAGTTGAGCCACATACTTTGCCACACCACCAGTGATGACAAACAACACTTTTTTTACAACTTTTTTTCAAGTAACACTTAAATCAAGTTTTTTTAGCGGTGTTCTTCACAAAACAGTCATTCTACCACGCAGGCATTTCCTTAATCTTAATGGTCGTAAGATGAACCTTCAGATTTCTTCAAGTTATGAATCAATAATCATCGAAGCCATATAGAGAGGTAAGTATATTATTCCTTCCGCTACTTCCACATTAAATTTTGAAAGCACAATGCTACGATTGATGCGCATGGAGTTATTGGCTATTGCATTGTTCAGAGAGGCGTGCTTTTTGTAATCTTCACCAGACTTTACTTCAATGATGCTTATACCGTCGCCATCCTGTATTATGAAATCCAGCTCCAGTTTGCTTTTCTTGTCATAATAGTGAAGAGACACATCCTGAGATGCTAAAGTACATGCTACAAAATTCTCTGTCAATGCACCTTCGTTCACCTCAATATTACCATTCATCACTTGAAACTGCATATTTTTTAGCAACTGAGAACATAACAATCCTGTATCAACCATGTAGAGTTTATATAATCTCCTGTTTTCAGTTGATTCAAACGGAAGTTCAAATGCCGATGTATTGAACGAATAATATGCCACTCCGGCATCTATAAGCCACTGAGTGGGATCCTCATACTTTCGTAGAGAAGCCCCTTTCTCTATGTCGGCAAGAATGAAACGCTTATCTTGTTTGCCAAGTTCTGATGGGATAGCATCAAATACTCGTTTAACAAGCGGAGCCTGCCTGCCAGCATAGTTCGTGATGTCCGACCGATATGTTGAAACGATGGACTTCTGCACCTTCAGCACTTCACGAAAATCATCAACAGCCACAAACTTCTGCACAGCCTCTGGCATTCCACCTACCACCAGATATTCACGATAGTAGCGACTGAGTTGATCATGTATGACCCCTGGTACTGGCTTCAGTTCATTGTACGCATTCTTTACTATATCATATACATCTTGTGGAATACCTTTTGCCCACAGGAACTCTTCAAAATCCATAGGGTAAACATCATATTTCTCCTCATAGCCCACAGGATAAGAAGGTACAGGTTTGTAGTTGATTCCCAGCAATGACCCAGACTCTATATAGTCATATACATTCTCCTCAACCAGGAACTTTATTGCTGTACGTGCGTTAGGACATTCTTGTATTTCATCGAGGAACAGAAGTGTCTCGCCCTCAACAAAAGGTCCGAATCCCATCGCTGACAGGTTTGTGATGATGGCCTTTGTAGTAAGATCACCATCAAATGCCTGCATTGCAATAGGACGCTTCACAAAATTCACCTCCACAAAGTGTTTGTAATGACGTTTAGCAAACTCTCTAACTGCAGTCGTTTTGCCTACTTGTCTTGCGCCATACAGCAGTGGCGCCTTGTAATGTCCTGATTTATACCACTCTTCGAGCTTATTCTGTATCTTTCTTTTTAGCATATTTACAACTTTTTGCTACCTTTTACGGTGCAAAGATACAACTTTTTTCCAAGAAAACGACACTTTTTTTACAACTTTTTTCCAAGTGGCACTTAAATCAAGTTTTTTTTAGCGGTGTTCTTCACAAAGCAGTCATCCTACCACGCTGGCATTTCCTTAATCTTCTAGTTGCCAGGCGCACGCCAGCTGATGGTTTCGGTGTCGTTGTAACCCATAGCACGGAGCTGCGCCTCTATCTCGTTGGCGTCTGGGCCACTTGTTGTGCGTGATAATACCTAGAAGGCGAATCCTGGCAGGATCTTTCCCCTGCGGTCAGGAGCTTGTAGTAAGTATGTTTTCATAGTTATGCTTGTTTATGTGGTTAACAGTTTGCCAAATCAAATGTTTTGTTGGCGATGAAATGCTCTACATTTCCACCTCTGTCTCAAAGTCTATCATGACAGAAAGCAGTCATTCTACCACGCTGGTATTTCCTTAATCAACTTTTATAATAAAGCGACGCAAGACCTTTCTACTACAGGATTAGAACGTCGCTTGCCAACCTCCCCTGACATGTCAGGATCTTAGAATCGGTTCTTTGGTTATTGTTGTTTACACTTCCTTACCTCAGAATGTCAGCATTTCCTTTATGCTGTCTGCATCCATGCGTGTGAAGCCACGGGCAATAACCTCTCGTCCACCACGTGTCTCGATGATGATGTCAGCGAAGAGGACGCCTTTGTCAACCTCAATGCTGGCAATGGCTCCGAAGCGTATCTTCGTCTCCTTGCTGCCAATCAGTTTCGGCTTACGATGAATCACTACCTCCTCCTCATCATCAATGATGATTTCGTCAGGGAAAACTGCGTTGCCATCGCCGGAAACACGACTGGCGGTGAAATTGTAGTATGACATAAAAGGAATAATTTTAACGAATAAAAAATCTCCAGAGTTTTACAATGAGTCTTCTGTATTGTGGGATAAACAGAGGAATGATGTATATGCAAAAGTACACAAGGAAACTTAAGGCGCTAAACGCCAATAGTTTCTTTATCATCATGTTGCCAGCAGTCAACTCGTCAATTTTCTCCTTGATCAACTCGCTGAAGTTAGGTGTTTTTTTTGCTTCCTCTCGTTCCTTTAATTTTCTTTCAATGATTTCTTCTATGTCAATATCATCGTCGTCATTCTTGCAATCATCATGGTTATTGTCGTCGTTATCATTGTTATTGTCGTCATCATCATCGTTGTCGCTACTAGGAGCGACAACACTTTCTAGTTCCATGCTATTAATCCATCTTCTCCTTCGTAGAACCCTTTCAAATTCCCCTTCTTCGATGTTGTACTCATCTTCATCACCATCCGAAAAGACAATTCGAAGATTTCCTGTAGGAAGTTCTTCTATTTTGTCAATAGAATCACTTAATCGCACGATGCAATTCTCGTACTCGTCCATAACGGTAGTGACCATGTCACCGGAATCTTCATCTCGCATTTCAAAACTTACATAGTTGTCTGAAATTCTTGTTGGATGAGCTCCTGCTAATTTGAGTTTGTTGTAGATGTTCATAAAGCTTAGTTTGTAGATTAATTGTTAAAGATTGAATATTTTCTTAGCATTAAGATATGTTACATTATTATATTGGTCTTCACTGCATACGTTTCTGAATGCATCGAGTTTCCTCTTGTAGTATGTAACCATATCTTCCTCTGGATAGAAGTATTGGGGTATGCACATGTCTGTTCCCCATAGCAGTTTATGGGATAAGCCAGCATCGCAAAATGCTTTCATGTCTTCTATTGGCATAAATGCAGAATCCACGTAAGCTTTCTCATATTTTGATGCAAACTGAATCGCATCTTTGTGTGGTCTTCCATGAGCAAGAATAAATGTAATATCTTTATTCTCTTTTATTGTATTTTCAAACAAATTTGCTTGACAGCAATTTTCATTGCCTGTATGGATAAGTAGTGGTAATTTTAATTCTCTTGCAATATCTATTACTTCCTCAATCAGTCCATGTTCATAAATCCATTCATTTTGGTTTAAATATGGATGAATTTTAAGCATCCGCCATTTTATATCTGATTCTAGATACCAAGCAATGTTACCCTTGAGAGATGTTGGCGTTATCCACATTGTTGGCAATACTCTTTGTCCGTCAAGTTTTGTGAGTTCATGTATTTCTGACATAACCTTAGGGTAGTTTTCTTCGCATTGAGTGGTAGAAGATACAGCGTAAAAGCCAACCTCCAAATGCTCCATCAACTCTTTAATAGCCGATGGAGCAAAATATAGACAATTGAACTGTCCTACATGAATGTGAATATCTATTAGCATTAAATGTCGTCTATTCTCTTTTTTACTTCATTTGCTGTCATCGTAGGACGTTCATATCCCATTTTCTCAACTTTTTCCCTATATTGCATTTGTATGGTTTTCTCTGATGAAGATTTTAAACTGGCCATGTCATTGCTATATAGTTTCTCCAAATACCAATACGATTTTATTTGTTCAGAGAATAACATCAATGTCTTGTACATTTTGTCACTTCTTCTTTTGTCTCTGGATACGAGCCAAGTTACTGCTCCACCGATGACGGTGCCAACCAATGCAAATAATCCATTTATTATGCTGTCAACCATAGTAAAATATATTCTTAGTTTTGAGGCCGCTACAAAGAAGGCCCGATAATTTTTCATTATACATTTTTAGTTATAGTCTGTAAATTAAAGTCAGAAATACTAATCAAAAACTTAGATTATATTGAGTATTGATTGATTTTAGCCTCTATACCAACTATTAACTTTCAATTTGAAATCGTTCTGTTTTTTGTAGACTCATTTTTTAATAAAATGGGATAGGCGTCGCCTATCCCCTGATAGCAGTTTACTGCTACTTTGCTCTTTCGCATGACTTACAATACTTTCCGAAACCAGAGCCCAACCATCCGCAGTCTGCGTTCTTTGCAGGGCATCCGGCTGCATAAGAGCCAGAAATTTGGTTTTTAGCAACCAATTCTACTTTTACGTACTTTTTCATAATTGTAATTTTATTGTTATGCCTACCTCCTTTATAGCGAATCGGCTTTTTCTATTATTGCATTAGTCTTCATCAATAAATATTGATTCCAGTAGCCCTTTGTCTCTATATTCTTCAACTAATCGTTTTAGCAAAAACGCCTCATCACAGAATGCTTTATTTATTTTGAACATATCCCCATTACTTTCGTTGAAATTTCTTACAAGGCACCTTGAACAATAATTATAGGCCTCACACTTTAAGCATTTTTCAAAAGTTTCTTCTGTTATTGTGCGTAAGAATTTTACTTTAGGACTATTTTCCCAAATCTCTTTCAACGATTGTTTGTATATATTGCCTAAAATGTAAGCCTGCCATCCTGCACATGGGTATACGTCTCCATTTGCAGTAATGCAGCAATTATCATAGCCAACACTACATAATGGCTGTTTTTTGAATTTTTCAAAATCAAGAAGCATCGCTTCCTTCTTAGGGATTTGTTTTAATGTCCTTTCGGTATAAGCTATGTCTCGTTCTATTATTTGGCGTAGTAGCGTCTCGGTTTCTTCTATTGACAATCTTTGATTCAAATTATCTGTAGAAAAATCAGAACGTGCCATCATGATGTAGTCTGTCTGGGCCTTGATATTATATTTTTTTGCATAATCAAGCACGCCTATATAAGAATTTAAATTCGTTTTCATGATTGGACATGATATCTGGACTGGAATATCAGCAGCAATCAACATCTCAATGGCAGCCTTTGTCTTTTTACAAGACCCTTTTACTGTAGTAATTGCGTCATGGATATCTTCTTCTGTTGAGTAAAGGGATGTTTGGATCAAAGACAAATTCATACTCTTTAGGAATGGAATGTCTTCTGGCTTTAGAGTAATGAGATTTGACAAGATACTTATTTTGAGATCCTTTTCTCTACTATACTTAACAATTTCAAACAAATCTTTATGTAAGAAGGCTTCTCCACCAGAAAGCGTTATGTGAATACCTCCCATAGCGCTAAACTCATCAATGATTGCTTTTACCTTATCAAGAGGCATGTCAAAGCCGTGATTCTTCTTGTTGTTCGGAATATAGCAATGAATGCATCGCTCGTTGCATCTACTTGACAATTCAAACTGTAAGGCACTAATCTGCGGGGTTTCTTGAACTTCTTCCAGGAAATAATCTTGAGTACTTAACCTTAAATCTTGCTCAGTTTCTTGGTAATATATATCGGTTATGGTTTTGGGGTTATTTTCTTCATACGAGAAATCCAAATCCTTTTTTTCAATTTCCTCTATTGTTTCGCCAAGATATACAAAGCGGTGTTTTGCTAAGTCTTCGACAAACTCAACAAAATCCTTTTTTAATTCTTCACGTGAAATATCTTGATATATTGTCAAAAGGTGATCGACTATGTCATCGACATCTTTTGCTTCGCGTGATATTTCGCGAAGGAAATCAGCGCCCGTAGAGTTATACACTCTGTCAAATTGCGTGAGCTGATTGGTGACATATCCATAACGTTCTGTGCTACGGATAAAACTGTTTTTGCTTTGACGTACTAACATTTTATATAATTTTTAGTCGTTTTATAAATACTTACTTTTCTTTTTTGCAAAGTTAATACAATAAAACTAAAGTTAATTTGGTCCTTTTTTAGTCCTTATTGCAATTTGTGCAATTTTTTTTTGAATTATTCGGAACAGTTTACTATTATTGCTTCTGTAACTTAATTCGTGGGGCTGTTTTTTCTTGACTGTATTTCTTTTTTTTTGGATGGGATAGTTGGGTCTGCTACACAATAAAAAGATAACGTAGGTATTGACTTCTGCCAGTTCGCCGATTGAGGTGTAGGAGACCTTTGGAGTTGAACTGAGCAGAGCAATACCTACGTCCGTATGAACTGTATGCACCCGGAAGAGTGTGCGTGAGGATATAACATACCCTCTCTGCACACTCCGGGATACAGTTGTAGCGTTCCCGTAAGCATCCACTTCTGACCTTGTCATTGAACTCCAAAAGAAATTTCCTACGTTTCAATCTGCCAATAGACAAAGCATCAATGACGCTTTTAATTATGTAGTTTGCCTCTCCCCTTATCCACCACAAATGGCAGGATTTGAGTAAAGACAGTGCAAAAATACTAATTTTTTCTTGATTTACAAATATTACTGTCCGCTAAAACTTTTTGTTAAAAAAATAAGAAAGGGCTGATTCCATTTGGTGGAGTCAGCCCAAATTGTTACCTTTGTTTCTGCTACAAAACTTCAATAACAATGCACAAAGGTACACATTTTTTCGGACAG
>JAZUKC010000146.1:0-15805 GCA_045643065.1 Prevotella sp.
GTGTAAAGATCAACGAGAAGCATTTCGAGATCATCGTTCGTCAGATGATGCGTAAGGTTCAGATCAACGAACCTGGCGATACAAACTTCCTTGAGCAGGAACTTGTTGACAAACTTGACTTCCGCGAGGAGAACGATCGTATCTGGGGCAAGAAGGTCGTAACAGATGCTGGTGACTCAGAGACACTCCATAAGGGCCAGATCGTTACAGCACGCCGTCTGCGTGATGAGAACTCATCATTGAAGCGTCGTGACATGAAGCTCGTACAGGTGCGTGATGCTGTTCCTGCAACATCTACACAGATTCTTCAGGGTATCACACGTGCTGCTCTTGCTACCAAGTCATTCATGTCTGCTGCATCATTCCAGGAGACAACGAAGGTACTCAACGAGGCAGCTATCCGTGGTAAGTCTGATTACCTCGTAGGTATGAAGGAGAACGTAATCTCTGGTCACCTTATCCCTGCTGGTACAGGTCTTCGCGAATTTGAGAAGGTCATCGTAGGCAGCAAGGAAGAGTATGAACGCATGCAGGCAAACAAGCGCAATGTGCTCGACTTCGTTGAGCGTGGCATTGTTGAGCCTTAATAGCATCTATATATAAAGTGATAGGTGGCGAACTGCAACAGGTTCGTCGCTTATCACTTTTTTCTTTCCACCCTTGTACTATTCCCCTGTAAACTTACTGACAATGAAGAAACTAACTACCTTGATTGTAGGCATCATGCTTTTGTCAACCATGCCTGCAATATCCGAAACCTTAAACCTGAAAATCAAGAATCCGCTTGCTGTGGAACGTGAGGCTGTGCCTGTCGTTCTGCCTTTGTCCGATGACTTTTCTTCGGCTTTGGTCACACTTGATGGCAAGGAACTGCCATGCCAGCTTGACGATCTTGATGATGATGGAATATACGACGAACTATGTTTCCTTACTGACATGAAGAAGAAGGAAACACAAAATATCCAGATTGTCCTGGAAAAGACAGGTCTGCCACGCCAGTATCCATCCCGCGTATATGGCAGTTTTTCCATTCGCGACCGTTCTGCCAAGGATCCAAAGCACATACCAATGCGCTCGATTACAGTGCCTGCTACAAGCAATCCTTATCAGTATGTATTCCCACACGGACCGCTGATGGAAAGCGAACTCGTTGGCTACCGTATTTATTGCGATCACCGTCAGTCCGTTGACTTCTACGGTCATCGCGTTAAGCAGTTGGAACTTGCTGAGACGGCTTTCTATCCTTCTAAGGAACAGAAAGAAGCAAACTACGGAGACGATGTGCTTTATACCGGTTCAACATACGGTTGTGGAACCTTGCACGGATGGAACGGCAGCAAGTCAGTGATGTACGACAATGTACGCAATCGTACCTATGCACTTCGTGCAGAAGGTCCCCTCCGTACCATTATTGAAACAGTCAATAAGGCATGGCGAATCACTCCAGACTCAAAGCCTGTGGATGTCTGTACACGCTACATCCTTTATGCTGGCCATCGTGATGTGCTCGTTGACGTGAAGTTCTCCCGCCCGGTTTCCGATCTTGCGCTTTCTACAGGTGTTACAGATATCATTGGCTCAGAGAAACTCTCTGACGGCAAAGGACTATTAGGTTGTTGGGGAACTGCCATGGCAGGCAACAACCCAAAGGTCTATGAGAATCGTACAGTCGGTTTGGCTGTCTGTGTACCAGAAAGCATCTTCAAGGGCGAACAGCATTTTACTGATATGGCCAAGGAAGAAATCGGAAAACTTGACGACAAGGGCAAACTGAAACTCCCTAATCAGGCATACGTGGCTCTTGTAGGCACAGATTCTGACCATCTTCAGTATTGGTTCACCGCCACTTGCGACCTTGAGACCTTCGGCTTTGCCGACAGCAAGGCATGGATGACTTACCTAAAGCAATGGAAGAATGAACTCCAGAAACCTGCTATAGTTGAGGTTAAGTAAGTTCTTGATATTTCCTTTCGGATTCTTTAGATTAATCGGAATTACCGAATCATAGATTAAACGAGCTTTCGATATTTCGAATTATCGATTAATCGATCCATCAAATAAATAACAATTAATTTTTAAAAATACAAACTCGTCGTGGAAGCAGTATTCTCTTATATTATCGGCCTTGGTGCCGCAGTCATGATGCCAGTCATCTTCACCATCCTCGGTGTATGTATCGGCATAAAGTTTTCTAAGGCTCTTAAGTCAGGACTCTATGTGGGTGTTGGTTTCGTTGGCCTTGGCGTTATCACAGGTTTGCTCGTAGAAAGCATGACACCAGCATTGAACAGCATGGTTGAAATCTATGGACTTCAGCTTAAGGTGTTCGACATGGGATGGCCTGCAGCAGCCTCAGTGGCTTATAACACATCCGTTGGTGCATTCATTATCCCTGTTTGTCTTGGTGTAAACCTTGTTCTTCTGTTGCTCGGATGCACACGCACCGTCAACATCGACCTCTGGAACTACTGGCACTTTGCGTTCATCGGTGCCGTTGTCTATTTCATGACACAGAGCATCGGTTGGGGATTCTTCGCAGCCATCATCTGCTATGTCATCACCCTTGTCCTTGCCGACCTTACAGCGAAGAAGTTCCAGAACTTCTATCCAGGTATGGAAGGCATCTCTATCCCTCAGCCATTTGTTCAGGGCTTTATGCCTTTCGCCATTGTCATTGACAAGATCCTTGACTTCGTCCCTGGCATCAACAAGATCAACATCGACTCTGAGGGCATGAAGAAGAAGTTCGGTCTGCTTGGCGATCCTCTCTTCCTGGGCATCCTCGTTGGTTGTGCTATCGGTTGCCTTGCTTGCAAGAACTGGGACGAGATTGTTGATAGCATTCCAAAGATTCTCGGTCTTGGCATCAAGATGGGTGCCGTTATGGAACTCATCCCACGCATTACCTCGCTCTTCATCGAAGGTCTGAAACCAATCTCTGAGGCAACACGCGAACTCATTGCAAAGAAGTTCGGCGAGAAGAAGGAGTTCTACATCGGTATGTCTCCAGCCCTTGTTATTGGTCATCCAACAACACTCGTAGTCAGCATCCTTCTCATCCCTGTAACCCTCGTACTCGCAGTAGCACTCCCAGGCAATATGTTCCTCCCACTGGCATCACTTGCCGGCATGTTCTATGTCTTTGTGATGATTCTGCCTTACACCAAGGGCAACGTCGTTCGCTCGTTCATCGTTGGTCTCGTAGTGTTGGCTCTCGGCCTCTACTTCGTAACATGGATGGCACCAGACTTCACAATGGCTGCTCATGATGTTGCTGCTATCCATCCAGACGACAAGGCTGTTCAGGTTCCTGAAGGATTCCAGGCAGGTGCCCTTGACTTCGCATCAAGCCCACTCTCTACACTCATCTATGCATGCGTGAAGTACATGACATACATCGGAGCAGGCATCCTCACCATCCTTACAGCTGCTCTTGTGGTTTGGAATCGTATGAGAATCAATAAGAAGTAAAGCATAAGTAGATGTCATTCGGCATCGCCCCAAGAGGTTACCTTTTACATTATGTGAGAGGTAACCTCTTTTTTGAACATATAATTTGGCAGTTTGGAAAATAATGCTTACCTTTGCAAATTATAAACAACACAATAATCTATAAAGAAAATGAATGTAAGACTATTATCAGCAAGCCTGATTGCACTTTTCGTTGCAATGACACACGTGTCATGTAGCGATGACGAACAAATTTTTAATGACGACAAACCATGCAACCTTGATGCTCTGAAGGATAAGACAACATCACCGGGCGATGATTTCTATCATTATTGTAATGGCAATTGGTATGATAATGTCGTTATACCTGAGGGTAAGACTCGTTGTGGCTTTATGCAAGATGAACAGTATCTTGCTACCCAAACTCTGCTTAATGAGCAGAGAACCAATCCAACCCTTCCATTGTTTAAGACACTGAAAAGCGACTTCGAACGTCGCGCTGAAACCAAGGAGAGCGATTATGCCTTGATACGCAGCTATCTGGATGACATTGACCGTCAGACTACTATGCACGACCTTCTGGTTCATGCCGGACGCTTGATGCGACAGGACATACCTACGCTTCTTACCCCAGATTTCTTTGTACAGAACAAGAAGGTTAAGGTAACGCTGGATTATGCTGCTGGTCAGTACTTAATTCTTTCTTCTGAGATACTCTGCCAACTGGGTTATACTTGGGCAGAGGCCAATGAAATGATTGATAACGCAGAAGAACTGAACGATGACATGTATGAGATTGAGAAGAAATCTAATTCCTTACAGGCGGACAGGAATGCTCCAGTCACTGATGAAGAATACAATCTCGCGGTGTCACACCTCAGCTCACGAGCATCGAATGCAGATGACAACATCAGCACTATGCTCTCAGGCATGGGGCTTTCGCGTGATATGCTCTTTTATTATATCAACAACGAATTAGGCATATATAATTATTTAAATAAACTCACAGATAAACAGCTGATTGCAGCAAGAGACTATATAAAGATTGCTGTTGCAGAATATATGATATATAAGACTGCCTATTCGTCGCAGAAGTTTGAGAATGCTTTTGGCAATATAAAGTACGTTCAACCTGTGTTGGGCAAGCTTTTTGCCGAAACTCATCAGACAAGCCAGTCAAAGCAGTATATTGAGACCATGTGTGAGAATATCCGTGCCTCACTCATCAACCGCATCGGACGTCTCGACTGGATGGTGGATAATACAAAACGCGCTGCTGCTGAAAAGGTTGCAGACATGCAGTTCTTCTGCTGTTATCCAGACAACTGGAATGATGCACTCGTCAATCCTACTGTAACGAGCAAGTCATATCTCCAGGATTTCCTCGAGTTGGGCAAGCAATATAACGGCATTTTCATCGGCCATTGTGGTCATACTGACCGTGATGCTATATGGGATGCTATACAGATAATAGAACCGATGCACGATCTTAACGCTTGCTATCTCCCTGGCTCCAACTTCATCGTCATCACTTCAGCTATCTCTTGCCCTCCACTGGTTGATGTTACGAAGAGCGATGCGTACAACTACGGTCAAATAGCCGCTGCTATCGGTCATGAGATGACCCACGGATTGGACAGTAGTGGTAGTAAATATGATAAGGACGGAAACTTCTCCGTGTGGTGGACAATGGACGATAAACTCAAATTCATTGAACGTCAGAAGCAGCTCGTCACTATCTACAACAACCTCGTAGTCGTCCCAGGCATCTTCCAGAATGGTGAGCAAACCTTGGGCGAGAACATTGCTGATCTTGGCGGATTGCTTGCTGCCTACGACTCGTTCGTAGCATTGCGCAAGAGTCAGGGCTGCAAAGGTGAGGAACTTAACGCGCAAAAGAGACTCTTCCTTGAGTCGTTTGCCAATTTGTGGCGTGAGAAACGCACCTTGAGTTCTTATCAAGAACAACAGAAGGTTGATGTCCATGCCAATGGCATCTGCCGCATCAACGGTGTTGTATGCAATCATCCTGACTGGTACATGCTCTATGATGTACGCCCTAACCATAAACTATACCTCGCTCCAGAGCGAAGAGTAAGCATCTGGTAAAATTTCGACCCGTACGATTGAAAAGAGATTTTAATAAAGATTTCTTTTCAATCGTACGGGTCGTAATCATTTCCTCTCAAGGCGTTTTCCGGTTCTGCGTCAATTTTGTGGCAATTCATGATTCGGCTGGAGGCCGATACAGCCTCGCAGAGGCGGTCTATAACCGGGTACGCAGTGCCCGGGTTCTGAGAATCTCATCCCAGCGTCTGGAGGACTCTACCTTGATGCTGGTTGCTGTAGCGTCTTCCAGACGCTGAATCTTTCTTTGTCGTTTATCCGGCAGCGCCATTTCATTCGGCGCAACCGGTTATCAAGATATCGGCCTCCAGCCGAACGACAAGTTGCCACTAAATTGACGCAGAACCGTAAAAATATTTTTTGCAATGATTTGTTGACCGCATTTATCCTAAAGCATAATAGATATGATACTTTTCTGCCACCAGAAGTATTGAGTGAGAGTGCCAGAGGTATTGAATTACAAGGTATAAAGCACTGAATTGGAAGGTAAAAGGTATTGAATCAGCAGGCGATTCAATACCTTTTGCATGTGTATCATAATGTGACAATGCGTTGATTTGCAGAAGTGGAAAATGCAGGAACCATTCCCTTCGTATTTTTATTTGTTGGCAGAATTATTTGGCGGTTTCAGAAATAATGCTTACCTTTGCACATAGTTGTAAAAACGTTAATATGATGAGAACTATACTTTTTATACTGTCCTTATTCTGCTGCATGACAATTGATGCGCAAGAGTTGACAGTAAAGTCCTTTGCAGAGAATGCTCGAGACCTTTCTGCCCGCACCGAACAGCGAGTGGACAACAACGGCGTGCCTTGTGCTTTGGTCAAGGTGCAACTTGCATCGGCGGGCGCTGTGTTTGAAGGAATGGTGATGGGCGACGTGGCCTATAAGACCAGCGAATATTGGGTGTATATGCCGAAGGGTGCCAAGCGATTGGGTGTTAAACTCGAAGGCTATCTACCATTGCTTGCAGAGTTCAGTCCACTGGAAAGCAACATGACCTATGTGCTTACCATTTCGGGAGTAGTTAACAACGCTGCGCCACAGCAGGAGGTGCGTACCAAGACCGGATGGATAATCATTGACTCTGATCCGCAAGGTGCTGCGGTGTATATCAACGATGGTTTTGTGGGAAATACTCCGCTTGATGGTTATAAGCAGGCGTATGGCAGTTATAGCTATAGGTTGGAGAAACTGAACTATCATAATGCGACAGGAACTTTCATGCTTGACTCTCCGCAGTATGAGAAGACAATAACCTTGAGTCCTGCATGCGGAAGCATCACGGTATCTGGAAATGTCAGCGGTGCGGAGGTACTGCTTGATGGCAGAAGTACTGGCAAACGGACGCCATGTACATTGACCGAGGTGCCGTCTGGTCCGCATGTCATTTCGTTGCAGAAGGAGAAATATGCGCCTATGCAGTATAACGTGACCGTGGAGGATGGTCTTGAAGCAAAGGTAAATGCAAACCTCGATGCCCGCTTCGCCTCCGTGACTATTAACACTCTGCAAGGTGCGGAGGTGTATGTTGACAATAAGAAGAGCGCAGCTGGCAGTTGTACGGTTGAAATGATGGAAGGTTACCATGATGTAGAGGCCACGCTTGCTCATCACCGCAAGGCAACGAAGCAACTGCAAGTAATAGCAGGTCAACCACAGACCATAACCATTAATCCAACTCCAATCTACGGTTCGCTTGATATTATCAGTACTCCCCGTAAAGCAACCATTACTATTGACGGCAAACAGGTAGGTGAAACACCGTTCACCGTTGAGAACTTGCTTGAAGGCGAACATACAGTGACGCTGTCGCTTGATGGGTATTCTACTGAGACAAAACGCGTGACAGTAACTGAGGGACAGAATGCAAGTGTGTCGGTAGAGATGCAGCAACCTCGTGTGGTCGCTACACCGATGGTTGTTGCTGGCAACCATGAATATGTTGACCTTGGGCTGAGCGTTAAGTGGGCAACATGTAATGTCGGTGCATCTAAGCCTTGGGAGTATGGGGATTACTATGCTTGGGGAGAGACGGAGACAAAGTCTGATTATAGTTGGGAGACTTACAAGTATTGCAAAGGAACGTATGTTTCTATCACGAAGTATTGCAAAGATTCAAAATATGGAACAGTTGACAATAAAACTCAGCTTGACCCTCAGGATGACGTTGCCCACGTGAAGTGGGGCGGTAGTTGGCGCATGCCGACAATGGCAGAACAAGACGAACTCGTTGATAAGTGTATATGGAGTTGGACAACACAGAATGGAGTTAAGGGTTATAAGGTGACGAGTACGAAGAATGGTAATTCTGTTTTCTTGCCCGCTGCGGGCTACCGTTACGACAGTTCGCTCTACGACGCTGGTTCTTACGGCTACTACTGGTCGTCGTCGCTTGGCGAGTACCGCTCGGACTACGCGCGCTACGTGAGCTTCAAATCGAGCGGTGTCAGCAGGAGCGGCAGCCGCCGCTACTATGGGCGAAGTGTTCGCCCTGTTTGCCCGTAGCCTCAGAATTTACCTCGCCCAAGCCTCACAGGCAAAAGAAATACTTCCACAGCTTTCTGATTTAGAATAAATTTGTATAATGCAAATAACTTTGCAATACATCAATGGCAAGAATAAGAATTCCATATACAAAACAAGCCACTGACTACGATGAGCAGATACGCATACTTCGTAGTCGTGGGGTCGTAATTTCTGATGAAACAAAAGCGAAAGAGATATTATCAGATATTGGTTATTATCGACTTGGATTCTATCTTCATCCATTTGAGACAACATACCCTCTATTAGATTATCGACGAAGTCATGATGTAACACCAGGTACGACAATCGAAGATGTTGTGTCATTGTATTATTTCGACCTTGACCTACGTAACATCCTGAATAGATACCTGTCAAGAATAGAGGTTGCGATAAGGACTACAATAATATATGAACTGTCAAACAAATACGTTTCTGATCCATATTGGTTTGTCAATCCAAGCATAGTATCTTCAACCTTTATTACAGGTTTCCCATCAACAGCATACAATTCCATAAAAAAGAAAGCTCCGATAAAGCGTCATCATCTAAAATATATAGAGCAATATGCACCAGCATGGAAAGCAATGGAATATATGACATTGGGTAATCTGGAGGTTCTGTATGACAATCTGTTACAAAATACTGATAAGCGCGTAATCAGTACGCATTTCAACGAACCTGCTATCGCAACATTCAAAAGCTATATGATGGCAATTCGTGAAACAAGAAATGCTTGTGCTCATGGTAACGTTCTATTTGGATTGACACTAACGTCTGGTATCAGAACAGGTGCGGCGTGTCCATCATTTTCTGCTCACACACAGCAGACCTTCCACGGAGCTTTACGAGTTATAGACTATCTGCTAAGACAGATATCTGTAAACAGAGCAAATGACATGTGGGATGAAATGTACAAAGCTACGGCTCTGCTGTATTCGAATACACCTTCATTAAGACCACTCATTGAGTCACAAACAGGCATTATTGTTCCTGTAAAGCAGGAAGAAACGTCTGGTTCACTTGGAAAAATTGTTAAATGGGTGAAAAAAATCGGGTTAAAGTTTGATAATTGAAGAAAATGTCGTAACTTTGCACCATCAAAAGTGTATCTGGGAAGCCCCGTAGCACCTATCTGCACTATAAACAAGATTAAATCGAGTCCATCCTGCTTGCAGTTTGGGCTCGTTTTTTCTTTGTTGACGATTAAATCAAAAGAAATATTTGGCAGTTAGCGAAATAATGATTACCTTTGCAGATGGTTGAACTATTTTACAAGAAAAATTGATATGAAGAAACTGTTTATTGTTGTTATATTTATTGTGCTGGCTGTGAATGCAGCGATGGCGCAAGGCATAATAAAGCGCGAGAGTACTGTTAAGGAAGAACCGAAGAAAGAAACGGTGGTGGAGAAGAAGCAGGAGGAGATAAAGCAAAACAAGAATAAAGGTCACAAGCAGAAGCATGTGGAAAAGAAACAAAAACCAGATACTCCTGCAGAACTGACACTCAGCTATGGACTCTATGTCGGCGAAATAAAGAACGGCTATCCGCATGGACACGGACGACTGACCTATACAAAGGCACGCCAGATACATCCTTACGATATGAAGGAACGTATGGCTGAGGCAGGCGACTATGTTGAGGGCGAGTTCTTCAACGGCTTCGTTGACTTTGGTGTGCAATTTGACTCCTCTGGCAATGTAATTCGATCGCTAAGGTTCGGCAGAGCATCAGAGACACTTTATGATTCTAAGTAAGGTTTAGGGTTTTAGGTTTTAGGTTTTGGGTTTTAGGCTATGAAATCATTTACAATACGGATATTCGCTTCTGTTGTTGGCTTGCTTGCTGTTGTGCAGACAAGCTTCGCACAACGCTTTGCGCTATTCTCAGAAGAAGTGAAGTGCGAATTTCCCTCTGTTGTCTATGACTTCCTGGAACGCTACCTGTACGAAATCGACAGTTTACAGAGACGAGGCGAGTATGTTGACCTCAGAATCAAGGACGATAAGGTCATCTTCCTGGCTGGTTCTGTTGCAAGTGCAAGGAAGATAACGCCGCAGATGCCGTTTGAGATGAGTAAGGCAGAAGGCAAATATTACGAAGTAGCATGGCGAGATGCCAAGGGAAATGCCATCCTCGACGTAGCATTCCCAATGCGATACGAATTGCTTCTCGGCAAGCCAAAGGCAGAGATAGAAAAGGAATTCAAGACAACACTGCAGGCATACAACGACTATTCCCCTTACGCCAGACAAGACGAAGAACTGCAAAAGACAGACGACGGATGTCTAATGACACAACCAGTGGCCAACTACTACATACAAAGTCTGAACAATGCAGCATACTTCTCCGTTTCAGAATCCGGCGATACCATCCCGAGTTTCCATGCCGACGATAAGTGGCATGCTGCGGCAAACCTGTTCAATGGCATCATTAAGGACGTGGAAGGCTACACGTTGTATGTCGAGCAGAACCTCTATGGATTCAAGAAACAGCAGTACACCGTTACCCTTCAGCAATGGTTGGCATACTGTCAGGCTATGAAACTGACTACATACTTTGCCGTAGAGGAAGAACGCGAGGACGGACTCAAGGCATTGCTTATAGCCCAAAGCCAGGACTTAGGCTTCAATCACATGCTCTCCATCATCATCCCCGACGACTTTGTTACAAACCGAAAGGCCATTCTGAAGGCAACAATCAATGCCTATATACCAACGCAGAACGTGAAGGAACTGTATCAGAAGTATGTAGAAAGACCGAAGAAACGAATATGATAAGACGAATCTTCCATACCCTTTGCCTTGCCATGCTGTGTCTAACGGCATCGGCGCAGGACGAGCAACAGCAGATAAACCTCATAAAGAGCAATCCCGACTACCTCTATGCTATGGGAACGTCAACGGTGAGCGACGAGGAAGCATCCTGCAACGCTGTTGATCTGCTTGCCTTAGAGATAGAGAACTGGCTGGAGGAGAACGGGATAGGGAATAAAGAAAGCTATGTCTCGAAGTCGCGAGAGAACGTTTCGCAGATAAAGACAAAGCGTGCCAATCTGCATCGTGTATTCGCTTTCATCGACAAAAACAAGGTCCTCTCGTTCAATACGGAGGAAAAAAAGACACCGGAAACAACCGTTGCGCCTGCCATAGAGACCTATACGCCAACCCTGAAAGAGCGCATCATGCTCAATGTCTCAACCTTCACGGAACTGAACGACTACGTCAACGCTGGCCGAGCAGACGAAACAATAACTGATGTCGGCAAATATTCAAACCTGCCAAAGAGCGGAATCGTCTATGTTTTCATACATAACCGCCAGGGCAACATACCTGCTTGCTTGAAGATGACCGACGGAACGGCGCTCAATCTCCGTACAGGCAAGAGCGACAAGATATCAAACTACAAAGGCTGTGGTGCCATTTGGATAAAGTTCAAAGAAGAATAAACCTACAAAAAAAATGAAACGACTGATATTGTTTATATTCACTCTCATGCTGACTGCAAGCATCTTCGCTGCAGGCAAAGTGTCTGTCCATATCTCTGACGGCATAGAAAATATGGCCGTAAAGCAGAAGATGGAGCGCACAATCTCTGACATCCTGACCGAAGCAAATGCTGCATACGCAGGAGGCAGGCAGCTTAACTACTCTGCTCTGGGCATATCGACATCGGTACAGAGTTCGTTACGCTCGCTGTGGGACAACTCTCCGTTCGTCAGTATGGACAATGACATCGTGGAACACTGCATCACTACCGGCAGCGGATACCAAGTAAGAAACATCCCGTTGATACTAAAACCTCTCAAAGTAGGCGATATCGATGAGGACGAAGAGTATCAGGAGGCAGTTGTCAGCTTCGATAAGCGAGGCAATCTCGTTTCGTTCTATCTCTCCATCAGCATGAATCTCTATATGAACGTAGTGCGAAGCAATAAGGAAGAGGTAAGCGATTTGCGCCGCCGACAGCTTATTCTTGACTATGTAGAGCAGTTCCGCACTTCCTACAACCAGAAGGATCTCGACTTCCTTGATGCCGTATTCTCTGAAGATGCTCTCATCATCACCGGCAAAGTCATACAGCGCAAGGCAGTAGATGGCATTCATCTGCCAGATAAAATAGTGTATCAGAAGCACGACAAGAAGACCTATCTGAACAACCTTCGCCGCATCTTTGCCATGAACAAGAGGCTCCGCGTAACCTTCGACGATATCGAGGTCGTGCGTCATCCTACCAATAACGACTTCTACGGAGTCACTCTGCACCAGGGATGGACCAGCGATCGCTACCACGACGATGGCTATCTCTTCATGGTATGGGACTTCCGCAACGAGCAACGCCCACAGATTCACGTGCGCACATGGCAGCCTGATGCCTACAATAAGGATGGAAAAGGCAAGCAGAGAATACCGAAGGACGAGATATTCAACCTGAGTGACTTTGATATATAAGTAACTATCGCACATGCAATAATCCCTTTCCCACAGGTTGAAGCAATTATTTCCCTTAATTGTTTGGCAGTTTGCGAAATAATGATTACCTTTGCAGACAACTCAGATTACTAACAAACTAATTTAGATAAATGAAGAAGACAATCATCTCTCTTGCAGCAATGGCTGCACTTTCGCTCTCTGCCAGTGCGCAGGAAGCAGACCGTTACGTTGGCAATCAGCACGTACGCTTCCAGACAGCATGTCATCCACGCGACGTTATGCACTATGACACCAAGACTCTTCGTGACCGTTTCGTCATGGAAAAGGTGATGGAGGCAGACTCAATCATGCTTACCTACAGCCATTACGACCGCTTCATCTTCGGTGGCGCTATGCCTGTCAACAAGGATCTGAAGCTTGAGAACTTCTGGGAGCTTGGCCTTGACGTTGACAAGACTATCAAGGAGAAGTATTTCCTCTATAACCGCGAGATTGGTATCGTAAACTGTGGCCAGGGCGATGGCGTTGTTATCGTTGACGGTAAGGAGTATGCACTCTCGCCAAAGGAGGCTCTTTACGTTGGACGTGGCCACATGCAGGACAAGAAAGGCAACTGGACAGACGTCAACAAGGAAGTCATTTTCCGCTCAAAGGACGCAAAGAAGCCAGCTAAGTTCTATCTGAACTCTGCCACAGCACATCAGCATTACAAGACACAGTGGATCACTCTCGACGGCCGTAAGGGCTCACTCAAGGCAGCAGTATGGGGACCTGTTGGCACCGTTGAGGAGGCAAACAACCGCACTGTCTATAAACTCATCGTCAACGACGTTCTGGAAGAAGGTCCATGTCAGCTTCAGCTCGGTCTCACCCAGCTCAATCCTGGTGCTGTATGGAACACCATGCCACCTCACACACATGGTCGTCGCATCGAGGCATACTACTATTTCAACCTCCCACAGGACCAGACCATCTCGCATGTTATGGGCGAACCAAACGAGACTCGTAACGTATGGCTCCACAACGAGCAGGCTATCATGTCTCCAGAGTGGTCTATCCACGCAGCTTCTGGCACATACTACTACACCTTCATCTGGGGTATGGCAGGCGAAAACCTGTTCTACAACGACAAGGACAACATCCCTGTCATCGACATCCGATAAACATTCGCAACGCGTAAAAGCATAGAAGCCTGGCAGTTTTTCAGCTGTCAGGCTTTTTTCTTGGTTTGCCTAAAACGTAGGGTTTGCACCCTACGCTATAGAATTTCGCCCCCTTGGGGTAGGGTGTTCAAAATTAACATTTGTTGCGAGACACAATTATACTACGACTGAAGGCCGAGAATACATTAGCCTAGGGCATCGCCCTAGGAAATGGTTATCCCGCAATTAAACGCCGCATCGCCGCACAACAGCAGACGCAACCAGTATTGTTATGCTGCGTTGCAGCGTAGATACAAGGTATGTCACTGGTACCTAGGGCGTTGCCCTAGGCTACATGTGTTATCGCCCTTCAGGCGAACGGGTCTCGCTTTTTGTTTCAATTTTGAACACCCTACCCTTTGGGGCTTCGATACCTTACGCAGAAAGCCCTTGCAACAGGCGAGTTGCAAGGGCTTCTGTGTTTTTATCACCGAGATTTTTTAATTTATAATAAAGAAAAAGCGTATCAAACCTTTTTGAATTCGCAACCTTCGGCGAGTGGAGCAACCAGTCGTCGGTCACCGTTTCCTATTCTGTGAGTGCATGGACGATAGTTTACGTTGAGGCCCGTGATGTGCTTCTTCACGTTGAAATCAGCCTCGCGATAAACGCCTTCGCTCTTTACGCCTAACGAAAGACGTCCCAGTTCGTCGAGATTGACAGTGTAGCCATCCTGCAACTTATCCTTGATGGTGTCAACAAGCTCTGTCAACACAGCGCGAACGTCGCTTCTCTTCAGCGAGCAGTTCTGCTCAATGATGCGCTCAATGTCCTTGATGTTGATCTCACCAGTTTTGATTGAGCGAGCGTAAAACTTACCGTAGCAGTCGTGACCGCTGATTTTGTTCTGCACTAATTTATATCTTATTGCCATGTTTTTTGTTTCCTTTCGTTTGGTTTTCTTGTTATACGTTTTCGGGTGAATTATTCTTTTCGCTTGCAAAGATACTAAATTATTTTCCGTTTCGCAAGCTTTTATCCAATAAATCGCAGCTTTTTAACGTTTAATAACTCAGTAATTACGTTATAATTACTCAGTAAGTACATTTTAATTACTCAGTAATCACACTGTAAAGACTCAGTAACTACATCGTTATTACTCAGTCTTTACACTATGAATCAATAGTATTCGGAAGATAAAAGGATATTTTTTGCAAGATAGTTTGCAGTTTCATAAATTATTTGTACCTTTGCAAAGAAAGTGTAATCAATAGAACGTAAACAACAAAATCTAACAAACGAAAAATGAAACAACAGTATCTTTTGGGTTATGATATAGGTACATCGTCAGTGAAGGCTTCGCTGGTCGATGCACAGACAGGTCAGACAGTGGCAAGTGCACAGTACCCAGACAGCGAGGCTCCTATCATTGCCGTCAAGCAGGGATGGGCAGAGCAGGAACCAGAGATGTGGTGGGACGAGCTGAAGGCTGCAACTCAGCGTGTCAGCGAGAAGGTCCAGGCAGCTACAGATGGCGGTTCGCTCGCCGATGTCATCGCTATCGGCATCAGCTATCAGATGCATGGCCTCGTGTGTGTTGTCAAGGAAGGCAAGCCATTGCGCCCTTCTATCATCTGGTGCGACGGTCGTGCCGTTCCTTATGGCAACGCTGCTTTCGACGCAATAGGCGGAGGCAAGTGCCTCGAGCATCTGCTCAACTCTCCTGGTAACTTTACTGCAGCCAAGCTGGCATGGGTGAAGGAAAACGAGCCAGAGGTCTATAACAATATATATAAGATAATGTTGCCAGGCGATTACATCGCTATGCGCCTGTCTGGCGGCAGCATGCAGACCACCGTTTCGGGCCTCTCTGAGGGTATGTTCTGGGACTTCCGCAACAACGAGGTAAGCAAGGACGTCATGCAGCACTTCGGTTTCGACGAGTCGCTCATTGCCGACATCGTGCCTACATTCTCTGTTCAGTCGCGTGTTTGCAAGGCAATCAGCGAGGAACTCGGTCTGCCTGAGGGCACACCAGTGGCCTACCGTGGTGGCGACCAGCCAAACAACGCCCTCTCGCTCAACGTTATGAAGCCAGGCGAGATTGCTGCAACCGGTGGT
>JAZUKC010000147.1:0-3351 GCA_045643065.1 Prevotella sp.
TTCAAGGATAGGTTTTACTATCTTATCGACAAACTCACTCGCAGGTAGTGTTTCTTCCTGCGGAATACCGTTTTCCTCAACATAGGTCTGTTGCTCTACGTTGTCGGTTTTGTTTAGTAGGTCTTTAATATCAATCATTGCAATATACTATTAATTTTCGATAATTCGAGATTAAGAGGCTTTGGGCTGATGCCCAAAGGACGGGGGCTATGGGAATATAATCGGGAATACAAGAGGGAATACACCGCCTACGGTCTGCTTTTCTCCAGTTTCAGCTTTGCGCATGATAAGAGTATTGCCAAGATAAAGACGATACAAAGTATCATTCTTGTACACAGAATAGAAGCAGTTCTTCAGTTCACCTTTCTTTCGCATATCAAGATATTCAGCAAGGGTGTACTTGTTTAGTATGGATAAGCCAAACAACTGCAATATATTTGTGGTATTATCAGCTATCTGCAAAGTATTGTCATTGAGCTGTTTCTTCTCACTCTGTGACATTCCAAATGGTCTCGCTGCTAATTCATTGACTGCTTTGTTTGTCTTGTTCCACATAGCCGAGAAAATTTTCTCAGCATCGGCATAATCAGTTTTTAGTGGTTCCATATAATAGTCATTTATTTCTGACAAAGATACAAAAAACGCGAGTTATAGATCCCAATACCAAGAAGGCATATTGGAGCCCCTGCCGATTGCCAACTGTGGCAAGCCATCATCAAACGGATCTTCTGGGTTGAGTATTGCAGGGTTTATCTTATGGCTACCTACAATAATATCCTGCCATCGGTCAACATTTTCGGCAAAGGAAGGATTCATATTGTTCACTTCACCATTAAAAGCGAAAGACTCAATTCTTCCCATTGGCATGTCGGTACTTGCAATACAAGTCAAAGGTTCAAAATCGAAAGCATTCTGAACATACCAAGTTAAACAATTTGCTCCTTGATATTCTTCTACGGTGCTTATAAGATGTAAGGTCTGCCCTGGCATTAGGAATATAAACCTTGAACTTGCTCCGTTGAATGAAAATCTACCATGGAAATAGCTCGCATCGGATGTTCCATAGTAATATTCACCTGTAAGGATTCGTCCTTCATCCTGTAGCATCAACGGGTCTGCGCACACAAGCACTCCCATATTATACAGATTCCTCAGATGTTCAAGATTGCCGTAGCCATCATGGAAATACTGCTTCAGTTGAGAATCCTTGATACAAGACCACAACGCGAACTGAATAGGAGGCGGTGCGACAGAAATCGTTAAATGAGTGCCACTTACCTCATGCTTAGGTATTCTAAAAGAATACTCCGTTTCTCCAGCTGCCATAAAGGTTAAGTCTGTGTCTATATACCGAGGCAATAGCAGAGTCTTGTTTCTATGAAGGATTGGTGAATTGCCGCTTCTGTCATATATAGGGATATAGACAGAGCCGTGCTCTTTCACGTTGATAGCCTGAAAAGAGACATCAGAGGCATCATATCCATAGTCGCCATCACTGATAATGTCAACACACATGGCTTGCGTTGCCTCGTCCAATGCTTCTTGTGTACTAAGCATTTCCTCGCTAAGAGTTCCCTTGATTGTACAGTTAGTGACATCAAGATTCTCTATCTTACCACGACCGACAAACAGCACTTTGCTTGCTGTAAACTCGCGATACTCTGTCATCGTCCAAGGATGATCTTCGTCCCAAGACTCGTTCTTTGACGTAGTGGCAGGGTTCTTTCCTTTGTTTGTGACTTTACAAAGGAACTGTTCTGATGGTTTATCACCAAGATAGACTAAATCCTGAAACTCTTCTCCTTCAGCACCACAAGTGTAAGTTGTTTCCGCATTCCATTGAGAAGGGCCACGGAGAGGTTTACCTGATGCTCCTGGGATTCCTTGCGGACCTTGTGGACCTTGCGGTCCTATAGCTCCTTGCGGTCCCTTTTCACCTGTCAGGCGCACATATTTATAACCACTCCAAGAAGGGTCATTCTTATGCGCCATCTTCTCGGCATCCCAAATCTTACGCATCTGACGCATCCATTGGTAAGGTTTGAGAGTTGTGGTCTGCTGTGGTGCATCCAGCCATTGTGTTACATCATCAGGATTAGTAAGGGAGGCTGATACACCGAAATCACTCGCAATATAATCGGCTCCATCGCCTTTCTCTCCTACAACACGGAACGGATCGCCCCACTCTGCATCACCCCTATTTTTCGTGCGCATGAATAAAGCTCCATCGAAGCAAACGTCATACCATTCTATTGCATCTATGGAATACTGAGCAACAACACTATTACCTTCTGCATAATATGATGTCTTTTGATACTCGCCAGCTTCGGCATTCCACTCGTACCAATAGCCATCATCGCCTATATAAGGGGCGTTGCCATCATCACCTCTTGAAGAGTATTCAGTGACAATACCATTGATTACCCAGTTCTTTGTGTCTGGGTCAATAGTAGGAGTAATGCCGTTGCTACCACGTTCGTATATAGGCACTGATACCATACCTGTGAGATAGGCAAAGATTGCATCACCGAACTCTGCTTCGCCAAGTTCGCTACCAGCATTGAGCATATAGAACTCAACACTTATATCAGAAGGCTCAATAGTTACCGTGCGACTACTCTCCGCTACTGGCATCTGCTGGTTCTTGCCGATATATATATGCACCTCGTCCTCATACACATAACGAGGCTCGTCACCACCGTCATCCACCACTACATCGCAATGTATGGTATCATCATCGAGATTGGTGCTGCCATCAGGTTCACGAAGTATCTGCTGTGCACTTGGTATAATACGATAATTCGGAGATAGTGTGTCATATAGTTTTATCCAATCGGGATTACCAACAGAAGGTGGCTGAGTACTGGCCTGCGGTACTGCACACTGCCACTTTATGTTGTTGTAATAACAGGTATCGTATGTCGAACTATTGACTACGTATGGATCATTCTCGGCTACCTCCTGCTTCCATACGCCACGATTACGCTCCTGACGAACAGGATTGCCTTGATAGTCGATATAATGAATGTCCTGAAGAAATGCTCCACGCACATAAAGGTATGGTTGCAATGGATTCATTACATGTCCCTTGAACGTATTCTCTACAAAATTGAATGGCAAACCGAAGAAAGCGGTGTAGTTCTCATTGTTGATCTTCGGATGATTTACGCCATCAAGCATGGCAATACGCTTCTCTATGCTCGAAATATACCAACAAGACTGACGTATGTTACGATATGTGCCATCCTCGTTCTGCACAATAAATGCCTTATAATCGGGATTCTGATATGCGTCTTCGGAAGGCTCTACGTTATTGCCCCAACGCTGTAGGCGCATGAGTTTTGCAGGGAG
>JAZUKC010000148.1:0-35167 GCA_045643065.1 Prevotella sp.
TTCTCGTTGATCTTTACACCCTGCAGACGATATACGCCCTGTACCTCATTGACGATGTACTCCTGAACAGCGGTAGGGCCCTTGATAGCAAGGATGTCCTGTGGTGTGATAGAACCATCTGAAAGTGGAGTTCCAGCACGTACAGCATCATGCTCCTGTACAAGGATCTGCTTAGACTGAGAGATGAGATACTTCTTCTGGTCGCCAGTCTTTGATGTTACGATTACCTCACGGTTACCACGGCGAATCTTACCCATTGTCACCTCACCATCGATTTCTGAAACGACAGCAGGGTTAGATGGATTACGTGCCTCGAAGAGCTCAGTTACACGTGGAAGACCACCGGTGATATCACCTACCTTGGCAACGTTACGTGGAATCTTAACGAGGGTTGTACCTGTAGCGATCTTCTGACCGTCTTCTACAACTACGTGACCATCACGTGGGAAGTAGTAGGTACCGATAACCTCACCGTCATCACCGATTACATCACAAGTAGGAACGAGGTTACGGTCCTTTGAATCGATAATGATCATATCGGTCATACCGGTTGTATCGTCAATCTCTGCACGATAGGTCTTACCCTCTACAACAGCATTGAAGCGGAGAGTACCAGCATACTCTGATACGATGACAGCGTTGAATGGGTCCCAACGTGCAATGACGTCGCCATCCTTAACAACCTCACCATGCTTGAAATAAAGTGAAGAGCCGTATGGCACGTTCTGGCTTGACAATGCGATGCCTGTATTAGGATCGACGAAACGTACTTCAGCAAGACGTGATACAACCATCTGGCACTCTACATCCTTACCGTCGTTGTCCTCAACGAATGGTACAGTACGGAGTTCATCGAACTCAAGGCGTACGTCACCCTTCGCCTTAATTGTTGCGTTAGCAGCAGCGTTACCAGCCACACCACCGGCGTGGAATGTACGGAGAGTAAGCTGTGTACCTGGCTCACCAATAGCCTGAGCTGCGATGACACCGACAGCCTCACCCTTCTGTACCATCTTTGCAGTAGCAAGGTTACGGCCGTAGCACTTCTTACATACGCCTGAACGAGACTCACAGGTAAGTACCGAACGGATGGTTACAGTCTCAACGCCAGCATCTTCGATTGCCTTAGCGCGTGCCTCTGTGATTTCGTCACCGCCAGCACACAGAATGTTACCTGTATGAGGATCGAGGACATCGTGTACAGAAACGCGACCGAGGATACGGCTTGAGAGAGACGCAAGGATTTCGTCACCACTCTTAAGAGCTGTGCACTCAAGACCACGGAGTGTGCCACAGTCGTCCTCGTTGATGATAACGTCATGCGAAACGTCAACAAGACGACGTGTCAGGTAACCAGCATCGGCTGTCTTCATAGCGGTATCAGCAAGACCCTTACGAGCACCGTGCGAAGCAATGAAGTACTCAAGCACTGACATACCTTCCTTAAAGTTAGAAAGGATTGGGTTCTCAATAGTAGAGCGATCGTCAGCACCTGCCTTCTGTGGCTTAGCCATCAGACCACGGATACCTGAGAGCTGCTTAATCTGGTCCTTAGAACCACGGGCACCAGAGTCGAGCATCATGAATACGGCATTGAAACCCTGATCGGCTTCTGTCATCTCCTTCATCAGGATGTTACCGATATCGTTATTGACGTGTGTCCATGTATCGATAACCTGGTTGTAACGCTCCTGGTCGGTGATGAAGCCCATCTCGTAGTTGGCAGTGATCTGCTTAACTTCCTCGTTACCACGCTCAATGATTCCCTCCTTCTCTGGTGGGATGATGATATCACCAAGGTTGAACGACAGACCTGCCTGGTATGCCATGCGGTAACCAAGGTTCTTGATACCGTCAAGGAACTCGCAAGCCTTTGCGAAACCTACTTCCTTAATTACATCGGCAATGATATCGCGGAGTGAAGACTTAGAGATGATCTTGTTTACGAAGCCCATCTCTTCAGGAATCATCTCATTAACGATAACACGACCAACAGAAGTCTCAACTGTATGGCGAACCTTCTTGCCGGCAACAACGTCGTTGACAACAACCTTTACCTGAGCATGGAGGTCAAGTTTCTTTTCATTGTAGGCAATGACAGCTTCCTCTGGACCATAGAATGAGAGTCCCTCACCCTTAGCACCTGGACGAATCTTTGTGATATAGTAAAGACCGAGTACCATATCCTGTGAAGGTACGGTAATAGGTGCACCGTTAGCTGGGTTAAGGATGTTGTGGCTCTGGAGCATCAGAATCTGAGCCTCGAGAATTGCCTCATTAGAAAGTGGGAGGTGAACAGCCATCTGGTCACCATCGAAGTCAGCGTTGAACGCTGTACATGCCAATGGATGGAGCTGGATAGCCTTACCCTCAATCATCTTAGGCTGGAATGCCTGAATACCGAGACGGTGAAGTGTAGGAGCACGGTTCAAGAGAACAGGGTGACCCTTCATCACGTTCTCAAGGATATCAAAGATAACTGGTTCGCGACGGTCAACAATACGCTTAGCGCTCTTTACAGTCTTTACGATGCCACGCTCAATGAGCTTACGGATAATAAATGGTTTGTAAAGTTCGGCAGCCATAAGCTTTGGCAGACCACACTCACCCATCTTAAGCTCAGGACCAACAACGATAACCGAACGTGCAGAGTAGTCAACACGCTTACCAAGGAGGTTCTGACGGAAACGTCCTGCCTTACCCTTAAGTGAGTCAGAGAGAGACTTGAGTGGACGGTTGCTCTCGCTCTTGACAGCTGATGCCTTACGGCTGTTGTCAAAGAGTGAGTCAACTGCCTCCTGAAGCATACGCTTCTCGTTACGGAGGATAACCTCTGGAGCATGAATCACCATGAGTCGCTTCAGACGGTTGTTACGGATAATAACACGACGATAGAGGTCGTTAAGGTCTGATGTAGCGAAACGTCCACCATCCAGTGGTACCAAAGGACGGAGTTCTGGAGGAGTAACAGGAAGTATCTTAAGAATCATCCACTCTGGACGATTGATATCCTTACTTGTTCTGAATGCCTCTACTACCTGCAGACGCTTGAGCGCCTCTGTCTTACGCTGCTGCGAAGAGTCGCTGTTGGCGCGGTCGCGGAGTTCGTATGAGAGTGAATCGAGATCGAGCTGCTGAAGGAGTGTATATACAGCTTCTGCACCCATCTTAACAACGAACTTGTTTGGATCCTCATCAGGAAGAAGATCATTGTCATCGGTGAGTGTACCGTTGTCGTACAGTTCGGTCAGTTCTTCCTCTGAGAGCAAGTCAAACTTACGATATACACCTTCATCACTGGTACGTTCGTCGTTATCGTTCTTTGGACCAAGGATACCTGGCTGAACAACAACATACTTCTCATAATAGATTACAGCCTCAAGCTTCTTTGTAGGCATACCAAGAAGGTAACCGATCTTGCTTGGGAGTGAACGGAAATACCAAATGTGTGCTACTGGCACTACGAGCTCGATATGTCCTGAACGCTCACGACGAACCTTCTTCTCTGTAACCTCAACGCCACAACGGTCGCAGACAATGCCACGATAGCGTATGCGCTTGTACTTACCGCAGGCACACTCAAAGTCCTTTGTAGGACCGAAGATGCGCTCGCAGAAGAGACCGTCACGCTCTGGCTTATAGGTACGGTAGTTGATGGTCTCAGGCTTAGTAACCTCACCAAATGAATTCTCAAGGATTTCTTCTGGAGAAGCGATACCAATGGTAATCTTGGTGAAATTTGTCTTTATTTTTGAATCTTTCTTAAAAGCCATATTATTTACAATTTGACGAGTTACAATTTACAATTCTTTTGTTACATTTATTGTAAATTAATCGAGCTTAATGCTCAAACCGAGACCACGGAGTTCGTGGAGAAGGACATTGAGTGACTCAGGAATACCTGGAGTTGGCATCGTATCGCCCTTAACGATTGCCTCGTAAGAACGGCTACGTCCTGTTACGTCATCTGACTTCACAGTAAGGATTTCCTGAAGTACGTGGCTTGCGCCAAAGGCCTCAAGGGCCCAAACCTCCATCTCTCCGAATCGCTGTCCACCGAACTGTGCCTTACCACCAAGTGGCTGCTGTGTGATGAGTGAGTATGGACCGATAGAACGTGCGTGCATCTTGTCCTCAACCATGTGACCAAGCTTAAGGAAGTAAGTGATACCTACTGTAGCTGGCTGGTCGAACATCTCACCAGTCTCACCATCATAGAGGTGGGTAGAGCAATATCTTGGCAGACCTGCCTTGTCTGTCCACTCGTTGAGGTCGTCAAGCTTAGCACCGTCAAAGATTGGTGTAGCAAACTTCACACCGAGTTTCTTACCAGCGGCACCGAGTACAGCCTCAAAGATCTGACCAAGGTTCATTCGTGAAGGCACACCAAGTGGATTCAGTACGAGGTCAACAGGACGACCATCCTCAAGGAATGGCATATCTTCCTGACGTACGACCTTTGATACAATACCCTTGTTACCGTGACGACCTGCAAGCTTATCACCTACGCCAATCTTACGCTTCTTTGCGATGTAAACCTTAGCAGTCTGCAGAATGCCTGATGGAAGTTCATCACCGATAGTAATTGCGAACTTACGACGCTTGAGTTCTGCATCGAGCAGCTTATACTTACGGATGAAGTTCATGATGAGCTTCTGGATAAGCAAGTTGGTATGCTCGTCCTCAGTCCATCCGTTAGACTGGATGCCGTCATACTCAAGGTTAGCAAGTGCTGTAGCAGTAAACTTGCTGCCCTTTGTTATGATTTCTGCATTTGTATAGTCCTTAACACCCTGAGAAGTCTTACCGTCAGTCAGTGTAAGCAACTTATCAATAAGGATATCCTTAAGGTCCTTATTCTTTGCCTCATACTCAGCATCTATCTTCTGGAGGATGATCTTATCCTGCTTCTTTGACTCGCGTGTCTTTGTAGCACGAGTAAAGAGTTTCTTGTCAATGACAACACCAGAAAGCGATGGGTTAGCCTTGAGTGATGAATCCTTTACATCACCAGCCTTATCACCGAAGATTGCACGGAGCAGCTTCTCCTCTGGAGATGGGTCGCTCTCACCCTTTGGTGAAATCTTACCAATCATGATATCGCCTGGTTCGATGCGAGCACCGATGCGTACGATACCGTTGTCATCAAGATCCTTTGTTGCTTCCTCTGATACGTTTGGAATATCTGAAGTGAACTCCTCAACGCCACGCTTTGTCTCACGAACATCAAGAGAATACTCGTCAACGTGTACTGATGTCAGTACGTCCTCACGAACGATGCGCTCGTTGAGCACGATAGCATCCTCATAGTTGTAACCCTTCCAAGGCATGTAAGCAACGAGAAGGTTGCGGCCAAGTGCAAGCTCGCCATTCTCTGTAGCTTATCCCTCAGTAAGGATATCGCCAGCCTTAACACGCTGTCCCTTGTTACAAATTGGACGAAGGTCGATAACCATGTTCTGGTTAGTACGACGGAACTTAGGAATACGGTATTCCTTAAGTGCTGGTTCGAAGCTTACGAACCCCTCGTCGTCAGTACGATCGTAGAGGATACGGATTGTTGTTGCATCTACATATTCGATAACGCCTTCACCTTCAGCGGTAATCATTGTACGAGAGTTCTCGCACACCTGCTTCTCAAGACCAGTGCCTACGATAGGAGCATCATTATGAATGAGCGGTACTGCCTGGCGCATCATGTTACATCCCATCAGCGCACGGTGACCATCATCATGCTCAAGGAATGGGATAAGACCTGCTGATACAGAAGCAATCTGCTGTGGAGCAACGTCCATGAGGTCAACCTGTGTAGGTGGAACAACAGGGAAGTCTGCATCCTTACGACACTTAACGACCTCGCGGATAAATGTACCATCGTCATTCAAAGGTGCATTACCCTGACCGATGATATGGCTATCCTCTTCCTCTGCAGTAAGATATACTACATTATTATTATCAAGGTCAACGATGCTATCGTTTACTCTACGGTATGGTGTCTCAATGAAACCAAGATCATTGATCTGAGCATACATACAGAGTGAAGAAATCAGACCGATGTTAGGACCTTCAGGACTCTCAATAGGACAGAGACGACCATAGTGGGTATAGTGAACGTCACGAACCTCGAAACCTGCACGCTCACGAGACAGACCGCCAGGACCAAGGGCAGAAAGACGACGCTTGTGAGTTACCTCAGCAAGTGGGTTAGTCTGGTCCATGAACTGTGACAGTGGGTTTGTACCGAAGAACGAATTGATAACGCTTGAGATTGTCTTTGCGTTAATAAGTTCTGTTGGAGTGAACACCTCATTGTCGCGAACATTCATACGCTCACGGATAGTGCGGCTCATACGTGCAAGACCAATAGAGAACTGGTTTGCCAGCTGCTCGCCAACTGTCTTTACACGACGGTTTGACAAGTGGTCAATATCGTCAACTGTTGCGTTACTATTGATGAGGTTGATGAGATACTTGATAATCTCAATGATGTCCTCCTTAGTAAGGACACGAGTGCTCATATCTGTATCAAGACCGAGCTTCTTGTTGATTCTGTAACGACCTACCTCACCCAAGTCATAGCGCTTATCAGAGAAGAAGAGGTTGAGAATAACCTCACGTGCAGTAGCCTCGTCTGCAGGATCTGCATTTCTCAACTGACGATAGATGTAGTTGATAGCTTCCTTCTCTGAGTTTGAACTATCCTTTGAAAGGGTGTTGAAGATAATGCTATACTTGCTTGAATTCTCCTCATCCTTAGAAAGAAGGATAGTAGCAACACCGCTATCAAGGATTTCCTCAATATTATCCTCAGAAATGACAGTGCCACGCTCTACAGTAATTTCATTACGCTCCATTGATACGAGCTCACCTGTATCCTCATCGGTGAAGTCCTCATACCAGCTACGCATGATGTTTGCGCCAAGAACACGGCCAATGCATTCCTTAAGGTTCTTCTTTGTTACCTTAACCTCTTCTGCGAGATCAAAGATTTCGAGAATATCCTTATCCTTCTCAAAACCGATAGCACGAAGCAGAGTTGTTACAGGTAACTTCTTCTTACGATCGATGTAAGCATACATCACATTATTGATGTCAGTAGCAAACTCGATCCATGAACCCTTGAACGGAATGATACGTGCGCTATACAGCACAGTACCGTTAGCATGTACGCCCTGACCGAAGAAGACACCAGGAGAACGATGCAACTGAGCAACGACAACGCGCTCTGCACCATTAATGACGAAAGTACCATTGCTTGTCATGTAAGGAATAGTACCAAGGAATACATCCTGAATGAATGTTCCGAAATCCTCATGGTCTGGATCAGTACAGTAAAGCTTCATCTTGGCCTTCAGAGGCACACTATAAGTAAGTCCACGCTCAAGACACTCTTCAATAGAATAACGAGGTGGATCTACGTAATAATCCAAGAACTCAAGAACGAAATTGTTTCTTGTGTCGGTTATTGGGAAGTTCTCAGCGAAAACCTTGTAAAGACCGTCGTTCTTGCGTTCCTCAGGGGGAGTATCCAACTGAAGGAAATCCTTGAATGATTCAAGCTGCACATCGAGAAAATCCGGATAAGGCATCGGATTCTTCACTCTGGCGAAATTTACTCTGTTATCAATAACTTTTGTAGCCATCTAAAAAAATAAAAAAAACTAGAAATCCTAGATTGTCTAGAGCTACTAGATAGTCTAGAGCTTCTAGAAATATATATTGTGAGGGTGTTTAGACGAAAGAAAGGTTAAGACTCCTCTACTTGAGAAATCTTAACCTATAAATTCAAACTTAATAAAGAAACTTATGTTTCTAAAGTATTATCTCTTTTTAAGAGAAAACTGAATAAATTTTAATTAAAATTACTTCAGCTCTACCTTAGCACCAGCCTCTTCGATAGCCTTCTTCAGGTTCTCAGCCTCGTCCTTAGAGAGACCTTCCTTAAGCTTAGAAGGTGCACCGTCAACGAGATCCTTAGCCTCCTTCAGACCAAGACCACAAGCCTCCTTAACAGCCTTAACGACTGCGAGCTTAGCGCCACCAACCTCAGCGAGGACTACGTCAAATGATGACTTCTCCTCAGCTGCAGCCTCGCCGCCAGCTGCTGGACCAGCAGCAACAGCTACAGCTGCTGCAGCAGGCTCAATACCATAAGTCTCCTTGAGCTCCTTAGCGAGCTCGTTTACCTCAGCAACAGTAAGGTTAACCAACTGTTCTGCAATTGCCTTAATATCTGCCATTTTCTTTAAATGTATTTAATTTATTAATAATCTTGATGAATTGTTATGCTGGCAATGCATAAGGGAGCATCGCCACCGCCCTTGTTATTATCCACGCTCTTCGAGAGCCTGAAGGATGCCATGAATCTTGTTTCCTGCTGAACCCTGGAGTGCAGAAACAACGTTCTTCATTGGGCTCTGGAGGAGAGCAACAACATCAGCAATAAGCTCATTCTTGCTCTTGATGTTAGCAAGCTGCTCAAGCTGGTCAGCTCCTACGAAGAAGCTTTCCTCAGCGTATGCAGACTTAAGAGCAGGGATACCTGCCTTCTTATATTCCTTCAGCAACTTACCTGGAACATTAGCTGTCTCTGTGAAGAGGATAGCAGTGTTACCAACAAGAGAATCGTAGAGTGGTGAGTAGTCAATCTCAGATGCCTCGAAAGCCTTGCGGAGAAGGTTGTTCTTAACTACAACCATCTTGATCTCCTTCGCGAAGCACTTGCGACGAAGGTCGCTAGTAGCCTCTGCATTCAGACCGGTTACGTCAACCAGATACAGATGCGGATAAGCCTTGAGCTTCTCGCCGAGTTCAGCGATTACAGTATCTTTTACTTCCTTTTTCATTTTACAAAACTTTTAGAGTTTATTCAACTGATTTTGGATCAATCTTAATACCCTTACTCATTGTGCTTGAAATAAAGATACTCTTGATATAAGTTCCCTTAGCAGCAGCTGGCTTCAGCTTGATAATAGTCTGGATGAACTCCTTAGCATTCTCGAAGATCTTTTCAGCAGGGAAAGAAACCTTACCGATAGATGCGTGAACGATACCAGTCTTGTCAACCTTGAAGTCAATCTTACCAGCCTTAACCTCCTTAACAGCAGCAGCAACATTCATTGTTACAGTACCACTCTTTGGGTTTGGCATAAGACCACGTGGACCAAGGACACGTCCGAGAGGACCAACCTTGCCCATGCATGAAGGCATTGTGATGATAACATCAACATCAGTCCAACCCTGCTTGATCTTATCGATGTACTCGTCAAGACCTACATAGTCAGCACCAGCCTCCTTAGCAGCAGCCTCCTGGTCAGCAGTACAGAGAGCAAGAACGCGAACGGTCTTACCTGTACCGTTAGGAAGAGTTACGACACCACGTACCATCTGGTTAGCCTTACGAGGGTCTACACCAAGACGAACGTCGATATCAAGAGAAGCATCAAACTTAGTTGTTGTGATCTCCTTGACAAGTGCAGAAGCCTCCTGAAGTGAGTAGAGCTTACCAGCCTCAACCTTACCAGCTACAGCTTTTTGATTTTTTGTCAGTTTACTCATTTTTTCTGAAGTTTTTCGGTACAAACGGCAGATAAATTAAAAGTTAAAAGTTAAAAATTAAAAGTTATGATTACTTTTTTGCAATCACTAATAATGATTAATTCTTAATTATTAATTTAGACTTGCCTCCCGGAATTGTTAATTAATTAAGCAGGAAAATCACCCTTAACAGTGATACCCATACTACGAGCAGTACCAGCAATCAGCTTCATAGCCGATTCTACTGTAAAGCAGTTGAGGTCCTTGAGCTTATCCTCAGCAATAGCACGAATCTGATCCCATGTTACCTCAGCAACCTTCTTACGGTTAGGCTGGTCAGAACCAGACTTGATTTTTGCTGCCTCCTTGAGCTGTACAGCAGCAGGAGAAGTCTTGATCTCAAAGCTGAATGACTTGTCTGCGTAGTAAGTGATAACAACAGGAAGAACCTTTCCTGCCTTATCCTGGGTACGAGCGTTGAACTCCTTGCAGAAACCCATGATGTTAATGCCCTTAGAACCGAGAGCAGGACCAACTGGAGGTGAAGGATTTGCAGCGCCGCCCTTAATCTGTAATTTGATTAATCCAGCAACTTCTTTAGCCATTTCTTTGTTATTATTAAAAATGATTTATATATAAAAAGGAAATGCACGTAACTGCATTATTCCTTTTCTACTTGCGTAAAGTTAAGTTCCAGAGGAGTCTTACGACCGAAGATCTTAACCATAACCTTCAGTTTATGTTTCTCGATATTCACCTCTTCGATGATACCAGTGAAACTGCTGAAAGGACCATCATTAACCTTAACTGACTCACCGACCTCGAAAGGAACATCATATTCCTCAACGATAGCCGATTCTTCAGCCATGCCAAGCATGCGATTAATCTCTGACTGTCGAACTGGAGTAGGTTTATCAGTTCCACCGAGGAAACCAAGAACATTAGGCATGAAACGTATCAATGAAGCGAGGTCACCAGAAAGATCAGCTTCGATGAAGACATATCCAGGAAGTGAAACCTTCTCTTTAACGACACGCTTACCATTACGCAAAGAAGCATGTTTCTCAAGTGGTATTAACACCTGTGAAACATTCCTTGCAAGCAATTCGTTATGCTTTTGTTCTGCCTCGATGTACTCTTTTACCTTTTCCTCCTTGCCGCTGACAGCCTTGAGAACATACCAATTCTTACCTTTTTCAGCCATTATTTAAATGATTAATTAGGATAGATGGTAGTCATCACCAGTTTAAACACACTATCCATTGCAAAAACAACGAGTGCAATGACAAGGGAAGCAGATAAAACAACCATTGCACTATGTGTGAGTTGCTGGCGTGAAGGCCATGTTGTATTATGCGCAAGTTCGTTATAGCAATCCTTGCAGTATTTAACTATCTTATTATACATATCTATATCTGATTAGCACGAGAGGCAGGAATCGAACCCACATTGACGGTTTTGGAGACCGCTCTCCTACCATTGGAGGACTCTCGTAGTTTGGTTCCCACCCACTGATGAGTGGGAACCTTATCTGATTTTTTGAAACTTCAGAATGTTTGTCAAGGAATTAATCCTCGAATACCTCTGTGATCTGGCCTGAACCTACTGTACGACCACCCTCACGGATAGCGAAGCGGAGACCTGCGTTGAGAGCAACAGCGTAGATAAGCTCTACATTGATCTCTACGTTATCACCAGGCATAACCATCTCTACACCAGCTGGGAGAGTGATCTCACCTGTACAGTCCATTGTACGGAGGTAGAACTGTGGGCGATACTTGTTGCCGAATGGAGTGTGACGACCACCCTCTTCCTTCTTGAGGACGTAGATAGAAGCCTTAAACTTCTTGTAAGGCTTGATCTGGCCTGGCTTACAAAGTACCATACCACGCTTAATCTCGTTCTTGTCGATACCACGGAGAAGGAGACCTACGTTATCACCAGCCTGACCCTCGTCGAGGAGCTTGCGGAACATCTCAACACCAGTAACAACAGACTTCTTATCCTCACCGAGACCGAGGAGCTCAACCTCATCACCTACGTGGATAACACCAGTCTCGATACGACCAGTAGCAACAGTACCACGACCTGTGATTGAGAATACGTCCTCAACAGGCATAAGGAATGGCTTGTCAAGTGCACGTGGAGGATCCTGGATCCATGAGTCACAAGTATTCATGAGTTCCATAACTGTGTTCTCCCACTTCTCAACACCGTTGAGAGCACCGAGAGCAGAGCCACGGATGATTGGAGTTTCCTCTTCGAAATCATAAGATGTCAGAAGCTCTGTCATCTCCATCTCTACGAGCTCGAGCATCTCCTCATCGTCAACCATATCGCACTTGTTAAGGAATACAACAAGACGAGGAACGTTTACCTGACGAGCGAGAAGTACGTGCTCACGAGTCTGTGGCATAGGACCATCAGTAGCAGCAACTACGATGATTGCACCGTCCATCTGAGCAGCACCAGTAACCATGTTCTTTACATAGTCGGCGTGTCCAGGACAGTCAACGTGAGCATAGTGACGGTTTGCTGTCTGATACTCAACGTGAGCTGTGTTGATAGTGATACCACGCTCCTTCTCCTCTGGAGCATTATCAATCTGATCAAAAGACTTAACCTCTGAAAGACCAGCCTTAGCAAGCACAGTAGTGATAGCAGCTGTCAGAGTTGTCTTACCGTGATCGACGTGACCAATAGTACCAATGTTAACATGGGTCTTGTCACGCTGGAAAGTCTCTTTTGCCATTGTTTTAAGTTTTATTTATTGTTAATTAATGATTCTATAAACAGAGAAATCCTCCGAAGAGGGCATTTCCGATTGTTGTTTGTTTCAGGAGAGCTGTATCTGAGAGTTGAACTCAGGACCTCTTCCTTACCAAGGAAGTGCTCTACCACTGAGCTAATACAGCGTTTGTTTATTAGAGCGGAAGACGGGGCTCAAACCCGCGACCCCCAGCTTGGAAGGCTAGTGCTCTATCGACTGAGCTACTTCCGCATATAGATGAACAAACTTCCCTTGCCGAAAAACGCGGATGAAGAAGGACTCCGTCCGCGTATCGAGAGTGGGTGGTGATGGATTCGAACCACCGAAGGTAAAAACCAGCAGATTTACAGTCTGCCCCATTTGGCCACTCTGGTAACCACCCTTTTGCTTTCGCAAACCAGCTTGAATTTCTCGCGCTTTACTTAGAGCCTCTTGTCGGATTCGAACCAACGACCCCGAGATTACAAATCACGTGCTCTGGCCAACTGAGCTAAAGAGGCAAAACCTTTGCAGTCACTTAGACTTGCATGGGCGCTTTGTTTTCTAAGCGGGTGCAAAGGTACAAACTTTTTTTGAAACTGCCAAATTTTTTGGCAACTTTTTTATTTATTTCTTATTTTTTCTTTGATTTTCGTTATCTGAACCTTCATCGCATCTGTAGCGAGATCAACAGCCTCTTCGAACGTGTCGCATATTTTCTCAACGAAAAGACGATTTCCTGCAACATTGGCAGAGAGACTTGCCTGCTTATTAAGAGCGGTGGCTGGTTTGACAACTGTCAGCTTCACCTCAACTTTCTTTATATCCTCAAAGGATTTTTCTAACTTCAGGACTTTCTTCTGAATGTGGTCCTGTAACTTCTCGGTAGCATCGAAGTGGATTGCATTGATCGTAATTTCCATAGTCTAAATATTTTAAGGGTTAGACATTTCCCATCCTTAAACCTATATAACACAGGGCGTGACCATAATGTCAGGATCTTGGATGAGCATCGTTGTAGATTCTTTTCAGCTGCTCAAACGTCGTATGCGTATAAACCTCTGTCGTTTCAAGACTTTGATGACCTAACAGTCGCTTGATACTTTCGAGGTTAGCATCATGATTGAGCATCGTGGTTGCGAAGGTATGGCGAAGCACATGAGGAGTAAGTTTCTCCTGGCTGCTGACACTTCCAAGATTCGATTTTACAATCTTTCTTATCTGGTCGTATGTCATGCGCACACCTTTTTTGCTCACGAACAAGGCATTATCCTGCCGAGCGACATTCTCATCGCGAACAGAAAAATAACCTTTCAAGACGTCGAGTAGTTCTTCTCCGAACGGAACCACACGCTGTTTGTTTCTCTTTCCCGTCACTTTCATTTCCTTACTGACCATGTCAACCATGGCATCGTCAAGGGAAATAAGTTCTGAAACACGCAGACCTGTAAGATAGAACACGTAGATTATTGTACGATCCCTTACTGATTCAAACAAGTCTTTGCCATCGTTGTTACAAACAGATTCGTCAAGATTGTCAAACAACCTGTCCATCTCCGTTTCCTTCACGAACCTCGGCAACAGTTTCTTCTTCTTTGGCCCTACCACACCATGAGCAGGATCCACGGATACGATTCCTTCAGAAAGACAGAACTTATAGAAAGTGCGCAGAGCTGCAAGCGAGCGATTCACATAAGCAGCAGAACGTCCTTGCTCCATCAGCGACTCCATCCAGTCGCGAATATTGTCGCCATCAGCAGTTTCCAGGGTTCTGGTTTCTGGCAAAAGCGACAAGAAGCGTGCAAACAATCTCAGCGAATCAGAATAAGCGATGACAGTCTTTTGAGAGAGTCGGCGCTCAACGCTTAAATGCTGTAAGAACAGTTCTTGTATCTCCACGTCTATGCTGAATTAGTTTTCGGCAACGAAATTACGGAAATTTCCCGATACCACCAAATTTTTCAGCTATTTTTTTGCAATAATTCACACGTTATTTCACATATTTATATAAATGTGCAACGTGCGTAACACGAACGGGATATTATTCCTCGTTCTGACGGAGCTGCTGCACATAGATAGCGTGCTCCATCTTCAGGCGCTTAAGAACAGAAGGCTTGTTGAACTGCTGGCGTGAACGGAGTTCCTTCACAACACCTGTTTTCTCAAACTTTCTCTTGAACTTCTTAAGAGCGCGCTCAATGTTCTCGCCCTCCTTAACTGGTACGATAATCATGTTTTTTTCTTATAATTTTTAATTGTTAGACATAATGCCCCTTACCCTCGACGGGCAGAAAGCGGATGCAAAGGTACAAATTATTCCTGAAACACAATGCATTATGCCATACCGACGATTTGTTTTTAAATCATTTTAACTATAAACACTCTATATCATAGCCCTAACATACATATTGGTTCCATAAATGGGGAGGAAAGGGTTAGACTGGAATTATCCGGAATTTGTAATTTGGGTGTTAATACACACGAAGTGAAGTTTAGCGATTTCGACCGAAAGGGGTTATCAAGAACTTATCGGAAAATTCTTTTTTAAATTGCAAACAAATATTACAAAATACTGGTGGCTGGTAAAAAGACGTGAAGTTTGCGAAATTCTACAATCTTGGGAGATTTCTTCTTAAATTGCAAACAAATATTACAAAATACTGATGGCTGGTAAAAAGACGTGAAGTTTACGAGGTTCTACAATCTTGGGGGATTTCTTCTTAAATTGCAAACAAATATTACAAAATACTGATGGCTGGTAAAAAGCCGTGAAGTTTACGAAATTTTACACTCTTGTGAGATTTCTTCTTAAATCGCAAACAAATATTACAAAATACTCGTGTTACAAATTATTAATGGCAACTTTGACTTATCAATTCTAACGAACTTGTTCCGTTTACATACGTTCGATCCAGTCAAAAGCAGCCTTTTGTCATCCGTTTAGTATTGGTTTATGGTGTAAAGACTCAGTAATTACGTTATGATTACTGAGTCTTTATAGTGTAATTACTCAGTCTTTACGGTGTAATTACTGAGTCTTTACACCTTGAATCAATACCTTTCACATCATGAAAGGCTACGATTCATAACATCAATCCTATTTATTCAGATCTGGGATGAATTTTTCGCCCTATATATAATATATAATAAGGTGTAGGGAATGGTTCTGAGACCTGACGAAAAAATATCATGGAAAAAGTGCATTTTTTTGCGAAAATATTTGCAAGATATAGGAAATTGCACTACCTTTGCGGTGTATTACTACAGTAGTACACTGATACAACAAAAATATAAAAGTAAATGTAAACAACAATAACAACCCCAAAAACAATCAGAAGATATGAAAATCAAAGCAGAAAACCTAACATTCAAATACCGTGGTTCACGCAAGCAGGTGCTCGACGGCATCTCACTTGAACTATCGGAAAACCGTATCTGCGGACTACTCGGCAAGAACGGCGTCGGCAAATCGACTTTACTTTACCTGACAGCCGGACTCCTCCGCCCTACCAATGGCAGCATCCGCATCAACAACATGGAGGCAAGCGAGCGCAAACCGGAAATGCTTCAGGAGATGTTCATCGTGCCAGAGGAGTTCTTTCTGCCGGAAACCACCCTCGATGCATACGTCAAAATGAACCTCCCGTTCTATCCGAACTTCTCGCAAGAGATGCTAAACAGTAGCCTTGAGGCATTCGGACTACAGCGCGATCTTAACCTCAAAGAGTTGTCGATGGGACAAAAGAAAAAAGTGTTCATAGCCTTCGCCCTGGCCACTGGCACAAAGATACTGCTCATGGACGAACCGACCAACGGTCTCGACATACCTTCGAAGGCGGAGTTCCGCAAGGCAGTGTCACGAGCAATGACCGAAGACCGAATCATCATCATATCGACTCATCAGGTGCATGACGTAGAACAGTTGCTCGACCATGTGATAATCCTGTCGGAGAACGGTGTGCTTCTGAACAAGTCAACCGAGGAAATCAGCGACGAATACGTGTTTGAGTATCGCAATCCTAACGACATGGACGATGCCATCTATGCCGAGCCGTCGCTACAAGGCAACCTTGTGATGGCACCAAGAGGCGAACACGAGGAGACGCAGATAAACCTTGAGATTCTGTTTAACGCAATAACAAAGTAGCCCGAATTGAAAATTGAAAATGTAAAATTGATAATCCCTCCCCAAAAAAAATAACAATGAAAGCAAAGTGTATATTCCCATTAATAGCCATTGGACTGGCAGTCATGGCACTGACATCATGCAGTATTCATGTAAACAAGCGTAGTGATAACACCGAAGTGAAGACAAAGACATTCGAAGCAAAGGATTTCAACAAGATAAGCATCAGCTGCGGCGCCGACATTGAGTACACAGTATCAGATACGGTAAGCATTACAGTCAAGGCAACAGACGACTGGATAAAAACCTTAGATATAAGCACGGCAGCCGATGGCACACTGGTCATCAGCAAGAAGGATGAAGACAATGGAGTATTCCACATCAATATTCATTATGGTGAATGTAAAGTCATCATCAGCGGACCATCGCTTGAGGGTGTTACCATAGATGGTTCAGGTTCCTTCAAGTGTGACGACGAGATGCAAGTAAAGACATTTACAAGTTCAATATCTGGCTCGGGCGACATCGTAATAAAGAGCATTAAATCAGAAAATGCCGCATTCAGCATTGAAGGTTCCGGTGACATAATGGCAAGTAACATAGAGACATCGAAACTGAACGTTGCCATAAGTGGTTCGGGTGACATTGTCATAAACGCTGTTTCTGTTGCAGACATCAGCGCCAGCATTGAAGGTTCGGGCGACATTGCACTTGATTGCAAAGACTGCGAAACAGCAACGGTATCCACTCTCGGCTCAGGCGACATCAGCATATCGGGCAATCTGAAGCATCTGAATCAGTCAACTGAAGGCTCGGGAGATATAGACATCAGCAAATTAAATATAGGAGAATAAGACAATGGATATAAAGAGATTAGCAAAGGTGTTACAATGGAACATCATAGGAAATAAGCGCGAGATACGTCGTTCGTTCATCGGACTGGTCACAGCATTCTGTATCATCACCGCAGCACAATGCTTAGGGGCATGGATCAACCACACCACCACTTATGACAACACTATGTCATCAGCCAAACTCTGCTATGTCGGCACTTGCTTCGCTATGTTGCTCTGGGCGTCTCAGGTGTGTTTCAACATGGCAACGAAGACAACATTCATCAGCTATGCTATGCTTCCTGCAACAAATGTCGAGAAATATGTGGCTAACATCATCTATCAGACCGTCTGCCGAATAGCCATTGCTTTTGCTGCCTTCATCGTTACCGATGTGCTGCAAGCAATAATCAGCCTTGTGATAGCAGGCGAAGCAAACAGCCTCTGCATGTGTGGTATAAGCGCTTTGCAGCAGTTTGTTAACATAAAGGACATCCTTAGTCTGGCAGTATTCTACATCTTCGTCCACTCAACATTTGCACTTGGTGGCACATTCTTCCGTCGCCGTCAGTTTCTTCTGACCAGTCTGATGTGGGTGGTAGTACCTTTCGTTCTTAGCACAACATTTGTCCTGATACTAGGAGCAATAGTCCGTCTGTATGATCCGAATGAATATGACATCAGCTTCACGCTATGGTTCAATCCTGAGAGCTACAACTTACTATTCACTATTGCGCTCATGATGGCAGCATGTTTCTGCTATTGGCTCAGCTATCGCCTGTTCCGCCGTCAGCAGGTTATCAACAACAGATTCTTCAACTAATGGAAACATTCAATCAAGACAAACCGATATATCTGCAGATTAGCCAGCGATTGTGCAACGAAATCATCACGGGCACATACGCAGACGATAGTCGCATACCAAGCGTTCGCGACTATGCATCGACACTGCAGGTAAATGCCAACACGGCAGTGAAGGCTTACGAGCAACTGTCTCGCGACGGCATCATCTACCAAAGGCGTGGAATGGGCTACTTCGTGACAGCAGGTGCACGCGACAGAATACTCGAACAGCGCAAGCAGACGTTCCTGAAGGACACGTTAGGCAGCCTGTTCGACGATATGGACATCCTCGGAATCACTATTGATGATGTAGTGAAAGTGTACGAAGAACGTAAGAAATAAACAATTCCCCACCTTCTTATCATGCAAGAAGATGGGGAATTTATTATGTATGGCACTATGAATGCAACAGGCAATGAGACAGAGTGAACAGACTATTTCCATATACTTTCAAAACTTTCAGCCTGAAAATTTGCTCAGTTATGGAAATAATTGTATCTTTGCAAAGTCAAAACTTTGAAATAATTCAGCACATAATCTTATGCGATTCAAACTATTATCACTGCTATTCCTGATTTTTACCATAAACGTAATGGGACAGGGAATCATCACAGGTCCTAAACCTAAGAAAACGACTACGGTAGAAAACAAGTCCAAAGAAAAGATAGCAAAACCAAGAGCCACTGAGAGCAAATGCAGCCAATGTGGCAAGGTGCTATCACGATGTCAGTATAACGGACACCATCCTTCTGGATTTGAGGTCAGCTTCGCGTGTACAACGCCGGAAGCAAAGACAAAATTGATTATTGACGGCGTTGAGTATGGAGAAGCCAACGGCAAAAAGTATCTGTCTGTCGGCACACACAAGATGAAGGTGGTGGCAGACGAATACGAAGACTTTGAGCGCAGCATCACCGTTGATTCGCCAAGCAATGTCATCAGCTTTGCTATGACAAAGAAGACGTATATGCACAATGGGCATCGTTATGTTGACTTAGGATTGTCTGTGATGTGGGCTACTTGCAATATCGGTGCTGACAATATGCAGGACACTGGCGGCTATTATGCCTGGGGCGAGACGAGTGCCAAGGATAAGTATGAATGGAGTAATTACAAACATTGTTATAATGGATATTCATCGCATCTCACCAAGTATTGCATAAGTAAAGATGGTGAAGTGGACAACACGTACACTTTGCAGAAACAGGACGATGTGGCAAGTGTGCAATGGGGCGGTACATGGCGTATGCCTACTGAAGATGAATATGAAGAACTGCTGGAGAAGTGTACGCATGAGTGGGGCAGACTCAACGGAGAGTATGGCATGATGTTCACGTCAAGAATTAATGGCAAACAGTTGTTCCTCCCGGCAGCCGGTTTTGATTTTAAACCCAAAGTGGGCAAATACGGTTGTTATTGGACAAGTAAAGTAAGCTGGAGCAAGTCTTATCAGGCATATTATCTCAAGTTCGACTCTAATGTTTGCTATCCTTCTTCGGAAGGCACACGAAGCTATGGCTATAGCGTTCGTGCTGTTTGCCCAAAATGAAACGATACAATACATAACGAAAGCACAAAGGACACAGAGGTTGAATCTCTGTGTCCTTTGTGCTTTTTACTATATGTTTTAATATGTTATCTGCTAAAGATATCTTCCATAATCTTGTCCGTTGCACCAGACTTTGAACGAACATAGTCGCCAGCTGCTTGACTCGACGTGGTCATATAGTCTGCATCAGCAATCAGACGGTCCATATACTTGGCAAAGGAAGCAGCATCGGTTATTTCCAATCCGCCACTGCATGCCTTCAAGTCTTGTGCTTCTTGGAAGCGTTGATTGTTAGGACCGAAGATGACAGGTTTCTGCCATACTGCTGCTTCAAGCAGGTTATGTATGCCGACACCAAAGCCTCCGCCTACATAGGTTACGTCTGCATACCTGTAAATAGAAGAAAGCAAGCCGAAGCAGTTGATGATGAGAGCACCCGCTTTGTTCTCCTCTGAGAGTGAACCCTTTACCTGCGTATAGCGCAACGGTGTGCGATTGTTTGCTTTCAGCAGATCTTCTATCTGCTTGAGGTGCTCCTCCCCTATCACGTGTGGTGCGATGACAAGAGTCCAATCCTTCTTATCTTTGAAGTAAGGAATGAAGATTTCCTCGTCAGGTCCCCATGAACTTCCTGCGATAAAGACCTTCTTGCCCTTGACAAAGTTCTCAACGATGTCGAGTTTCTTTGCCTGCTGTGCTATAGAAAGCACACGATCAAAGCGGGTATCGCCCGTTACGGTAACGCTTGTGATGTCGAGATGTTCTGTCAGCAATTGCTTGCTCTGCTCGTTTTGTACAAAGAAATGAGTGAAACATTTCAGCACTCGCGCATATTTTTTACCATACCAACGGAAGAAAATCTGCTCCGGGCGGAAGATGCTCGACACGCTATAGGTAGGCACTCCCCTGTGCTTGAGTATGTGAAGATAGTTGTACCAGAACTCATACTTTATGAACAAGGCACACACAGGACGTATAGTACGCAGGAAACGACGGGCATTGCGACGCGTGTCAAGAGGCAGATAGCAAATGATGTCCGCCCCGTCGTAGTTCTTTCTTACCTCATAGCCTGAAGGAGAGAAGAAGGTCAGCAGCACCTTATACTCAGGATGCTCTGCCTTGATACGCTCTATTATAGGTCGTCCTTGCTCAAATTCGCCTAACGATGCTGCATGCACCCAGATGTATTGAGCATCCGGGTCCATCTTTTCCTTAATGATAGAGATTGCCTTACGCTCACCACGCCACATCTTGCGAACCTTTTCGTTGAAAAGACTTGCCACCGCAACGCCAGCAAGGTAAAGCCACATGATTATATCGTACATTTCAAAATCTTTTGATTTTTTAAGCAAATAGTGAAAAGTGAATAATGAAAAGTGGAAAGATTCCGTGCGGAGGATTCCTACAAGAGTCCAGCAACGGTAGCATTATTATCACTTTTCACTATTCACCTTTCACTATTTACATCGTGCCAAGGGCGCAGATAGCTGCATCAAGACGCTTCAATGTCTCCTCCTTACCGAGGAAAGCAGAGATGTCGAACATGCCAGGTCCCTTGCCTTCGCCTACGAGACAGAGGCGGAACGCGTTCATCACGTCGCCCATCTTATACTCCTTCTGCTCTATCCATGCCGAGACGGCCTTCTCCTGTGACTCGATAGAGTAATCGTCAAGTCCTGCAAGCAGGTCACGAAGTTCTGTCATCTGCTGTGGTGAGTATTCCTTCCAACGCTTGCGGGTGAACTTCTCCTCGTAGGTATGAGGAGCAATGAAGAAGAATGAGCACAATGGCCAGAGCTCTGAAACGAACGTAACACGGTCCTTCATCATGCGGACAACCTCTGTGATACGCTCCAATGAACACTCCACGCCGTTGCCAGCAACAGCAGGAGCGAACAGCGATGCTATCTCTTCTGCTGACTTCTGCAGCACGTATGCATGGTTGAACCACTGGCACTTCTTATAGTCGAACTTAGTGGCTGCCTTCGAACACTTCTCAAGATTGAACAGTTGCACAAGTTCCTCCAGTGTGAACACCTCCTGCTCTGTACCAGGATTCCATCCTAAAAGGGCAAGGAAGTTGACCACAGCCTCTGGGAAATAGCCCGACTCACGATAGCCTGAAGACACCTCTCCTGACTTTGGATCATGCCATTCGAGTGGGAACACAGGGAAGCCGAGACGGTCTCCGTCACGCTTTGAGAGTTTTCCCTTGCCCTCTGGCTTAAGCAACAGAGGCAGATGTGCAAAGCGTGGCATGGTGTCTGCCCATCCAAATGCCTCGTAAAGCAATACATGCAGCGGTGCCGATGGCAACCACTCCTCGCCACGAATGACGTGGGTTATCTCCATGAGATGATCGTCCACGATGTTAGCCAGATGGTATGTTGGCAGTTCGTCGGCACTCTTGTAGAGCACTTTGTCATCGAGGATGTCGCTCTTTATGCATACTTCGCCGCGGATGATGTCATCAACCTTCACCTCACGACCTGGTTCTATCTTGAAGCGTACCACATACTGCTGACCGTCTTCGATAAGAGCATCAACCTCTTCCTTAGACATAGTGAGCGAGTTACGCATCTGCTGACGGGTACGAGCGTCATACTGGAAGTTTGGAATCTCCTGACGCTTAGCCTCAAGTTCCTGCGGAGTGTCGAATGCGATGTATGCCTTGCCAGCCTCGATGAGCTGATCTACATATTTCTTATAAATGTCTCTGCGCTCCGACTGGCGGTATGGACCATGCTGTCCGCCAAAGCTTACGCCTTCGTCGAACTTTATTCCGAGCCAGCGGAAAGACTCGATGATGTATTCCTCTGCTCCAGGAACAAAACGGTTGCTGTCCGTATCCTCAATACGGAAGACGAGATCGCCACCATGCTGCTTAGCAAAGAGGTAGTTGTACAACGCTGTACGCACGCCGCCAATGTGCAGCGCACCTGTTGGTGATGGTGCGAAACGCACCCTTACTTTTCTTTCTGACATACTGATTTTGTCTTGTAATATGGGCAAAAGCCCACTTTTTTTCCTAATTTTTTGCAAAATTACTATTTTTATTGCACATAACCGAATATTTTTTAGTATTTTCGCATTCAAATTCAAAACTATTGATATAAATATGGCAAGACAACACTATCAGAAAGGTCAAATATGGCAAAACCTTTTGCCAAGAATGCTTCTATGCACCATCACTACGATCATAGTGGTGCTACTGTTACCGCATAGCAATAAGCCGAAGCTTGACATCCAACTAAACCAGCCTTGGCTGTACGATCAGATTATTGCTGACGAAGAGATTCCATTGCTCAAAAGCGAGGAACTTCTTCAGAGCGAGCGTGACTCAATGCTGGAAAAATTCGAACCGTACTACAACATCTCTGTAGCAGTCAGGGAACAGGCGCTGCAAAGATTCAAGAACAAGTATGGCAACGGTCTGCCTGGACTGTCAAGGGAGTATGCCGCATACGTGGCTAACAGAATACGACAGGCGTATGACATGGGCATCGTCAGCAGCGAGACTGGTCGCATCGGACAGAAAGACTCGTTGGCTCACATACGTGTCATAAATGGCAATACGGCAACCAGCGTGCGCATCGACAAGTTCATGACGCCTATCACTGCTTACGAATGGCTCATAAAGGACCCTAAGATGCAGAAACAATACCAGTTGCTGCAGCAATGCAACCTCAACGAATTCCTTGAGCCTAACATCATCTACGACAGCGACCGCAGTCAGGTAGAGATGAACGACATGCTCAGTCTGATACCTGTGGCATCGGGAATAATAAAGAAAGGTGAGAAGATCATTGACCGTGGCGAAGTGGTTAACGAACAGAAGTTCAATGCTCTCAACGGATATGCCAAGGCATTGGAGCAGCGCACGACAACACGAACGGAGACACTTACCACCTATAGTGGACAGTTCCTCTACGTGTTTATCATCATCCTGATCTTCACGCTGTATCTTGTACTCTATCGTAATGACTACTTCGACAAGACGCAGTCGTACGCTATGCTCTACTCGCTGATAATAATCCTGCCAGCCATCGTGTCGCAGGTCATGCAGCACCATTTCTTTACGGTATATGTTCTGCCACTCTGCATGGCACCGATGTTTGTGCGTATCTTCATGGATTCGCGCACGGCATTCCTTACTCACACCGTAATCGTGATGCTATCGGCCATCGCTGTACAGAAACAGTTTGACTTTATTGCCATCGAACTGATAGGCGGACTCGTAGCCATCTACACCCTTCGCGAACTGTCCAACCGTTCTCAGGTGTTCACAGCAGCGCTGACGGTAGCCATAGCCGAGGCAGCTGTCTATACTGCTCTGCAGCTTATCCACTCTACAACGACAGTTGAGTTGAACACCGGCACGTACTATCACTTCGTGGGCAACGCCGTACTGCTGCTTCTCACCTACCCTCTCATGTTCATCGTAGAGAAGACCTTCGGCTTCACTTCTGCCGTTACGCTGTTCGAGTTGTCTGACACGAACAAGAACCTGTTGCGTCGCCTCTCTGAGGTAGCACCGGGCACCATGCAGCATTCCATCACTGTCAGCAACCTTGCCTCAGAGATTGCCAGCCGAATAGGTGCTAAACCATTAGAGGTACGCGTAGGCGCGCTATACCATGACATCGGAAAACTGCGCCATCCAGTATTCTTCACAGAGAACCAGGCTGGCATTAATCCGCATAAACGCATCTCGGAGGTGGACTCTGCACAGGTGGTCATCAGCCACGTAACCGAGGGACTGCGTCTGGCAGAAAAAGAAGACTTGCCTACACTGATACAGGACTTCATTCGCACTCACCACGGATCTGGCATGGCGAAGTATTTCTACGTGCAGTATAAGAATAATCATCCTGATGAGGAGATAGACGAAGAACTGTTCCATTATCCTGGACCTAATCCGTTTACTCGTGAGCAAGCCATCCTCATGATGGCTGATGCTGTGGAGGCTGCAAGCCGTTCGCTTTCAGAATATACAGAGGAGTCCATCTCTGCTCTTGTCAACAAACTCATCGACGGACAGGTGAACGAAGGTTTCTTCCATGACTGCCCTATCACGTTCCATGACGTTCAGACAGCCAAAGAGGTACTCATCGAACGCCTAAAAGCCATCTATCACACCCGTATTGCCTATCCAGAAATGAAGTCAAGGAAAGAAAGCGGTAAGGAAAACAAAGAAACCGAAAAGGAAGAAAACAAGGAAAAGGAACAAAAGGAACAAAAATAAGGAAAATTGCACCAAAAGATTACAAAGAATAATCATAAATCAATAAAACCCGCCTTAGAGTGTTAACAAACACTAACTGTGCCCGACTTTTTACGCATTTTGGAATAATTGAAGTAATTTTGCACCCAATTATTCAATAAATATGTTAAAAGTCAAAAGGTTTTTTATGAAAATGACACGTTTAGCTTGCCTTGCTATTGCTGCAATGGCAAGCATGACTGCTGCACATGCCGGTGGTCTTCTTACAAACACCAATCAGAGTGCTTCCTATGTACGCAATCTGAGTCAGAACGCAAATATCGACATCACGAGTCTTTATCCAAACCCTGCTGGTACAGCATTCCTCAGCGACGGTTGGCACATGTCTTTCAATGTTCAGTCGGCTTACCAGACACGTGAGATTGACACAACATTCCCTCTCTTCCAGCTTAACAAGAACGACCAGTCTGCCACTCACAATTTCAAGGGTGAGGCTTCAGCACCTGTTATTCCTTCATTCCAGGTTTCATACAATAAGGGCAAGTGGAGCTTTAATGCAGCTTTCGCTATCACAGGTGGTGGTGGCAAGTGCGAGTTTGACAAAGGTCTGGGCACATTCGAGTCGCTCTACTCTGGTCAGCTCTATCAGCAGGTACCTGTAGCTGTCAACGCTCTCGTTAACCAGCAGGTAGGCGCAGTACTCCCTGGCATGGTACAGGGTACAGTTGCCCAGAAGCTCACAGGCATGGGCATCGGACAGCAGTACGCAGAAATGATTGCATCTACAACACAGACAACATACGACGTCAACAGCCAGATGACAGGCTATAGCCTCGATGCATACATGAAGGGTCGTCAGTATTACTTCGGTCTCACTCTCGGTGGTACATACAAGTTCCGTGACAACCTCTCTGGTTTCTTCGGCATTCGTGGCGTTTATGCTAACTGTAACTACAACGGTTTTGTCCAGGACGTTAAGGCTGACTATGCTTACAACGTAGATTACAAATATGAGGTTCCTGCCAATTCTACATTTGGATTCCCTGGCACTAAGGGCGACGGTCAGCTCAGTGATAAGGGTACTCAGGAACTTGGTGACAACAGCCTTGCTCTCAACTGCGATCAGACTGGCTTCGGCATCACACCTATCATTGGCATTGACTGGAAGATCAACAACCATTGGAACCTCGCAGCAAAGTATGAGTTCAAGACTCGTATGCGTCTCAACAACAAGACAGAGATGAACGAGTTTGCCAAGGCACAGGCTGCTGGCAACGAGACACTCGGCCAGTTTGCCGACGGCAAAAGCGTTGCTGAGGACATTCCTGCAGTTCTCTCTTATGGTGTTCAGTACAGCCCTATCGAGAGCGTTCGCCTCAACGCAGGTATGAACATTTACTTCGACAAGAACGCTACCAAGTATGCCAACAAGCAAGACCTCATTGACGACAACGCCACAGAGATTCTTGCTGGTGCAGAGTGGGACGTCACAAAGTGGCTCACCGTCAGCGCATCATACCAGAAGACAACATACGGTCTCTCTGACGCATACATGAACGACCTCTCGTTCAACCTCTCAAGCAACTCTATCGGTGCAGGTGTACGTGTTAAGGCAACAAAGCGTTGCTCTATCGATGCTGGCTACATGCAGACCTTCTATAGCGACCGCACTGTCACAACAAAGACAGCTGCTGGCAACAAGACAGATGTTTACAACCGCACCAACAAGGTATTTGCCGTAGGCATAAACCTCGCTATCTAAGCAATTTACAGCTGACAGCTATAGTTAACAACGATAATGCAAGGGCGTATCAGACAAGTATCTGATACGCCCTTGCGCGTGTTTATTGCTAACTGCTCACAACCCGTTCTTAACTATTAACTGCAAATTGTTAACTGCAAACTGCCCACTTTTCCTTTTTTTTTCGTACCTTTGCACCAAGAAATGAAAACGATAGCAGAATACATACGCCGAATGGGCAAATCAAAAGGGTTTGGCATACAGTCGCCTTGGGCATACAGTTTCGTCACGGAAGTTATCGGCGAACGTCTGCCCTACTATGCCTATGAAGAGATAGACCGGAGATACAAGACACGGAAACAGCGTAAGCGCCAGCGTCTGTACCACCGCATCTGCAACCATGCCCACGGCCATCGTGTGTACATCACAGACATCCGGCACTCTGACGACACGCTGCTGCAACTGTGCCGCATGGCAAAGGAAGAAGGGGTTGTCATCATAGAAAACATCTATCGCGACAACGAAAGCAAGAAACGATGGGAAGGCATTCGCGACAACGAACTCGTCGGCATAACATTCGACCTTTACGACTTCGCTATATGCTTCCTTGACCGCAAAATACACAAGCAGCACTACAAACTGAACTTTTAGCCCCGTTTTTTAATATTATTTAATCATTATCTCTTGCATTATTGCAATAAAAATATTACTTTTGCGCGAAATTTCAGTAGCACCCTACTTAACCATTCATCATTAATTATTCATTATTAATTATTCATTAAGAATGTATTGGACACTTGAACTCGCATCTAAACTGGAGGATGCTCCATGGCCAGCAACCAAAGAAGAGCTCCTCGACTACGCCACACGTACCGGTCTTCCTCTCGAAGTCATTGAGAATCTCGAAGAGATAGAGGACGAGGGCGATGTATATGAAAACATAGAAGAACTATGGCCTGACTATCCGCAGAAGGATGACTTCCTGTGGGATGAGGAAGAGTATTAAGGTCAGGACATACCATACAAGCGCAATAAAGCCAATAAGCAACACACACTTTGTCTTATTGGCTTTTTTTAATTATACAAATATGTTAAGAAACATTCATAGAATCGTATTATTGTTCATATTGCTGACTGGCAGCCTAAATGTCAGATCGCAGATGATTAATGTGGATGGACTCTATTATTATCTCGCAGATGATGGTGGTAATACGTGTGCATTAACGGGTAAGTCAATTAACGGTATATACTATTCCGGTGATATTAAGATACCGGCTTCGATACAGTATGAGGGAAAAACATACGAGGTGACGGAGATCATCGGCGCTGCGTTCGCTCATTGCAAGGAAGTCACGTCTGTTCAGATTCCGAGCAGCGTAAAGAAAATTGGTGAAGGTGCGTTTCTTGGTTGTAAAAAGCTGACGCATATTACTTTGCCAAATGGTATTACCACCATAGAGCCAATCACCTTTAGCGATTCTGGACTGGTGACTTTCGAAGTGCCGGAAACTGTTACGAGCATAGGTGAAAGCGCATTCGCTAACTGTTATGACCTTAACTCCATCGTCATACCTCGCAGTGTGCAGAGCATTGATGAACATGCCTTCTATGCATGCATAGGCTTTACTTCGTTTACCTTGCCAAGTAACGTGACAAAGGTAGGCGAGGAGGCATTCCTTGGCTGCGTAGGTCTTAAGTCCTTCACCGTAGAAGATGGCAATCCCGTCTATGATAGCAGAGAGAATTGCAACGCCCTTATTGAAACGGCAACAAACACTTTTGTCCGGGGATGTGATTACAGTTTTATTCCTGAGGGCGTGGAAAACATTGCCGAGCACGCCTTGGGTTGGTGTTTGGACATCAAGCAGATTACCATACCGAACAGTGTAAAAAGAATAGGCGTGGAGGCATTCTATGAGTGCAAATCCCTTACCTCACTGGTCATTCCTGGAAACGTAAAGGTGATTGAGGAAGGTGCATTTACATATTGCGAAGGACTTTCGGAGGTAACCATCCAGAATGGTGTGGAAGAACTGGGAAACTATGCCTTCGCATACTGTCCCAAGATAACATCTGTCAGTATTCCAAAGAGTGTGAAAAAACTCGGCACCGGTGTCTGGCTTGGTTGTTTCGGTGTGACATCCATAGAGGTGGATAAAGGAAATCCTGTATATGACAGCAGAGAAAACTGCAACGCCATCATAGAAACGGCAAGCAACATTTTAGTAAGAGGATGCCAGAACAGCATCCCTGCTAACATCACATCCCTTGACGATTACGCCTTCGCTGGTTGCAACGCAATTACAACAATTGATATCCCGGAAGGCATCAGGATAATCGGCGAATCTGCTTTTTACAGATGTGAGAACCTCCGTACTGTCAGTTTGCCACGTAGCCTTGAGTACCTCCGTCAAGAATCCTTCGGTTCCTGCCTTAGTCTCGAGTCTATAACAATTCCCGAGAATGTAATACATATTGGATCAGGGTCATTAATAGGCTGTCCTTCACTCACTTCCATCACAATAACCTCCCCCCGATTGATATTAGGAAACTCCGTGTTCAGTTATGAACCCGATGTTGTGCTTCATGTCCTACCAGGTTTGAAGAATAATTATCTAGACTATTTGCGATATTGGGAGTACCATAATTTCACCGTCATAGAGGATGCATCTGCAGGCATTGAAGTGACGAAGATACAGAACGAGAAAAACTCTCGCCACTACAATCTTGCAGGTCAGACTGTGGAGAAAGGAACCAAGGGTATAGTAATAAAGGATGGCAAGAAAATCTTGATGAAGTAACGGCAAACAGTATTTGAAATATATGGCATGTACTATTGAATTTATTGATTTTATCTGCTCTCAGTTGGAGGGTGCAGGAATGATAAGGACACGAAAGATGTTCGGTGATTACTGCATCTATGTGGACGAGAGACCTATCGCGCTTGCTTGCGATAACATCGTATATATAAAGAAGCATAAGGCTATTGAGGAAATGATGGCAGACGCAGAAGTCGGTTTCCCATACGATGGTGCCAAGGAGCATTATATCCTTGATATAGAACATAGGGATAATGCCCTACTTGCCATAAAGGCATTGCTCCCTCACGTTCCTTTGCCAAAGGCGAAGAAGAAAAAATAAATACCTGGAACGACTATTTTTTTACTTAATAGCCATCCCTGTTATTAGTCTTTTTGTTCTGTTATGCGGTTTTGTTCTCTTGCTTCGTCAAGCTTAGCTCTCATTGTTGGGTTCTTGTAGGTAAGCTTGCGGATGGTGATATCCTCGAAGTTTTTGTCTGCCTTATAGAGATGGTCAACCCACAGGCGCAGGTGCTCCTTCATAGCGCTGAGCTGTGAGATGGCCTGGTCTATGTCTTGTAGTGCGTCTTTGTATCGTTTTGCTGCATCCTCAACGTGACCTCCGAAGACAGTCTTGAAGCGGTTGAGCTTCTCTTCGAAGTGCGTGACGTCTATCTCACGGTCGCGTGCATCTGCCAGTTCTTTCTTTACGCCGACGGTATTGCGTCCCATCTGTACAAGCAGGGAGATGATGGTGAGGAACTGCTGTGGGCGGACGACGTACATCTTTTCGTAGTCAGGCACAGCATAGATGCCGTTGTTATACAGGTCGTTGTCGAGTTCGAGGAGAGAGACGAGTACGGCGTATTCGCATTTTTTCTTTGTGCGGTCGCTGTCAAGTTTCTTGAAGAAGTCAGAGTTCTTGTGTTTAACCAGGGTATCGTCAGCCTCGTTCTTCATTTCAAACATGATGGAGACGGACTCGATGCCGTCAACCATATCACGGAACACAAAGTCGCCTTTTGTTCCATCTACAATGTCGTTGTCTTTGCCGAATACAGCAGTAGGAAGATAAGGGTGAACCATCATCTCAAACTGATTGTTGCAATACACCTCGAGCGACTCACCAATCATCTTCGTTGACTGCTTGGCCTTGAAGTCCTTGTACTGGGCAATGACCTCATCCTTTATTTCCAGTTCACGCTTGTGCTGCTCTTCTGCCTGATTGATCTGATTCTTGTACCTCTCGTGCAATGCCATCTCGCTATTCTTGGACTTCTGCTCATTGAGCTCTGCCTCATTCTTCAGACGAGTGATTTCATTCTCCTTTTCACGCAGCGTTTCATTAGCAGTTTCCTTAGCCTGCTGCAACTCCTTACTTGCCTTGTTCTTTTCGCGAAAGAGTTCCTCGCGGGCATTCTGCTTTGCTTCCATCACAGCCATCTGCTTCTCCGTGTCGCTCTTTGACACCTTGGCAGTCAACTCCGTTATTTCGGCGGTCTTCTTTGACAGTTCCTTGTTCAGACGCTCTTCCTTGTCAGCATAAGCCTTTGCCAGTTGCTGTTCCTTCTGACTCTGTGCAGCCATCAGTTCCTGTACCTTCTTCGATACAGCCAAGTCTATCTGGGTGTCCAATGCTTTTTCTGCATTCTCCAGTTGCTGTTTCAGCGATGAGATAAGAGCATCCTTTTCGGATTTTTCCTTATCACTCGTACGAGCCAGTTCTGCCAAGGCAGCTTTTCGTTCAGCCTCCTTTGTCTCCTGCATCTCAGCAATGCGACGATTCAGTTCCTCGTTGAATGAGTCTGTGCGTACCTGGCTGAGCAGTTCAGCGTATTCAGACTCATCGACGCTACTGTGCGTACCTGGCTGAGCAGTTCAGCGTATTCAGACTCATCGACGCTAAACACCTTATGGCAATGTGGACATTTTATTTCTTTCATAAGTATTTGAATGTATTACTTTTTGGTGGTATGTGGTCTCATGTTGCAAAGATAAAGAAATCAGCAACCAATCGAATCAGAAAGAATACTTCATGCCTATGCCTACAACACTTGGAACCATGTTGTATGTCTTTTCTGTGCGCCTGTCGCCCGAAGAAGTTACGTCCTTGTTTTTTGACATGATGGAAACACTCTCGGTGAGATAGATGAAGAATCGCTTCATCGCCTTGCCTACTGTCATGTCTGCAACAGCACAATCGCCCAGAGTTGCGTTGCTCTGGTCTATGTGGCTGAAATATGCTACACGCATTCCACCATGCCATCCATCGTTGAGCTTGAAATAAGGAAAGATGGAGACGTTGTAGTACGTGTAGTGGTTGTCATTGTCATTGAGTATCTTGTGATACACATTGCCAGTAAACGAGAGAGAGAATGCCTTGTATGCATACAGCGCCATGAGGTTGGCACTCGCAACATTGTTGGTACCACGGTTCTCGAACGAGATGTATTTCTGTGTATAGCCAAGTCCTGTGCTGTTAGATTGTGAGGACTGCTTGTCGCTGATAATGTCTGTTATGCGACTGATGCTTGCACCTGCGTTGAAGATGAGGGACTGATAGTCTCCAACCTTGTATGTGCCTATGTAGTCGAGCATTGCCTCATGCACCATCATTGGTTTGAGGTCGGGATTGCCTTCCACATACTCGTAGCGATCAGGACTGAAGATGCGATAGGGATATAGCTGGTCGGCGCCTGGTCGCTGAAGTTTGCGGTCAAGAATGAGTCGTAGGTTGCGGGATTCTGTGAAATGCCATTCTGCCATCAGTTTTCCGGTGAAATCGTTGCTGGTAGCAGAGTAAACGATGCCGATACGGTCATAGCTATACCTGAAGTGCTGGAACTCAGCCGCAGCCTTGACGGCAAGTTTGCCGACATGGGTAACGAAGGTCATGTAAGGCATGATGTAATAAGTATCGTTCTGAGGAATCTCCCTGACAAGTTCGCCACCAGCAATCCTCTCATCATCGATGTATGCCGTCTCGTTTCCGAAAGTAGCGTTGAGGTTCATTCCGAGTGCCAGTTCCGCATTGTCTTTCCTGCCAGCAGCGTTGACCTTCGTAAAGAGAGTGTTCTTGTATTCCAGATGTCCTGAGATGTTATTTTTCTTTACATCGTTTCTGTACTTATAGGAATGTGGGATGATGTAGTTATCCCACGAAGGCGCATGACCATACTCTGCCAGGGCAGTGAAAGAACTGCGTGGAGCAGCATGCGAATAATGCAGATGAGTCTGGAAATTGACCGATTTCTTGCGATTGACCAATGGGTTTGCAGCATCAAAGTCAGTAACATCCGCCGATTTGCTGTATGTGTATATCTCTGATAGATCAAGCTTTATCATGTCTCGGTCCGTAAGGTTATACTGCATGTATGCACGCGCCAGTTCTGTACGGAGCCGTTCGTCGCTGCTGACACTTGTCTGGTTAAGGAAAGAGCCGGCATTATAGTTCACCATCTGCTGATCGCTTGACGTATTGCGTACCTCTCCCAGCAGTATGCCACGCAGCATGAACTTTCTGTCCTTGTAGCCAATGTTGAACTGCGGTACGACATTCGGCGAACTTGACAGCGCCGTACCAACACTTCCCCAGTGTTTTTTCTTGAAGGAACTTGAGGAGCGCAAAATAAGATTGATGCTTCCGCCCTGACCATTCTTCTTATAACTCGACAGAGGCGATTCGGTAACTCTTATCTTTTCGATGTCAACAATCTGCATCTGGTAAAGAGCAACGTCGGCAGCCGAGCCTACACTCATTCCCTCTATCTGTATGTCATAGTTGGACAGGAGAAAATTGCCGGGGCGTTGCAGAAGCTCAGGAAGGAGGGTTATGAGCACAGCAGCGTTGGTATTGCGCGGAAGATTAAGGGAATCCGTGTAGATTATCTTGCTGTCAAAATTGGTTTGGATGGCCTGTCCGAAGGTATGGCAGGAAATAATGAGAGAGAAGAATAAGAATATGTAGCGGAATTTGTTCATTGAATAAAAATGTTTGCATTGGTTTATGACGTTGCAAAGGTAATAAAAAAAACGGTAACTGATGTGGAATTATGACAGAAAAGCACTATTTACGATGCGTTTTCTTTCTTTTTATAGGAAATGTGGTCGTATTTATATGTTATTTTTTTCATTTATGTTGCAATTATCAGGAAAAAGGTGTAACTTTGCATGCAAATGTAACTAACTATACATAGAAGATATGAAAAAATTTTTACTTCCTTTACTACTGCTGGCTGTCTCGCTGACTGCCAACGCTGGTATCACTAACGAGACCGAAAGTCACAAGATCATCATGACAATAACGCCTATCAAGGATAAGACAACGGGTGAGGTGACCAGGGACACGTGCCACTACTACTATGACGCAAACGACCGCCTCGTCATGAGACAGCGCCAGTCTATGCGCTACATCTATAAATACGATGAAGACGGGCGTCTGGTGGAGCGTCACAACTATAGCTGGGTTGAGGCAAACAAGGACTATACATACATGGGGTATGAGACATACGAGTATAACGCTGAAGGCAATATCAGCCAACTCTGCAAGTTCCTGCCTAAGTATGGTACCGACACTTACGACCGCGACGTCTTTGTCTATAACAAATACGATGGTGACATCGCCGTGGAATATGACGAGTATTTCAACGATGAAAAGTGGTATAACTACAAAGCCACACTGACCAAAAACAGCAACGGCAACGTAACAAAGATTGTTACTAAGCAGAACGATGTTGACACAAGGGAAACCTGGAACACATACAAGACTGAGGAGATAAGCTATCAGACAAATGGCGACATCAAGGTGTATAAGACTACTCCATACCGCAAGGACACGGAGGAGGAGACATACTACTACGGCGACATGGACGGTTTTCACTATGCTCCAAAGAACTTTGTAGGCGAGACCGTCAATGGCAAGGTGTCTCTTTCATGGGATGCAGTAGAAGGTGCTAACTCATACGTTGTGACCTACAACCAGACTTACAAGGAGACAAAGAAGACGTCTATCGAACTGGTTGTTCCTACTGGAAACAGGGAGTTTTGGGTACAACCTGTCTTTAGCCGTGTAAGACGGAATGTTTCTGAGTCGGTATGCCTCAACATTACCGATGATACAAAGTATGCCATCACCGACCTCGCCGTTGGCAAGTGTTTCCTCACCAACGAGACTGCCGACGACGGCATGAAGCGTGAGTTCTGCAACATCCCACTCACATGGACAGTGCCAGAGGGACATGCTGCCATCAAGTCGTTCAAGATATTCTACGACAGCACCGCATACGGAAAGGATGTCTTTGTGACATTAAGTGAGAGCGATGCAACATCCTTTGTGCTGAGAATTGCACCGTTTGAGGTGTCTTTGTGGGACAGCAACGGCAATCCATACAAGAACATAGAAACACCTATCTATATTATAGTAGAGTATGAGACTGGTTCGTCAGGTAAATCAAACGTCATAACTGTCAATCCGCTTGACGAGATTGCCGGCATAGAACCAATAACTGCAGACAATCAGTCTTCTGCCACCTACAATCTCGCTGGTCAGCGTGTAAATGCTGATGCCAAGGGTATCGTAGTGAAGAAGGGCAAGAAGGTTGTAAGATTCTAAAAAAAAATAAAGAATGAGTCCACTACAAAAAGTCAAGCTGCTTTCAATTTAGTACACAAAGACACGAAGGGCACAAAGATTTTATGTAAAAAGTTTTAATTAACAAAAAAAACTCTGTGTTCTCTGTGTCTTTGTGTACACCTTAATTACAGA
>JAZUKC010000149.1:0-21260 GCA_045643065.1 Prevotella sp.
AATGTCTTTGCCATGTGGCCCCAACGCTTCATCTTGGTGGCCTTGCGATATTCAAATGCTCTTCCCATTTTTATCTACTATTTAACTATTTACAATTTACTATTTATCTATATATCAAATTATCTTAATTCTGCACCAAGCTGTTTTTTGATGTTCATGATGAGCTTGTTCATGATGGCATCAATCGCTTTGTCATTTAATGTCTTTTCTGGATCCTGGAGAATGAAGTTGACTGCGTATGACTTCTTGCCGGCAGGGAGATTCTTGCCCTCGTAAACATCGAAGAGCTCTACTGACTTCAGAAGCTTCTTCTCTGTGTTACGTGCAATGCGCTCTATCTCAGCAAATTCTGTTGTAGAGTCGATGAGCAGAGAGAGGTCACGACTAACGGCTGGGAACTTGCTCACTTCCTGATAATGAACGGCATGCTTCTTTACTGCCTTGCAGAGCTGTGCCCAGTTGATGTCAGCAAAGTAAACCTCATTCTGTATGTCGAACTTCTTCTGAATCTTCTTGCTTACGATACCCATCTCTGCAATAACCTTGCCACCACGTGTCATAACCTTCAACGCAGCGCTAAAGAGATCGGAATTGCTGTGCTCTATTACGGTCATCTGTGGAGTAAGACCGACACGAGCGAAGATGTTGTCAACACATGCACGGAGCTCGTAGAACGATGTCATCTCGTCTGCATGAGCCCATGAACCAGAGACGCGCTTGCCCGTAATCCACAGACCTACATGCTCTTCTTCCTTGTATGCCTTCATTGGTTCCTCATCGTTCTGCTTCTCTTTGTCATAAGCATAGCAATGTCCTACCTCAAAGAACTTAAGGTTAGGGAACTTACGGTTAGCATTGCGTACAATAGATTCAAGACCACCAAAGAGCAACGAACCACGCATTACGTTAAGGTCAGAAGAAAGAGGGTTCATGATTGCCACGAGCGACTCTGATGGAATGCTCTCCAAACCGTCGTAATATGCAGCCTTTGTGAGAGAGTTGCAAAGAATTTCACGGAATCCTGCACCTACCAACTGCTCTGAAACAAGGTTCAGCATCTTGTGCTTCTTGTCCTCTTCACCCTTTATAACAAGCGAAGACTTAAGCTGAGTAGGTATCTCTACATTATTATATCCATATATACGAAGGATATCCTCAACCACATCGCAAGGACGCTGAACATCCACTCGGTATGCTGGGACAACAAGTTCAAGTCCTTCTGCTGTCTCGCTCTCAATCTTCATCTCAAGCGACTCGACAATGCTCTTGATTGTATCGTTGCCTATCTTCTTACCAATGAGGTTGTCCACGTAGTCGTACTTCAGGGAAACCTTAGCAGCAGGCACCTCTGTTGGGTACTCATCGCGTATCTCCATTGACACCTTGCCGCCAGCAAGCTGCTTGCAAAGAATTGCTGCCTGCTTCAGAGCATAGATTGTTCCCTCTGGATCGATGCCACGCTCGAAGCGGAAAGAAGCATCTGTAGAGAGACCATGACGGCGTGCTGACTTACGAATCCAAGTAGGATGGAAGTAAGCTGATTCAAGGACTACGTTCTTTGTTGACTCGTATGTGCCTGAACCCTTGCCACCAAAGACGCCAGCGATACACATTGGCTCCTCTGTGTTGCAGATTGCAAGGTCATGCTCGCCAAGAGTATGCTCCTCACCATCGAGAGTAACAAACTTCTTGCCTTCGTTCTTATCCTTTACGATGATGTGGTTGCCGGTTACCATATCTGCATCGAAGCAGTGGAGTGGCTGACCGTAAGCCATCATCACGTAGTTAGTGATATCAACGATATTGTTGATTGGTCGGAGACCGATAATGTTCAGTTTATCCTTCAACCAGTCAGGAGACTCCTTTACCTCAACACCAGTCAGCGACACACAAGCATAGCGCTTGCATGCCTCGGTGTTCTCGATAGTGACATCGATAGGCAGAGCGTTGTCATCTACCTTGAACTCATCGCATGAAGGACGGCGCAATGTAGAAGGCTTACCCTGACGTACGAGCCATGCATTCAGGTCGCGAGCCACGCCGTAGTGGCTGAGAGCATCAGCACGGTTTGCTGTAATGTCAACCTCAATGAGCCAGTCGCTCTCCAGGTTGTAATACTCAGCAGCAGGCTGACCGACAGGAGCGTCCTCAGGAAGAACGATGATACCATCGTGACTTGTACCAACACCAATCTCGTCCTCGGCACAAATCATGCCGTTAGACTCTACGCCGCGAAGCTTAGACTTCTTTATAACGAACTCCTTGTCGCCATCATACAGCACGCAACCGAGGTCGGCAACGATTACCTTCTGCCCTGCAGCAACGTTAGGAGCACCACAAACAATCTGCTGTGGCTCACCCTTGCCGAGGTCAACGGTAGTAACATGAAGATGGTCGGAATTAGGATGCATTTCACAGGTAAGCACCTTACCTACATAGAGGCCTTTCAGGCCGCCCTTGATAGTCTGTACTTCTTCAAGGGCATCAACTTCGAGTCCTGTGGATGTCAATGCTGCGCACACTTCCTCTGGAGTGAGTTCAAAATCCACATACTCTTTAAGCCATTTATAAGAAATATTCATAATCTATTCAGAAAGCTTTTTGAAATTCGGTGCAAAATTACAAAAAATCTCTGAATTGACAAAAACTTTTGCCAACAAAATACATTATTATTAATATAAAAGACATTTAACAACCTGTACGGTTGAATTTTTGGCGTTGCTACTCAATGCTTCTGACGCGGTTACTTGGTGCTTCTGATGGTGCTACTTGGTGCTTTTGACGATGTCAATCAATAGGAATTATGATGCGATTCGTATTGATTCGTGTTGTAAAGACTCAGTAATTACAATGTAAAGACTCAGTAATTACAGTGTAAAGACTGAGTAATTACAATGTAAAGACTCAGTAATTACAATACAAAACGATGCATTTCGCATGATAAAACACTACGAAATGCATCGTCAATCAATACCCTACCCTACGCCTTTTCGTAATCCACGAAACGGAAACGGTGGGCATGTCGTTCGTCTATGGCATGTTCTTCTGCCCATACTTCCTTCCATTCGTCATTGAAATCAGGAAAGAACGTGTCGGCTTCTGCTGGCGTATCAAACACTTCCGTTAGGCAAAGACGGTCGGCAATGCCGATGGCTTGCTTGTAAACCGATGCTCCTCCAATAATGTAAATATCCTCGTCAGGAGAGCAATGGTTGAGAGCATCGTCGAGAGAAGCATAAACATCGCATCCCGGAAGCTCTGTTACGGATGTTGAAAGGACAACATTACGACGGTTAGGGAGTGCTCCTTTCGGTAAAGAAAGGTACGTGTTGCGTCCCATGATAATCGTATGACCTGTAGTAAGTTGCCTGAAACGCTTCAAGTCATCCGGCAACCAATAAATCAACTTATTCTTGTTGCCTATGGCCATGTTATCTGCCACGGCTGCGATAATGTTTATTCTCATATTTTGATGCTATTTTATGGATATTCCTTATGCAAAAAACTGTTGCAAAGTTATAAATAAAACATGAAATTCAGAAATATTGTGAACATAATTTGTATATCTTAATTATTTTTCATATCTTTGCACTTGTATATACGAACATTATAATATGAAAACAAGAATACTATACGCATTCATACTGATGTTTTGCATCTGTGCCCCTGCCAAGGCAGCGAAAGCATCGGGTAAACCATTCGCTTCGGTTCAACCGGACGGCACAACGATAATGGTACGCCTACTTGGCGACGAACATAAGAATTGGTATCAGACTCTCGATGGCGTTCTTCTCGTGCGTAAGGACAAGGCTTACTACATCGCAGAAGCTACGAATGACGGTCAACTTATCAGCACCGGAATGCTCGCTCATAACCTTGACAGCAGAGGCGAAGCGGAGCAACTGAAGGCAAAGCAGCAGAACCGTCAGTTGTTTTTCATGGAAGACAACGGACAGAATACGCCAATGAAGAAGGCGAGTGGCTATCCCTTGTCACACTATTGTCCACACATGGGCAAGATAAAGATACCTGTCATCCTGATGGAATACCCTGACTTGAAGTTCTCTTTGCCTAAAGAGGAACTGCTGAAAAAGATGAATGAGTTCTTCAATAGCGACGAAGTCAACCCATTAAGTTTCGAAAACGAATCATACCTCAAGGGCTATGGCTCAGCAAGGCAGTACTTCCTCGAAGCAAGCCAGGGCCAGTTCGCTCCGGAGTTTGATTTCTATGGTCCTTACACAGCTGCCAATAACCATGACGTTTACGGTAACACTCATGGCCTAAGTGCGTCAATTCAGCTGAAGAACGAAGCCATCAAAGCGGCAGATGACGATATAGACTTTACACGATACTGTAGCAAAGGCAACGGAAACGTTGACCTCGTCTATGTCGTTTATGCAGGTTTCGGAGCCAATACCGGAGACCATGACGATGCCGTCTGGCCTCATTGCACAGGCTGCAACTACACAGCTGACCGAATGTCAATAAAGCTTATGGGCATATCTAACGAATTAGCAGATGACCCATCAAAGGAGAACGGAACAATAAGATCAGGTATTGGCGTGTTTGTTCATGAGATGAGCCACGGCTTGGGAATGCCCGACCTTTACTGGACAAAGGACGATGCGCCTATTGATAGCCACGGATTGCCTGACTACAACAACTGCGGTCCAGAGCTTTGGGACATTATGGACGGTGGCGAAAATATCTTCAATGGCCTGTGGCCAGTGCAATATACGGCATGGGAGAAGGAGGCTATGGGGTGGCTTGAACTCAAGGAACTCAACCAACCAGAGAATGTCACGTTGTATCCGCTTGACGATCCTGAAGGAAGGGGTACTGCATGTGTCATAAAGAACCCAGGAGACACGGACGAATACTACGTCATAGAGAACTTCATGTGTTCTCACAACAGCTGGAATTACTTCTACTGGAGATACTATCTTGAGTTGAACCCGAACGAGCCGGGACTCATCGTCTTTCACGTAAAAGGAACATCTGGACAGGCAACCAATATGTCTCCAAACAACACATATAAGAAACCGAAAATCACCATACTACCAGCAGACGGGTTCATCCTTGCGGAATACTCGATAGGTAAGACATGCTGGTATCAAGGTCAGAAGCAGTTGATATCGCTGAATATGTTCTACGAGGATGCCAAAGGCGATCCTTACCCTGGTTCTCAGAATGTTACGGAGATAAGGAAGTATGGTAACTACAGCGATTTTCATGACATCGGCGAGCGATATCCAATAACAGATATCACCGTAAACAGCGACCGTAGCATCTCTTTCAAGTTCATGGGTGGAGTTGAAGATGGCATCTTCGAAATAGAAGCTGACAAGACCTGCGATGCGTTCTACACCATCGACGGACGCTATGCAGGCAAGGACAAGACCTCACTCCCTCATGGCATTTACGTAAGTAAAGGCAGAAAGATTCGCATTTAACGCAATATAATAACTCAATCGCCCCTAAACGAAATAATTATTACATAACGAAAACAGACGATGAAGAAGTTTTTTTGTCTTGTAGCAATGCTTACTATGATTAGCATCTCTGCAAACGCAGCAAAAGCAAGTGGCATACCAAGAGCAGTAAAGCAACCTGACGGTACAACGATAATGGTCAGACTACTGGGCGACGAGCATCAGCATTGGTATCAGACCATGGATGGTGTGATGCTGTATAATGACGGTTCGGCATACTATGTGGCACAGATTGCGCCAGACGGAACGCTCAATAGCACTGGCATTCTTGCTCATAACATTGACAAGAGAAACGAGGTTGAGATTCAAGCAGTAAAGAGTCAGAACAAGAGTTACTTCTTCAATGTCGCTGACTCTGGGCAGAAAGAGCTGAAGAAAGCAAGCGGATACCCTGTAGCTAACCGCTGTCCACACTCAGGAAAGGTGCGAGTGCCAATATTTCTCATGGAATATGCCGACAAGAGTTTTGTTCATCAGGGCGACGAACTCATAGCCGAATTTGACGAATACTTTAATGGTACCGAGACTTCCAGATACTCCGTTAACACCCGTTCATACGGCTACGGCTCCGTAAGGCAATATTTCCTCGATGCCAGCCACGGCAAACTCGATTTTGAGTTTGTCCTCTACGGACCTTACAAGATTTCGTTGAACCATGACCAAGTTACGAAAAACGACCAGTATGGCTATACTGCGTTGTACGAAGTGATTGCAATGGCTGCTCAGTCAGGTGAGGATTTCAGTTCTTTTGATAGCAACAACGATGGTCAGATAGACTTGTTGTACGTGCTATTCGCAGGAACTGGTCAGAACATAAGCAATGACAATACCGACATCTGGCCTTATTGCTCGTTCGGATACAAGGGTATGCTGAGCGGTAAGGAAGTGCGCGTGGCAGGCATGTCAAACGAACTGACGCCTGATTATTTCAATGGTGGTAAACTGATACGTGCCGGCATTGGAGTCCTCTGTCACGAGATGAGCCACGGACTCGGTCTTCCTGACCTCTATTGGTCCACTACAAACAAGGATTATTTCAACAACTGCGGACCTGAGGATTGGGACTTGATGGACGGAGGAGAGAACATTGCTGCCAGTATTTGGCCTTGTCAGTACAGCGCATGGGAGAAGGAAGACATGGGATGGATAGACCCAATCCCTGTGATTACTGAGCCCCAGCAGGTTAAAGTCTATCCGTTTGACTACGAAGGCAATACGGATGATGGTTTCCTTGGTGCATGCAAGGTGGTCAATCCGGCGAACCCTAACGAGTATTACGTCATAGAAAACTTCACGACTAATGGGTGGAACGAGTACTTATGGGTAAAATATCTCAAGATGAACGAACCTGCAGGCCTCATTATTACGCACATCAACGGATATTCCTCAACTGCGACGTCATCCGTACCAAATAAAAATCACGGAGGTCAACCACGCATTACGCTGCTCCCAGCAGACGGAGAGATATACGGTTCGTATAATTACAGTCTTGCAACTACGCAGGCACAGTACAACACTGAGGTAGCGATATTCCGCAATAGCGAAGCATGTGACCCTTATCCTGGTAACGGAAACGTAACCGAAATAACTGACTACAGGAACTATACAAAGCCTGTAACAGGCAAGGATATGGGCGAACTCTACCCTATTACGGACATAAAAGTCAACGATGACAGTAGCATCACGTTCTGGTTCCGTAAGGCTGACATCTGGAGTACAGGCATCGATGGCATTGAGAATGCAGATGTTTCAAGCAACAGAATATTCACTCTCGACGGCCGATACATGGGTAACGAACTGCAGACTCTGCCTAATGGCATCTATGTTAAGGACGGTAAGAAGGTCGTAAAGAAATAAACTGGACACCTTCTTTGAGCAGAAGACACAATAGAATATAACATAAGATATCATCAACATGAAAAAAATAGCATTATTAGCATTAAGTATGATCAATTTTCTAAATATCTTTGCAAACGATTATAATGACCTTTGGAAGGAACTCGACGATGCTTTGGACAGAGATCATCCTAAGACTGCGATGTCTATTCTTGAGAAGATAGCAGACAAGGCACAGTCGCAGAAGGACTATGGCGAACTGCTTGCCGCTCAGATATATCATGCCCGCATTGAGTCAGAGGTAACACCTGATTCGCTTACCAATGCCATCAACCGACTGAAGGTGCAAGCTGTGGAGGCCGAAGGCATAGATGCGACGCTTGCTGCTGTATATAACACAGTGTTAGGCAGAATATGCGACCTTGCCAAACTGCCAGAAGATAGCAGCGAAAAGGTGCTTACTTCAAGTGAGTACTACGACCTTGCCTTGCGCAATCCAGACATTCTGGCAGCGACAAAGATAAGCGCTTACAAGCGAATGGTATCGCAGAACTACGATGACCGTATCTTCAACAACGACTTGTTGAGTCTGATTGGTCATGAAGCAGAACGCTATCAATTCCTTCGTGATTACTATATGAATCACGGAAACAGGACTGCTGCCTGTATAGAACAATTGAATCTTGTCAATCAGTACGCGTTTACGGATGACGATTTGGGCATAACGAACAAGCGAAAGATGCTTAATGAAAGCATGGAAATGTTTGCCGACTGTCCAGAATCGGCACTCTTCGCCTACGAATACTATAAGACTCTGAAAGATGATAGCGACGTATCAGAACAAACTGTCTATCAGTATCTTGTCGATGCCGTTGCAAAATACGACGTCATTGCTAAGAAGACGAACAACGATGCCTATTGCAACGTTCTGCGAAACGCTCTGACTACGCTTATCAGTTCGCGTTTCTCGTTGGATGTTGACAAGGAGATTGTGCTTTCAGGCATTAAGAACGTGAAGGATCTGAAGATTGAATTCATGCAGATTAAGGCAACTGGCAAGGATCATTTCTATCTTTATAACGAAGATACCTACAAGAAAGCATGCTCGCTGGCAACAGGGTTTGTACATACAATAAATGTCTCTTACGACCGTCCTGTATGGCAGACGCATAAGGATACGCTCAAAATGCCAGAACTACCTTATGGCGTTTACATCGTCAAGGCATTTAACGACAAGATTTCTTGCCATGCTATGCTTTATCATACTGGTATCACCCTGCTCACCATTGGCACTGAAAAGCGAACAAAGAGTCGCGTTATTGTGGTGTCAAAAGATACTGGTGCGCCAATCGCTAATGCTAATGTCGAACTCATTAAGAACAACTGGCGTAAGGATCCGACAATAAAGCGACTGACAACTGATGCAAATGGCGAACTGAACGTCACCGAGACTGACACCTACGATGAAATTTGGGTAAGCACAAAGAAGGATGTTGCCTTTCAGAAAAGAAGTTTCGGCACTTACTTCCAGTATTCAAAGGACATCCATAGCAGAAACATCGTAACGCTCTTTACCGACCGAACAATCTATCGCCCAGGGCAAACCATCAAGGGAAGCATTATCGTTCATAATTCCAAGGACACTGACAGCATCCATGTTGTGCCTAACTACACAACGAAAGTGGCATTGTATAATGCTGAGTCGAAGAACATTGCATCTGTCAATGTTACTACCGACAACATGGGTAACGGAGCATTTGAATTTGCTATTCCTACTGACGGCAAGAATGGTTCATATACAATCTATTGCGAAAACGCATCTTCTTCTGTCCGTATAGAAGAGTACAAGCGTCCTACGTTTGAGGTTAACGTTGTTGATGCAGATAAGTATGACGACGTGATTGAATATGACGAAAAGGGCGAAACGCCTACTATTGACGTCGTATTCAAGGCAAACACCTATTCGCAGATACCTGTGCAAGATGCAGAAGTAACCTACTCTATCCATCGTGAGAGTGACATGTGGGCATGGTGGCGATACTACTATGACGACCCAACAGAGCAACGTACCATTGCTTCGGCAGTAACAACAACGACAGATGCTAACGGTAAGGTAACCGTTCCGCTAACTCTCTCACTTCCAGAGAAGAGCCGTATGCGTTATGCTTTTATCATCAACGTAAAGGTAACGGACAAATCTGGCGAGTCGCATGAGAAGACTCTCCGCATCATGGCATGCCACTCAAGCAAGAACAAAAAGATAGAGAAAGAGAATTCTGACAAGACAAAGCCAGAGTTTGAACTGTCCGCAAAAGCGTTCTCAGCTAATGGTGACAAGCTGACCTTTACCATGCGTAACGCTAAACCTGCCAAGACATACGCCTACTACATGATTATGGCAGAAGGAAAGATTCTTGAAAGCAGTCGCGTTGAGTTTGTCTCAGAGTACAAGCGACAGTTTACCTATAAACCAGAATATGGAAACGCTCTCTATCTCACCTACGCATGGGTGATGGATGGTAAGCTTCATACATTCACAGAGACAGTGCTTCGTCCTCAGCCTGACCTTAAGTTGCCTGTCAAGTGGACAACATTCCGCGACCGAACTCAACCAGGAAGCATGGAGACATGGAGTCTTAAGGTGGGTAAGGAGAACGAGAAAACCTTAGCAACCCTTACCGCTACTATCTACGACAAGAGTCTTGACGCTCTCGTTCCTGCCAACTGGTGGATTAATGTGATACAGAACAGCTTCTCATACAGCGCATATTGGAGTCACCTTATGAACGAAGGAGCAAGCACACACGGTTCAGAAAACGTCAAAAGACTGGACGAAAGGAACAGATTCTACTTTGCTACACTGCGTGAAGAAATGCTTCCATACTATTCGTTCTATCCTCGTTATGTTGGTGGTGGCACAAGAATGTTGCGAAAAGGCAGGATACTTGAATCAGGAGCTGCTCCAATGGTCATGTCAGAAATGGCTGTCGTTGAAAAGTCTGTAGCACTAAATAGCAAAGAAAAGAGCTACAATTCCGTCGCCTCTGACTCTGTTTCTGCTGCGCCAAAAGAGAAAGAAGTTGACCTTTCAGCATTTGTAAGGACCAATCTTAACGAGACTGCATACTTCAATCATTCACTACATTCCGACGAAGACGGTAACATCTGCTTGTCATTCCAGATGCCAGAGACGATGACAACGTGGCGTCTTTTAGGACTTGTTCATGATGAAAAGATGCGCTATTCGATGCTCGACACAACGTGTGTGGCAAAGAAAGACATCATCGTAAAGCCTAATGCACCACGCTTCCTGCGCCAGAGTGACCGCTCTATCTTTGCTGCTACAGTCAGCAATACTACCCAGAAGGCAATGCAGGCTGATGTCGTAATGCAGCTTCTCATACCTGAAACGAATGCTATCGTATGGCAGAAGACGGAGAAGGTAAACATAGATGCTGAGGGTACGACTGCTGTTGAATTTGCATCGCCTGCCATTGATTGCGACTCGTTGCTTGTATTCCGCATTGCAGCAACTGCCACTGATGGCTCTTCAGACGGCGAACAGCACTACATCCCTGTGCTTCCAGCAACACAACTCGTTACCACATCCCGTGCGTTTACCCAGCATCGTCCTGGTTCTTACATAAAGGATATCAGCGATTTGTTCTTCGATGACTCGACAGAACGCACTCTCACCGTCAAGTATGTGCCACAAGCCGTACAGATGATTGTCGATGCTATCCCTTCCGTTACCCACCCTGAGCGCAAGGATGCAATGTCAATAGCATCTGCCGTTTACGTTAGTTCGCTGTTCCACAGTGGCGATACGCTTAACACTAAGCTCATCAAAGAACTCGGTGATCTGCAGCTTAGCAATGGTTCTTGGCCTTGGTGGCAAGGCATGCGAGGCTCGGTTTGCACATCAGTAGTTGTTGCTCGTCTGCTTGCACGTCTTGAGATGCAAGGCGCAAGTAGCGAGAAAACTACCAAGATGCTCACAAATGTGTTGCCATATATAAAGAATGTCATTACTGACGAAGCAAAGGACCTGCGCAAACTGCAGAAGGAATATCCGAAGAGAAAGTTCCATCCATCGGAGATATGTACCGATGTGCTTTACATCTTTGCTTTGGGTAAGAACAGCAACAATGCAAAAGCCATCTCTATCCTTTCAAAGAACAAGAAGGATGTTGACTATCTGCTTGGACTTATGGAGAAAGCATCGCCTGAGATGACTATCTATGGCAAGGCTCATTCGGCTGCGTTGCTTTCTTACTACGGCAGGAAAAAGAAGGCACTTGAGCATCTTGAGAGCATGAAGCAGTACAGCGTTTGCACCGAAGAGGCAGGCCGTTACTACGATTCGCCTAATGCTTACTACTCATGGCGTAACTATCGCATTCCGTCAGAGGTAGCAGCCATTGAGGCTATGCGCATTGTTGAACCTCAGGATACGACCACAGTTGAGGAGATGAAGCGTTGGTTGCTGCATGAGAAGCGTACCCAGCAGTGGGATAATTCAATCAATACTGCTGACGCTGTCTATGCTTTCTTGTTGGGAGAAAGCTATCAGCCGACTGATTCTCTTAACGATGATGGCAAGTATTCGATACTGCTTGACGATAAGGAGATAATGAGTGACTCGCTGATTACTGTAACAGATGCCAAGACATTGAAGGTTGACAAGCAGTCGGAGGGTACATCATGGGGAGCTGTCTTTGTCAGTCAGCGTGCTCCACTGACATCTCTTAAGACCATGGGCAGTGGTTTCAAGGTGCGTCGTGAGATAATCACTGATAAGCCATTCCTATCTGTTGGCGACCGTGTTACCATCCGCATAACCATTGATGCTGACCGTGATTATGACTATGTAGAAGTAACTGACAATCGTGCTGCATGTCTTGAACCTGTTAATCAGATGAGTGGCTACAGTAGCGCAATAGCTGCTGGCACAGCACGTGGTTCATACTCTGGTTACTATCGTGTTACCCACGACAACAACACGGAGTATTTCTTCGACCAGTTGGCAAAAGGTACGCACATCATCGAGACCGACTACTACGTTGACCGTAGCGGTATATACCGTCAGGGTTCATGCACAGTAACCTGTACTTACGCACCTGAGTACAGAGCCATCTATGCTCCTGAAGACGTGACGGTAAAGTAGAAATTGAAAGTAGAACTTAAAACGTTGATATGACACAATTTGAAGATTTAGATTTATCCTACAATATCCTCGATGCTCTGTATGACATGCAGTTCGAGGAATGCACCCCAATACAAGAGAAATGTATTCCGCAGATACTTGAAGGCAACGACATCCTTGGCGTTGCGCAGACTGGTACTGGCAAAACTGCTGCCTATCTCCTACCCGTTCTCTCTTTGCTGGACGACGGATGCTATGCTCCTAACACACGTGGTGACAAAGAGCGCATGGCTGATTTCCCTGTTGCAGAGGACGGAGTGCATGAGTTTCCACACGATGCCATAAACTGCGTCATCATGTCTCCTACTCGAGAACTGGCTCAGCAAATAGACCAAGCCATGCAAGGTTTTGGCTACTACCTTGACAACATCTCCTCCATACCTGTCTATGGAGGCAATGACGGCAACCGCTTCGATGCTGAAGTAAAGGCGATGCGTGCTGGTGCAGGTGTGCTTATTGCTACACCTGGACGACTTATCTCGCACCTTAACATCGGCAACCTTGACCTTTCACGCTGCTCATTCTTTATCCTTGACGAAGCCGACCGTATGCTTGACATGGGTTTCTCTGAGGATATTCTGAAGATAGCAGCAGAACTTCCAAAGACTTGTCAGACAATCATGTTTTCTGCCACAATGCCTGAGAAGATTGAGCAGTTGGCAAAGTCCATACTGAAGAATCCTGTTGAGGTAAAGATTGCAGTATCAAAGCCAGCAGAAAAGATACAACAGTCAGCGTATGTCTGCTACGAACCGCAGAAGCTTCGCATCATAGAGAGCATCTTCAAGCAGGGAGATCTTGAGCGTGTCATTATCTTCTCTGGCAAGAAGACAAAGGTTAAGGACATTACATCCAAACTGAAGAAGATGAACATAAACTGTGGTGCAATGCATTCTGATCTCTCACAGGCCGAGCGTGACGACATCATGTTCCGTTTTAAGTCAGGACAGATTAATGTACTCATAGCGACTGACATCGTCTCACGTGGCATAGACATTGACGATATCTATATGGTCATCAACTATGATGTGCCTCATGATGCTGAAGATTACGTTCACCGCATAGGTCGTACAGCACGTGCACAGCGTGACGGACGTGCCATTACGTTTGTCTCTGAAGAGGACATCTACTACTTCAAGATGATAGAGAGATTCCTTGAACGTGAGGTATTGAAGAACCCTATGCCCGAAGGAATTGACCAAGGACCTGACTATGCTGCGGGAGGTAAGGTGCGTCCATCAAAAGGAGGCAGGAAACCAACTCGTGGCGGAAAGAAGAAAGGTGGCAAAAGAGGAGCAAAGAATTATGGTTCAGGCAAGAAACCAGCTCCAAAGAAGCAACATCAAAAGCCGCATAACCAACGAAAGACGGTGCCGCAAGCATAACCGCAAAATAGTGGGCGATGTCATGTAGGGTAGTTGATCAACGAATTACACGGATTACACGGATTCTTTTGCCTACAGCTAATAGTATTGACTGACCTTGCTATTCAATATAAGTAGGCTGGCCATTAGTAGCGAGTGAGCGTGCTACTTCTATTGAATGAACCAGACATTGCATTATAATACATTTTCTGAAATATGCAATAGCATTACTACAAAAGTTGTGAATGTATAACATTTGCTGTTATGCGATTGTGTCTCTCAAGAAAAATGAGTACCTTTGCATTAAGTTATTAAATAAATAAAAATTGTTCTAAATTAACAAATATTATGTCTGTTTTATTCAAACTTCACAAAATTGTGCGAAATTTTAAGGATTAGCGCACCGACAAGGCAAACAACAAATGGTTTGCCAGAGCTATCACAGTTGGTACACTTAACACTAATGACATCGCTGAGGTCATACAAAGGAACTGTTCGATGAAGAAGTCCGATGTAAAGGCTGTTCTCGATGAACTGGTTGAGGTCATGACCGATAAATTACAAGAGAGTTATTCAGTAAAATTGGACGGCCTTGGAATTTTCAAAATAGGCATCCGTAGCACTGGTGCTGACTCAGTTGGTGAATTCTCTGTCAACTCAAACATCGTTGGTGCTCGTGTTAACTTCATGCCAGCATTCAAGGTCAATATGGCTACTGGTAAGCGTACCCAAGCACTGCTTGAGGGTGTTACTTTCCAGGAGACTGCAAAGAATGACGTCGTTAAGGGTTAATCTCTTTTCATTGCCAACAAAAAACAACTAGTCCTCTCCCTTTTTAGGGGAGAGGTTTTTTGTTTTCTATGAGTACATCTACAAGATCAGTGTTCGGCTCGTAGGTTTCGAGCATATCCATCATAGTGTAGTTCTGCACGTTAGACTCCTTCATCTTCTGCTTCCAATTATTATATTCCCCACTATCTGGATATACAATAACGTGGCGATCCTTCAGCACTTCAAGCTTTTCCCTCGAAAGGCCTCCACAGCCAGATGATGCAACCCACACAAACTCAGGGAATAGCATTGCTAACACTACAGCCGATTTCTCTGATTCTACTAAGCATACAGTATCGTCTTTCCTTTGGGCAAGGAGGTGCTCGCCGAAGAAACATTGCGTTACTTCAAAATTATTCGTTAATTGCCCCATTGCTTTCAGTTTGGAATGTACCCACGAGGTTTGCCCTGTCCTATGCCCGTCTTCGCCATAGCCCATAATCTTGCCCCCTCTGACCTTACCGTTGATGTCTATTTGCCAGAAGATAACATCTCGATTTGAGGTGCAACCCAGGCGATAGTCCTCATATGCCTGCTTAGCAAAAGCAATGTCTATACCTCTTTCCCGTGCAACCTTAGCCAACCAAAAGCAGAAGGTGCTGCTGGGGTTATGGTACTGTTCCACAAGCTCTACAGGGTGTGTATAGAGCTGTTTCGGCTTATTGGGAATGAGCACCTTAGGAGTGAAGGGATGAGAGGCAATGGGCCTTGGATGGGTCTTAAAATACTCCCTTGGAGGAAGATGATATTTGCAATGATTTATTCTATCGCAATATCCACAGCCTTCGCCCACTCCCTCGTTTGTGTATATATCTATATAGGGTGTATAAGTCATTTGACCACACCCAGGGCAACGATATTTCTTGGGACTTTTTGAGAGTTCGTATCTGTGATTTATCATTGTTGTATTTGTTATTTCCACTATCTCAGCAGATGAAAATGCTTTGTCCATTGTCCACTAAGTCCACGCACTATATATATGCGTGGACAACGTGGACTGTGGACAAGCATTTTCAGCACTGCATGAGATAGTGCGGTTTGTTAAATTTCTTCGTCAACTTCTAAGATTTCACCTGTTTCTTCATCTATTTCAACAACATCATCAATCCACATACCCTCTGGTTCATCAGAAGGAATGCTCTCGATATAGAACGAATCCGTTGCCTCATCGTAAGGAATCAGGTTCTTCTCAATGAACACTTTAACATGTCGGTCAGCAGTAGGATGTTTAACACCGTTATTCTCAAGATGCTTTCTAACATCTTTCCTATTAGCCTTACATCCACAACTGAGAAGATAATCATAGGCAAGTGCTTGACTTGGACCTATTGTATCCAACAGTTTTTTTAACTTCTTGGCAGCCTCACGATCTTCAGCCTCAGCCTCAGCTTTGGCAACCCATTTATCGGCAGAAACCAATTCGCCGTTGTCGTCATATTTGAAGCTCCATGTTGGTACAGGTAGATGACGAGACTTAGAAGACAGCACCTTGAAAATGTGCGTATTTTTATCTTGCGACACTTGTATTACGTTGGCAGCCTTACGGTTAGCATAAGTGCCAAAGGCACCAAACATCTTCCCCTGAGGGTCGCTTGGGTTAGTGTGTATGACACTAATGATAGCAACATTATACTCTTGAGCCAAGAAGTTGAGCCACTTCAACAGCGCCTTACTCTCTTCCTGTTCGTTCGGATTATCAATGAACTCAGCGAGTCCGTCAACAAACACTACGTCAACATAACGATATTTCAGAATAGACTCAAGATGCTTCTTCATATCCTCGATGTCAAGCCCGAGGAAACGATATACCTCCAGTCGCTGTTCCAAGACCTCATCAGAGAGGCCAGAGAGCTTCTTTATTCGCAGAAGCATAGAGTTCATAGTGTCAGACGGAGCCTGCTCCGTATCTACTATTGATACTTTATACTGCTTATGCCTGTAGGGGCAAGAAAGGCGCCACATAGGCTCTTCACTTAGTATTACCGAGCAGAAGATTGCCTCCAACACGGTCTTGCCACAGCCAGCAGGACCTTTTATGAAGGACACATTGGATAGCGGGAACATACCAATGCCATCTACAGCGATTATATACTCCTCTGGCTCAACCTCATCGCCCATGTTCAGACGAAGAGTTGCCAAAGCTTTCTCATTCTCAGTAGGGAGAGAAGGTGCGTTGAGCACCTCCTCTGTAACCTCTGTTTTTTGGGATTTATTTGGCGATTATATACTTGTTGACACCAAATCTCAAAATGTGAATAAAAATGCATTTTTATTTTGAACTTTTTTAGAATGTTCCTATATATATGATGTTGGTTGTCATATCAACCGCCTCATTAAAATGCTTGATTTTTCTCGTTTTGACTCTCTCGTTTCTCTCGTTTCTTTCTTTGACACGGATATTACGTGTCGTAAGTATCTTGCGGAGGCTCGTTGGGGTGATGACGTTGTTTGTCCTTATTGTGGGGCGCATCATTGTTATTCTTGTGAGGACGGACGTTTTTCGTGTCCGAATCGTGAATGCAAACGTGCTTTCAACGTGACGGTCGGAACGATATTTGAGAACTCAAAGTTACCGCTTACAAAGTGGTTCGTTGCCATTTATCTTAATTCGTCTAACAAGAAGGGTGTTTCTTCTTGTCAACTTGCTCGTGACCTTTCCATCACTCAAAAGTCCGCTTGGAATGTTCTTCAAAAGATACGTTCTTTGTTCGTTCAAAACGATAGTGTTGTCATTGATGGTGACGTTGAAATGGATGAGGCTTATCTCGGTGGTGATAACAAGTGGCGACACGAAACAAAGAAAATTCCTAACGGACAAGGCGGTGCTAACAAGACTCCTATTTTCGGTATGATTTGCCGTGAGAACGGAAACGTTGTTGCTCTCAAAGTCAACAACACGAAACGAGACACGATTTTTCCTTTGATTTCTCAATTTGTTAGTGATAAGGACACCGTCCTTTTCACGGACGAAAGTGTTATTTACAAGAATCTTCATTCCGCTTGCGGTTTCCCTCATTACGCTTGTAATCATAGTGAGGGCAATTTCTCGGATGGAAATGGTGTTCATACCAACAACATTGAAGGTTTTTGGTCTCATTTCAAGGGAATGGTTCGTGGCACTTACCATCACGTTTCGGTTGTTTACTTACAACGTTACATTGATGAGATGTGTTTCCGTTGGAACACAAGAAACGAGAGCGAAGGTGACCGTTTCAAGTTTATCTTCGGTGCTTGTGTTGGTCGTTTCACTTACAAAGACGTTCGTCTTTCAAACATTGCTTGATTTGGTCGTTTTCCTTTGATTTAAGACGATAAAAGAAGGACGGTGGTTAGTTATTCCATCGTCCTTTTGTTGTATGTTATATCGTGTTGCATCAAATAGAAATCGTTCCATCCGTACAAACAACCTAACACGTTGTTGGTACGTTCTTATTCCAACTACTACTTTTTGTTATTGCGTTCCATTGAGCGGTTGTTCCTTTGAATGTGATTGAGGTTAGACCGCCACAACCACTAAATGCCCACACACCAATACTCGTCACGCTATCGGGGATGGCGATTGAGATTAGACCGCTACAATCACAAAACGCCTAACTTTTAATACTCGTCACGCTATCGGGGATAGTGATTGATGTTAGACTTTTACAACCCTAAAATGTGTAACCACCAATACTCGTCACGGAGTTAGGGTTAGTGATTGAGGTTAGACCACTACAATTATAAAATACATAATCACCAATACTCGTCACACTATCGGGGATTGTGATTGAATTTAGACCACTACAACCATAAAATGCGTTATTACCAATACTCGTCACACTATCGGGGATAGTGATTGAGGTTAGACCGCTACAACCCTAAAATACACTCCCACCAATACTCGTCACACTATCGGGGATAGTGATTGAGGTTAAACCGCTACAACTACTAAATGCGCTATTACCAATACTCGTCACACTATCGGGGATGGTTATTGAGGTTAGACCACTACAACCATAAAATGCGCTACTACCAATACTCTTCACGGAATCGGGGATGGTGGTCATTTTACAACCTTGAACAAGTGTATTTGTTGCTGTTTCAATTATCGCATTACAGTTGTTACGACTATCATACACCGTATTTCCTTCGGAAACATTGATTATTTTTAGGCTACTACAATCAATAAATGCTCTATTACCAATACTCGTCACACTATCGGGGATGGTCACCGAGGTTAGACCGCTACAACTTGCAAATACGCCACCCCCAATACTCGTCACGGAATCGGGGATAGTGATTGAGGTTAGACCACTACAACCAACAAATGCGTTATTACCAATACTCGTCACACTATCGGGGATGATGATGGAGGTTAGACCACTACAACCATAAAATGCGTTATTACCAATACTCGTCACACCATCGGGGATAGTGATTGAGGTTAGACCGCTACAACCATAAAATGCGTTATTACCAATACTCGTCACACCATCGGGGATAGTAATTGAGGTTAGACCGCTACAATTCTAAAATGCGCCATCACCAATACTCGTCACGGAAGAAGGAATATTAAATGTTCCGTTACCCAACATATTATTGTTGACACAATAAACAATGTTTTTATGTATAATGGGAGTTGTTAACCCTATACAACCACTAAATGCGCCACCCCCAATACTCGTCACGGAATCGGGGATGTTGATTGAGGTTAGACCACTACAACCAACAAATGCGTTATTACCAATACTCGTCACGGAAGAAGGAATTATTATACTTTTAAGATTACTCGTGTAAAATACGGGGGCATTTTGTCCAATATACGTTACATTATCTTCAAATTTCATTACCCCTTTATCATTCTCGTATGTATTACTGATTAAAGTTGTACCGAATGGATTAGAATTATATGTAGTTGGTGTTATTGTGCTTCCATCGTAACTTGTGTACCAAATCTCGTTCATATTAGGTGGTGTTAATAGTGTTACATTACTAATACTACCGTATTGTTCTTTTACCGTTTCTACTATTTCTCGCTTACAACTCATTACGTCTATTGTAATAAGATTTGTAGTATCAAGTGACGTAATAGATGTTGTCTCCTTTGGGAACTTGATAGAAACGAGTTTATCGGTCTTTTCAACCTTAATAGGACTTAAACTATTATATGTTTTCTAACTCATTTTGATTTGAATTTATTTGCTTTTATCTCTCTATTAATAATAACGACAAAGTCATTATAACCGTAAGGGAATAATAACAAAAATCCACATCCGAAAAATGAATGTGAATTTGTAACACTTGCATAAATATACCTATATAATATTTGGTGTCAACAAGTATATAATCGCCATTTATTTCTTCTTTCTTCCATAATAATCAATTTTTAATATTTCGTTAATTGCTATTAAGTCTAAATAGTACCAGTCTTCCATTGGAGTCACAAACCATGTTCGCCCTAAGTCAGATACTGACTTGTCGAAGCATTTCACTCCCAGCTCGTTAGCCATCCACAGCTGATTGGCAGCTATGGTAGTGAGCTTTGGGTTACGGCGGAAGCCAATGTGGAGCCCTTCGCCTGAAACAGACTTCTGGACGAAGATAATGCCCAGCTCCTTAATGCGAGGCTTGATAACCTTCTGATATAGGTTCTCTACATCTGGCATATAGTCTATGTCAAGAATGCAGACAGCACTTGGTGCGCCTTTAATGCCTTTATCTGTAGGCATAGCTGTTTTAATCTGCCAGTAGATACCAGGCAATTCACGCTTCTTACTATACCGCTTAGCATAGCTGTTGCTATGGTCGCGATAATAGTTGGTAATGTTTCTTACTTTTTCTGAGTTAAGGAGTTTTACAAACTCCTCGAAACTCAGAGCGAAGATTCTCTTGCTTCGCTTTATGTTTCTCTTATACTTTAATGTTTCCATTTGTTTATGGTTTTATTTGTTTTTACTATTTCTCCTACGAGAAGGTTAATTAACTCCATATCCTTCTTCTTTCTTCCTAGAAGGATGTTTAGGTCCTTAAGCAGACTGTCGCGATAAAGCTTCATAGCCTTACGCCAAGTCTTAAGGTTTTTTGAACCGCTGCTTCCTGAGCAAGCGGATGAAGCAATGCTGCTTCCAATTATTTTTTTCATATTGAAATCTAAATTTAAATTGTGAGAGGCTTTCACTAAGCTACTGTGCCCCTCTGGTTATAGTCGTGCAGCTCCGACTGTTTATTATTTATAAGGTAAAAATGCTGGCCAGCAATATTTCACCTGCAATTCTTCAACTCATGCTACCCGGGATAGCATTCGTTTTCGAATCTGAGTGCAAAGTTACAAAAAAGGCATCGAGTAGGAGGAAAACGAAGTAGTTTTCTTCCTACTTTCGTTTTCCGACCTCTCACACCACCGTACGTGCCGTTCGGCATACGGCGGTTCTTTAATTGCGATGCAATTTTGCGTAGATGCCTTGTAGCGAGGGGTAGCCTTGTCTTGCAAGCCCCTCATTCGTTATGGCTCTCTTTAGAATAGGACATGTTGCTATGCGCCAATATCCC
>JAZUKC010000150.1:0-2766 GCA_045643065.1 Prevotella sp.
ATGGTGATAGAGTTTGCCCGTACCGTGCTGGGTTATACCGATGCCAACAGTACAGAGCTATCTGCTACCACACATCCTGTCATTGACATCATGGAGGAGCAGAAGACTATCAAGAACCTTGGTGGTACCATGCGTCTCGGAGCATACGACTGTATCGTTAGAAAGGGCAGTCACACACATGCTATCTACGGCGAGGAACTTGTCAGTGCCCGTCACCGTCATCGTTATGAGTTCAATAATGCTTATGAGAAGGAGTACGAGGCTGCTGGCATGCAGTGCGTAGGTCGCAATCCTGAGTCGGACCTCGTAGAGATAGTGGAGGTACCTCAGAACAAATGGTATATCGGTGTGCAGTTCCATCCGGAATATTCCAGCACCGTCCTTGCGCCACATCCTCTCTTCATGGACTTCATCAAGACCATCAGTCAGGAATAGGAAAATTCTCAGGCTCCCGCCTGTCTCTTATATGTGTATTCTAAGTGTATCACTTTGTCGGCAGCTTCTTTTGCTGGCAAAGTGATTTTTTTGTTGCAGAAAAATAAAAAAAAAGTTTTTGCTTGCGTAGATGGGATATATTTAGTAATTTTGTACATATAATCAATGAGCGTTTGTTTCACTTTTAGGGACTGTCTTCTTTATATGCATGGCCTCTTATCTGATACATGACGCATTCCTTACAACCTTGTAAAGGTGTACAACCTTAGCAAAATAGTCGTACCTTTGCAACAGATTTCAAAAACAACGAATTGTTAAACTAAAAAAACTGTTACAAAGATTATGAACAAGATTGCAAACATTGTTAAGAACCCAAGTGTTATCGGTCAGTACATCAGTGGTGTCATCGAGGAGGCTACAAGCAACAGGAACGTCTATCAGCTGGCGTTCGTCAAGGAAGAGGATGGTGGTTGGTACATCGACCTTCCTTCATGGACTGGTGCTCATGCTAACCTTGCTATGGTGGCAGGTTCGGACCTTCTGCTTGACTTCCTTCTGAAGGATGGTAACCGCGTGGAGGTGGAAGTGGTGAAGTCGGACAAGCCGCTGGCTGAGTATGACAACGATGAGCGTTTCTTCCGCTGTGAGCAGATAGACATGTCGCTCTTTGGCGGCTCTACCTACGAGGTGTACGGGCTCGAAGGTTTCAACCACACTATCTGGATCTGCCCTGTGACGCTCTTCGTATTGGGCGAATATCCGAAGTATATTTATATAAGGACCCTCTAAATCTCCCTTGAAGGGAGACTTTTGATGGCGCATTTGGAGGATGAAGTTTATATGGATTTTAAGAATATGAGAAATATCCAAGAACTTGGGGTGAGCATCAGAGTTAAGATGGATTTGCCCTTCACGCCTTATCCTGACGAGGTGATATATGTTGACCATAACCACACCATCAAGGTGGAGCGATGGCGCATAGAATACTACAAGGACTTTATCAGCACGCTGCTGAATGTTCCGGAAGGTTACGCTGCTGACTATGGCGCGCTTATCGTTGAGATGCTGAAACGACCAGAGTTCTGGGAGTACTTCTCCGATGATGAGCGACATGATATAGAGTCGGAACTCATAGACCACTTCGACATGAGGGACTACATCATACCTCGTGTGCTGGCAGAGAATCTTCGCCCTTCGCTCTTCATATACAACGAGACTCATGGCGGTTATCATTACTTCACGCAGTTTGAGATAGACCACGACGGACTTGTCCCTACGCTCAACGACGTGCTGGAGTATATGGATATTCGTGACCAGGAGGCTGTGGTGGAGTATGAGCGCGAAACATCCCTTGCCCTGGAGCGTAACGATGTTATAGCAGACCTTCGCCAGAAGATCAACGAGATGGAGGCTTACATCCATGAGTGTGAAACGAAGCTCTCAAAGATGGGTTTGAAGGAGCAAGAGATACAGGATGCCTTGACCGAAGACTCAGCGACGTGGGGATTGCAGATAACGAAGCGAGGTAAGTTCTTTCTCATGAAGGATGGTGAGGTAACGGAGCAGGAGATACGCCTCTCGCCATTAGACAAGGCGGTGTATCTGCTCTTCCTGCGCCATGAGGACGGCATCAACTTCTCATTCCTTCCCGACTACCGCGAGGAACTGATGGAGATATACCGTTCGCTGATGAACTACCGTACCACTGCCGCTATGCAGAAGAGCATAGACGATGTAACCGATCCGACAAACAATTCCATCAACGAGAAGTGCGCCCGCATACGTCGCGCCTTCGTTTCTGCCCTTGGCAATGTCAAGGCAGTAGATTTCTACATCGCTGGTCCACGTGGTGGAGAGAAGAAGATTGCGCTTGATCGGGCAATGGTAAACTATGAACACTAATTTGTACAAAAAATGGAAATTGGCAACTTACATACACCAAGAAAGCCTGAACGAGATTCTTTGATTGCAGGAGTAGCAGAGCTAATGAAATCAAACTCTCAAAGTGCAAAGAACAATGAACTGTATAGTCATTCTTTTTGGAGATACCATCCCACACGAATTGTCAAACTGCATAACTTTGCTGAATACATAGGGAAGAATCCCAACGGGATGATACTGCTTTTATGTTTCTTAGAGGGATTTTAGAGTACCAGAGGATTTTTCTTTGATGAGAATAGGACATACTATATCGTTTACAATTCTGAGGAACCAATATATACGGAAGAGGCAAACGTAGTCTGTAAAAGAATAAACATATTCTACAAAGTGGCTTCTTCCGTATATGACATACCGCCATTTGATCCAGAAGTGTGTCTTGACAAAAGTGTG
>JAZUKC010000151.1:0-4972 GCA_045643065.1 Prevotella sp.
GCAATCGTTACGAAGTTGCTGCATTGGGTAGATGCAGATGACTCCTGGTTCTTCCTTTACCGATGTAGCTCCTACGTCGTGGGCAAACTCCAGATACTCCGTGAGGTATTCGGGATAAACCTCTATTTCGCTGATTCTGACTAAGCCCCCCTCCGTCTCCCCGAGGGGAGAGTTTTGAATTCCTTCAGTTTCGCCAATGTAAGCGTTCTGGGCGTTTGTTGTGATGCTAATCATAAGCAATAAAAAGGTGATGATTTTCTTCATTACTTTACTTTCTTTACTCCGTCTTCAATATACACCCCCTTCGAAGGAACCTCTGCGAGCTTCTGTCCATTGAGGGAATAAATACTGTTCGCTTTTGCTTGATTCGTAGAAACGGATGCAATCCCTGTAGAGTTATCGAGAGAAAGCGTGATGCTTACCTCACCTGTTCCGAAGGCATCCTTCAGCTGTTGTTTGGTCATTCCTTCAATCTTGCCAATAGGTGTGTATTCCCATGAGTTGCTGTCGAAGAAAATGCAAAGCTGATTACTGGTGTATAGCATGATGTCGCCCGGCTCTGTGGTGATGTAGGTGTCGTTGGAAGGGAGCGAGAAGCCGAGTGAACCCACCTTCTCAAAACCACCGTAATCATGAGCATTGTATGTCACCGCACAACCTTTCAATCGTTCAACCAATGCCTTTGTTGCTGCATTGTCTGCAAGCTTCACTGTCAATGTGCTATTGTTTACTTTTAGATTCATAGTGTTATCGTTAAAGTTATCGTTGAAATTTACATCTTTCAGCCATTGCTCCAAGAGGGCTTTGCGCTGCGAATGTTTCGAAGCATTTATCCAAAGACTCTTAGCGTAGAACTTACCATTGGGAATGAGCCGTTTGGCATCTGCCTCCACGTCACTGATACTACTGCTATGGCTGCTAACAATAAGACCTATATTCTTGCCAGCCATTTCATTACCATATTTGAAGAGGAATGTCTGCATGTTGCTCGCCATCTGGCTCCACCAGAGCGGAGTGGCAATGATGATGGTAGTGTATTTACGGACCCCCTCCAGCTCCCCCGTAGAGGGGGAGGAACCATTACTTTCCCATCCCTCTGGCACACCATAAGGGAAAGAGATTTCTATTTCTGGATAACTACTTTCGCTATTAGGATTATTCTTTATCTTATTCAGCTGCTCAGTACCAATGGCATAGTTGTTTGCCTCGTACCTGAGCGTCTTGTCAATAGGTTCCACCTCAATGACATCTGCGTTGATGAGTGTGCGAAGGTCATTGACAATCTCTTCTGTGTTGTTTGTGTAACTGTAATACACAATCAGCGTCTTGTTGTCACCATTGGATGAATTATTATCCGCAGGAGGCATTGCATTTGCCTCGTCACTCTGACATGCCATCATTAAGAATGTTGCCAGGATAAGATAAATGTGTGATAATACTTTGTTCATATCTGTTTATTTATTAATACCAATCATGCTTTTCGTTGCGGTTTAGGGTTGCTATCTCAGCCATTTCCTCGTCCGTGAGGGAGAAGTCGAAGATGCTGATGTTCTCCTTGATGTGGTCGGGATTGCTTGAACCAGGGATGGCAACAACGTGGCGCTGGTAGTGCCAACGCAGTATTACCTGAACAACAGAACGATTGTGTGCTTCGGCTATCTTTAGAAGGACAGGATCCTTTAGCAACTCCGACTGATGTCCTCTGCCTCCAAGCGGGTACCATGCCTGAACCACGATGCCTTTGTCATGAATGAAATCCACAACCTCCGTGTCCTGATAGTACGGATGAATCTCATTCTGCACGAGCACTGGCTTGATGCTGATCTGCGGTAGGAAATCCGTGAGCTCCTTGACGTAGAAACAAGAGATGCCGAGAGCATGAATCTTTCCCTGTATGTGATACTTTTCCATCGCCTTGTATGCCTTCACATCGTCCGTGCCTGGGTGATGCAGAAGCATGATGTCGATGTAGTCTATGTTGAGCTTACGAAGAGCCATTTCAATGGCTGGCTCCGGATTGGTGAACTGTTCGCCAGGATAAAGCTTTGTGATGACGGTGATTTCCTCGCGCTTGCAGATTCCGTCGGCAACAGCTTGACGCACAGCACGTCCCACCTCTTCCTCATTGCCATACATGTAGGCGGTGTCGATGAGACGATAACCATTCTTGAGGGCAGTATATACCGAATTGAAACAAACATCGCCATGAAGCGAGTAAGTGCCGATGCCGAGTGTTGGCAGAGTCATTCCGTTGTTGAGCATAACCGTTGGTGCTAAATGATTTGTGGTGTCAGAAAACGTGATGCTGTCTATCTGATCAACAGGAATCGTCTCTGTCCACCCATCGCTGTGATGCACTTGCATGCATTGAGCGTGGGTGAACAGAGTGGATAGAAGCATTATGTATGTGAATAGCCTTCGCAACATACTATTACAAGCTTGCGCAGAGAACGTCGATAACATCCTGACGAGTCAGCACAACGTAGCCGCTTTCGTTGATAGGACATGCATCGGCGTAGTTTTCAAGGTCTTCTGCCTTGGCACCGCAGTCGGTGATGTTCATGGCAAGACCAAGTTCACGCATCCATGACTCCATGGTTTCAAGACCATTGATGGCACCCTCTACGTCCCATACATTCTTGGCGAGACGTTCGAACTTGCGCTTTGCATCGTCGGAATGTTCGATGAGGAAACGATAGTAAGCTCCGCTGACAGCTGAGAGGGTGTGACCGTGGGTGGCATCTGTGTAAGCGGCAACTGCCTGACCGAGCATGTGCACCATCCAGTCGGTTGACTTGCCACAAGCGGTAAGACCATTGAGTGCCCAAGTGGCTGTCCACATGATGTTGGAGCGTGCTTCATAGTCCTGAGGGTTCTGGAGAGCCTTGCGGCTGCTTACGATAAGTGAGCGCATCAAGCCCTCTGCGATGTAGTCGGAAGTGTTGTCGTCAGAGTCAGAGAGGTACTGCTCGAGGATGTGCGACATGATGTCGTAGATGCCGGCAACCATCTGATACTTAGGAACGGTGAAGGTGAACTCAGGGTTGAGGATTGAGAAGTCAGGATTGCGGAAATAGTAGAACATCTTGCGGTTTTCTGCATGAGAAGATATTACCGAACAAGCATCCATCTCACTTCCTGTTCCAGCCATGGTGAGGACACAAGCTACAGGAATCCACTGGCAATCGAGAGCACCAAACTCATGGAAATAATGCTGCCAAACGTCTTTCTCCTGATAAGCGCAACCAGCCACAGCCTTGGCATAGTCACAAGTGGAACCACCGCCAACAGCGAGGATGAGGTCAACCTTCTCCTCCTTGGCAAGCTTAGCACCTTCGAGAACCTTGTCGATCGTAGGGTTTGGCATAACACCTGGCTCTTCGATGATAGTCTTGTCGGCAGCTTTGAGGATGGCAACAACTTGATCATAGATACCATTTTTCTTGATTGAACCACCGCCGTATGTGAGCATTACCTTTGGACCATAGTTATTGAGTTCATCACTAAGTTTTGCGAGCGACTCCTTGCCGAAGTGGAGTCGTGTAGGATTTTGGAATGAGAAATTACCTTGCATAATTACATTTACAATTTACGGATTTACAATTTAAAATTATTCTGACAGCAAAGGTACTCACATTATTTATATTTGGTCATACCTGAATTTTGGGAGATATAACCAATTTTTAGGATTTGCTATTTTGGTGATGAAGAAATCCTCATTTGCATTTGTATTTTTGCAGATGAGGATTTGTTGTTATAAAATTATACATGCTATTATGCCGCTCTCCATTGTGTTGGCGTCTTTCCTGTAAGAGCCTTGAAGAAGCGGACGAAGTGTTGTGGATATTAAAACCAAGGCGTTGGCTTATCTGGCTGACAGACAGCACATCAGATTGTAAATACTCCTTGGCTTTGGCGAGGATTCGGTCGTTGATCAGGTCTTTTGCTGTTCGACCTGTTTCTGTCTTTACCAACGTACCGAAGTAACCAGTGGAGAGACAACATTTGTCGGCAAAGTAGGCTACGGTAGGTACACCCTTGTGCTCTGCTTTGTCTGAGATGTATTCATCGAGAAGAGAGAGGAATTTCTTAACAACGGAATGGTTAATTTCCTCACGAGTGATGAATTGACGATCATAGAAACGGAGGCTGTAGTTTAGGAGAAGTTCGATGTGGCTCACAACCAATTCGCGTGTATGCTTATCAATGGCGTGATGCAGTTCTTGTTCAATCATATTTAGTACATGGTGCAAAGGTATACATTTTTTCGCTTGCGCCACCCAAAACCACCCTGTCATTTTACGTAACTCGTTGATTTTCATTCTGCGCTATTTAATGGCACAAAAAAGTGATGAAGTCAGGAAAAGATTGAAATAACCAATATTATACGGCATAAAATTATAAATGCCGTAGAAAAATGGTAATATTTAACCAAAATAATACCCACAAATGGCATTCGAACGATGCCCTGTGAAGCGGAAAATTTGGGAGGTGAAGCGTTGTGTTACCTATCCAGCCACTGCTTGAACAGGGCGCTCTTTCCCTTGCTGCTGACAGTATGGTCAACAACTTCCACTTACTTCCATTTCCCCGTCAGATACTCTATTGCCAATACTTTCAAATCTACAATATCTGATTGAACGTCCACCCTAAAATCATGATCATAAATGCAACTGTGCCGAAGAAGATGCCGATGAGCCGCCAAGTCATCACCTTCTTGAGCATTGTGGCTTCGGGCAGGGATAGTCCTACCACTGACATCATGAAGGCAAGGGCTGTGCCGAGAGGAATGCCCTTGGCAACGAACACCTCCACCACAGGGACGATTCCTGCAGCATTGGCGTACATCGGCACGGCTATGAGCACACTTGCCGGTACTCCCAGCAATCCTGCCTTCTGCATGAAGTCGGCAAAGAAATCTTCGGGCACATAACCATGGATGGCTGCGCCAATGGCGATGCCGAGCAGGACG
>JAZUKC010000152.1:0-55378 GCA_045643065.1 Prevotella sp.
TTTGCAAAAATATTGGGACAAAAACTTTGCAGATTGGTTTTTTATTATTATCTTTGCATTCAAATCGTAACATAAGTAATACTTAATATAAAAACCTAATAAAAGACATGAAACAAAACATTCCTTACAAGATTTATCTTGTCGTGAACGAAGTTCCTACCCAATGGTATAACGTGCGTGCTGACATGAAGAAGAAGCCAGCACCACTGCTCAACCCTGGAACACTGAAGCCTCTTACTATCGAGGAAATGAACCCTATCTTCTGCGAAGAACTCAACAAGCAGGAGCTTGACAATGATACAAAGTGGTTTGACATTCCAGAAGAAGTACAGAAGTTCTACCGCATGTTCCGTCCATCACCATTGGTACATGCAGAGTTCCTTGAGAAGGCACTTGACACTCCAGCAAAGATTTTCTATAAGTTCGAAGGAAACAACACATCTGGTTCGCACAAGCTCAATTCTGCTGTTGCTCAGGCTTACTACGCAAAGGCTCAAGGCTTGAAGGGTGTGACTACTGAGACAGGTGCTGGCCAATGGGGTACTGCACTTTCGATGGCTACCCAGTTCTTCGGCATTGACTGTAAGGTATATATGGTGAAGTGTTCATACGAGCAGAAACCATTCCGCCGTGAGGTGATCCGTACATACGGCGGCGAGATAATCCCTTCACCATCAATGACTACAGAAGTTGGTAAGAAGATCAACGCAGAGCATCCTGGAACAACAGGCTCACTCGGTTGTGCAATCTCTGAGGCTGTAGAAGTTGCAGTAAAGAGCGACGGTTATCGTTACGTTCTTGGTTCGGTGCTCAATCAGGTTCTCCTTCATCAGACCATCATCGGCCTTGAGGCACAGGCAGCTCTGAAGAAGTACGACATCAAGCCAGACATCCTCATCGGTTGTACAGGTGGTGGTTCAAACCTTGGTGGTTTCGCTTCTCCATTTATCGGCGAGATGCTTCGTGGCGAAGCACAGTACAAGGTGATTGGTGCAGAGCCTGCATCATGTCCAAGTTTCACACGTGGTAAGTACGCATACGACTTCTGCGACACAGGTATGATCTGCCCATTGGCAAAGATGTACACAGTAGGTTCGCAGTTCATTCCAAGCGCTAACCACGCTGGTGGTCTTCGTTTCCACGGCATGAGCCCTATCCTCTCAGAGCTTTACGATCAGGGACTCTTCGAGGCTCGCGCTTACGAGCAGACTCAGGTATTTGAGGCAGCAGAGATCTTTGCAAAGGCAGAGGGCATCCTCCCTGCGCCAGAGTCATCGCACGCTATCCGTGCTGCAATCGACGAGGCACTCAAGTGCAAGGAAACCGGTGAGGAGAAGGTTATTGTCTTCAACCTCTCAGGTACAGGTTACTTCGACCTCTATGCTTACGCACAGTTCAACGATGGCACCATGACAGACGTTATTCCTTCTGACAGCGTAATAGAAGAGGCTCTGTCAAAGTTGCCAAAAGTATAATCTCGCTTCGCTCGAAGTTAAAGAGTTAAAGAGTGAAAAAGTGAAAAAGTGAAAAAGTGAAAAAGCAAAAGAGTGGAGACGAATCTCCACTCTTTTGCTTTTATATGTGTCCCCGTTAACCGTTAAACATTAAACGTTAACCATTAACCATTAAACGTTAACCATTAAACGTTAACCATTAACCGTTAACCGTTAACCGTTAAACATTATCAAATCTTACGCAACTCCTGAATGACATCCTCTCCCGTCTTGCTACGCTCTATGATCTTACCATCACGCGCTATGATGACGATGCCAGTCTGCTTTATGGCAAGTTTCTGAGCAAGCGTGCTCTCAGCCATGTTACCATCACAAACGATGCGAACATCGTTGGCATTGACATTCAGACCACGGCGACTCTCGCTCTTTGACGGATCGAACGAGATGACGACAAGCTTACAGCTATTGTTCTTCTCGTGCATGGTCGATATTATTCTGTTGACGAGCGTTGTGCTGTTGAAGTCCCACGATGCCTGCGAAGCAAATATTGCGATGCCAGAAGAGTACTGGCTGTCCGTGATGTACGAACCGTTGATGTCATTGACAGAGAACGAAGGCAGCGACGAACCGGCAGAGGTATTCATAAGTTCTGACACCTCCGACTGCATAATCTTTATGATACTATTGTCAGGCTGCTGCTGGTGTATCTTGGCAAGAAGCTTTGCGGCAGCAGAATAGTCTGGCTTGGCATTAGCAAGATAGTAGTGGCGGATGAGATAAAGACATACGCCTGACTTTGGATTCTTCTCCACGAAAGCCTTCACCTCTTCTGTCGGCACATAGTTCTCTGGCTTGTCCTTGAGTTTTTTCCTGAACTCGTTCATGAGTTCGTTGTCCTTTCCTCCCTTCACCTTTACCTCCTTCATGCTGTGAGCATCTCCCTCAATGGAGTATGATTCGCCAGGTTTCACGAATACAGGGATTTCCTGACCGTTAGGCAGAAGGACGACTACAGAACCAGACTGGCTGCACGATGGTGTGGAACTGAAGCGTCCGCCTTCGACATACAGGGTATCGATGGAAGACAGCGCTGCGTCTGGACTATAGACGAGGAACTCGCCCTGGTTCATATTGAGCAGACGCCCCGACAGCTTAATGTGCTTGCTGTCCGGTCCGCAGGATGCCAGCGTAGTGGCAATGATGATAGCGAGTACCGTAAATGCGGTATGCAGAATGTTCTTTTGCACTTTTTGTTGTCAAATATAAAAAAAAACGCCCACGGCTCTGCCTTGCTGTGTTTGTCAGGCATGGACCGTGGGCGCTTATTGTTGTCTTTACTTTACCTTGCTGAACTCGAGGTCGTCCTCAGCGTAAGCAGCATACTTAGCATCCTTAGAGATAGCGTCCTTGATGTATGTGCTTGCAGCGTAAGAGTTGTTCTGACGAGCAGCCATGATAGCGTGGAGATAGTCGGTAGTAGCATCGCCATCTTTGCCAATCTGCTTGAATGTAACACGAGCAGCCTCATAGTCCTTGTTCAGGATCTGTGCCAGAGCAGCGATATTGTTGTTCTGACCCTTAAGGTTCTCAGCAGCGATAGTGTAGTTACCCTTTGCTATGTTGTAAACGCCCATTGCGTAGTCGTAGTCGTTAGCACCAGTAGCCTTTGATATGTACTCCTGTGCACGAGTCAGGCTGCCGCTTCTGAGAGCGAGCATAGCGAGGTTAGCCTGTGGCTCAGCAGCGTTTGCCTTAACGGCGATAGCCTTGTCGATGTACTGCTGTGCAGCAGTAGAGTTGCCCTTCTTCATCTCAAGAACAGCGAGGTTGTTGTATGCACGGTAGTCGTTAGGATAAACCTCTGTAGCCTTCTTATAGATAGAAGCAGCCTTCTCGTCTGTTGTGCCGTCGAAGGTAGCATAGTAGAGAATCTCGTCGATAGAGAGCTGCTTAGCGTCAGCATTGTACTGAGCCTCAATCTGCTCGTCGCTACGACCTACTGTCTCATAGTTGATGATAAGACGTGAACGGCGAAGCTCTGGGAGAATGCCATCAGCAAGGTCGCGGAAACCAGCGCTCATGTTGCGAATCTGCTGCTCACGCTCCTCTGGATCCTGATACATAGAGAGCACACGGAGAATGACGTCCTTGTCCTGAATGTTGCTGGCAGCAACGAGCTGCTGGAAACCATCCCAGTCCTCAGCAGTGTACTGACCACCAACGGTGGTGTTCACCTTCATCTTCTTAAGCTGCTCGTTGACATACTTCTCTGAGTTAGCCTGACGCTGTGAAGCGAGACGGTCGTTGAAGCTTGTAGCACCCTCTGGCGAAGCGTATGCCTTGATCTCAACGTTGTTGAGGTTGTATGCCTCACGCTCATTATTAATGGTACGCAGCATCTCGAGGAACTCCTTCACGCTGTTGTTCTTCAACTCGCTCTGACGAACCTGAGCCTGGTTGATGAGGAACTTAACGTTAGCCACCTGACGCTCCTTACGAACGCGCTGGAATGTATCAGGAGCAATACAGCCACCCTTCTGGAGCATAGCCTGACGATAGAGTTCTGATGTAGCGATAACGCCGGTAGCCACCTTCACACTTGGAATCTCCACCTGCTTCTTGCCTACTGTAGCGCTGAAGTTCATGTAGAGGTCGCTCTTGTGATAAGTGTCGGTATATGGGAATGCTGCCTTCATGGCGTAGTGTCCGCCAAGGAGGTAAGAGATAGTCTGGTCATTGCCTATCACCTTCTCACCCTGGAATGTGGTAGGAGCACCACGAAGCACAGAGCCGTTAGCAGCGCGAAGCTCTGGGATAACGGTTACTGTAGCCTTCTTCTTCATGTACTTCTCAGGGAAGTTGCCATTGATGGTTACAGGAACATATCCACCCTGTGTCTCCATTGGGTTTGGAGTGATGGTGAAGTTGTCGGCAGAAAGTGCGCCCAGCTTGCCTGAGCACGATGTCATTGCCATGAGTCCTACGGCAGCGACAGGAATAATGAGTTTCTTGATCATATCTATAATGAGTTGTAAGTTTTTAGTTAAGTAGTAGTGAGGTCATTTATAAAATATGAGTTATGACTTATGTACGATTTCCCCGAATGGCAACTCATAATTCATAACTCATAACTCATAACTATTTTTGTGTCGTACCGCGAGCGGGACTCGAACCCGCACGGCCATTCCTGGCCAGGAGATTTTAAGTCTCCAGTGTCTACCATTCCACCATCGCGGCACATAGTGAGTGCAAAGTTATAAAAAAAATTGCGTATCGTCTCTAAAATATGGAATATATGCCTCAGACTTAACTTTTTTTAATCAAAGCGCTTTCAAATTTATAATTAATAGTCAATAAAAACTAAATTGCAGGGGTAAAGTTGGGCGGTTTGCGCAGAAATGTGTAAATTTGCATCATGAAGATAACTCTTATCACTTGTACATATAATGCTGAGGCGGTGCTGCAGCGTACGCTTGACAGCGTGTTTATGCAGTCGTATCGCGACATTGAGCACCTGATTATAGATGGAAAAAGCAAGGACGCTACGGTAAGTATCGCTCAGGAATACAAGGCGAACAATGACCGGGCGGACAACGGACATAGCATTACGATCATCAGCGAACCGGACAAAGGACTGTACGACGCCATGAACAAAGGCATCAAAATGGCTACGGGAGAATACCTCTGTTTCCTTAATGCGGGAGACTGTCTCACGCCTTGGGAGATAGCGAAAGGGGAAATGCCGAACGAGACTTTCTCCGTTATCTATGGCGAGACGGATATTGTAGATGAGCAGGGGCAGTTCCTGCGTCACCGCCGGTTGCAAGCACCCGAGCAGCTCACGTGGCGCTCTTTCCGCCATGGCATGTTGGTCTGCCACCAGTCGTTTTATGCCAACACTGCCATAGCAAAGCGCACGCCATACAACCTGAAATACAAGGTTTCAGCGGACGTGGATTGGTGCATACGCATCATGAAAGAGGGCGAACGGTTAGGCATGAGGACATACAACACGCATAAGGTGCTATGCAATTATCTTGCCGGAGGTATGAGTGTACAGAACCATCACCGCTCTCTAAAGGAGCGTTTCCATACTATGGTTTGCCACTATGGCCTCCTTGACACAATCATGATGCATGCATGGTTCGTCGTAAGAGGCGTGTTCAAGAAGTAGCCCCTCCCGACCTAACCAAAGGGAAGAGAGCAATGCAAAAATTATAAGTAGAAACAAATAAATAAGAAATGTCAACAGAAACAACAACAAAGGCAGTACGCACCGTGATACTTGCTGCCGAAGAGGCTGAGTATAAGAAGTGTGTGGAGATGTTCCCAGAGGCAGAATGCATACTGATGGGCGTAGGTGCAGGCAACGTTATCAAGACTTGCAGCCAACTGCCAGAAGGAACACGCATCGTGAACATAGGCTATGCGGGCAGCAACTCGCTGGAGATTGGCACCATCTGCATGGTGAGCGACAGCCATCGCCTGGTAAAAGGAGCATACAATTTCGTAGATCATGCCAACCCATTGCACATCAGCGACGAGGGATATCCTTGCTTTACGAACAATGATTTCGTAACGGAGACTGACCGTACCGAGGCTACTCTCTTCGACATGGAACTCAATTACATAGCAGCATTCTCACCACGCCTCAACCTCATTGCATCCATAAAGATAGTCAGCGACAACCTTAGCGTGGAGGTATTCCGCAACAACGCCATCAGGGAGTCGGGCATCCTGACCAGCAACGATGTATGGTCGAAGGTAAGGGACTTGGTCAATGAGAAGGTTCTTTAGTTAATATTTATTGCTATCCGCTAAACATATATAACCATCAAAATATCTAACTGCTGTAATTTGCAAGTCCCAACGGGACGAAATTCTATAGGGTAGGGTGTAAGCCCTACCTAAAATGCTACCAAGTAATAGAGCGCCAAAGGTGCGACATCCTATAAACTTCAATGAATATAACAGAATGTCGCACCCTTGGCGCTCTATTTTTGTCTTGCTTAAACGTAGGGCTTACACCCTACCCTATAGAATTTCGCCCACGTTGGGGCTTTTTTACCGGACACCAATATTTTTAGGCAGGATTTAGTTCGCACTATTGCCTGAACCTGTTGCCGTTACGATCTGGGTGTTTCGGTCTATGACGAGATGATACTTGCCGACGACTACGTTGGCCTTTGTAGGAGTAAAGCTCGTGACATGTGGCGTTCCGGCTACACGAGCATCATCCACATAGACGCCCTCTTCCCTGAATTCCAGCAACATAGAGAGCGTATCTACATCAACATAGTAGTGCTTATTCTTCAACCACTTTATCACATCCTTCTCCGACTGGAACTCATCAGCCTCAACGCTATCCTCCGTCTCATCGTCAACATCCTTGACATCCTCCTCGACCTCTGTCTTTTCCACCAGGGAATCCTTCTTCTCCGTCAGGTCATCTGCCTGCACAGACGTCGAGTCGGTAACGGCAATGGCAGTAGTATCGGTGGCAATCACCTCATCACTACCAAAGTCGAAATTGAGCATACCTAAGCGGGCGCATACCAATACACTGATAAGCGCAATTACACCAACGACACACGCCAAGGCGTACCAGTTGGTTCCTTCCTCCGTTTCCTGCTCGTCTTCCTGCTGTTCTGGCACGAAAACCTCTGGTTCTGGTTGTATCATAGGCTTTTGGTGCCTATGTGTATGCTTCACATTATCTGGTTCGGAAGGCAACGTCATGCCACATTCTTCGCACACAGTAGCATTATCATCTTCAACTACGAATCCGCAGTTCTTACATGTTCTCATATTTCTAATAGTTCGTTTCTTGGCATGCAAAGGTACAAATATTATTTCATTACTGCAAGAAAACGCACCATAATTTATTTGATAGTGGTTTAGTTAATAGTTTTGCTGATAATTTTCCACAACCAAACAACTAAACAACCAAACAACTAAACCACTAAACCACTAATTATACAGAAACTCTGACACAGGGAAGTTCTTTTGTACACCCCAGATATACAGATCGTTGCCGTATGGGGTGAGGTTGTAGTAGATGTAACCATCGTGCAAGGCGTTGCCGATGTTGTCAACTGCTTCGCCATTTATTGTCAGACGGCCCTTGTGCCTATTGTTCATGTAGTAGCCATACTCAATGTCGAGATTGGGATTGCTCTTCGACTTCACCTTGATACACGTATAATTAATCGTTCCGTCAGGACCTACGGCGTGCGAAGCGTCAACGCGAAACAGCTTTATGGGCAGTGGTTCCTGCAGTTTGTAGTAGCCATTGTCCTTCGTGTCGGTATATCTGCCCTCCCCTATCATTCCGACCAGAGGCGAGATATCCTTTTTTATGCCGAACGTCTCAAGTCGAACGTTCTCCAGATTGACAGACGCCGTGCTGGTATTTATGTCCGTCGGAGTCTCATGATAGAAGAAAGTCGAGTTCCTGACCGTAATGTCATGGATGCACTTCAGTCCCTCTATGCCGTAAGCCTTCACGGCAGTCTTCGCCTCGCGGCATGTTATTCGTTCCATGATGATATTCTGGAAGTTAGGTGCATAGGCTACAGTCTTCACGTCGTCCACAGCCTTGCTCTTCTCTGCCGAAGCAGCACTGTAGCGGTTATCGGCATATCCACAGTTGAACATGATTGCCTCATTGACAATGTCGGTCATCACAATGTCCTGAATATACATGTCAGACGTGGTGCCGCCGCGTCCTGCCGCCGACTTGAATCGTAGTCCTATGTCTGTATTGCTGAACATACACCTGCGCACAACAATCTTGTCCATGCCACCGGCGATGTCCGAACCCAGCACAAAACCACCATGAGCATGCGCCACCTTGCAGTCCTGAATCAGAATATCCTGACAAGGACCGGCCTTCACTCCGTTCTCTCCAGTGCCACTTTTGAGGCAAAGTCCGTCGTCGCCACAGTCCACGAAGCAGTTGACTACCAACGCTATCCTACAGTTAGAGAGGTCAATGCCGTCGGCATTCTGCACGTTCCATGGGCTGCGCACCTTGACATCATCTACAATTACGTTAGTGCAGAAACATGGATGGACAGTGAATCGAGGCGAGTTCTGGAACGTAACACCTTTCACCAGCAACCTGTTGCACCTCTCCGGGCGAAACAAATCGCTGCGCAGAGCCTCTTCCTTGCTCGACGCATCGGTTACGTTCTCCACATTGTTCAAGTCAAACGGCATCCATAGTTTGCCGTTTTCTTCCAGTTTACCGCCCATAGCGATGTAGGTATCCCACTCAAAATCAGACATTTTCGCACGCTTCACCGGACGCCAGTATTTGCCTGCGCCATCTACAGCGCCCTCACCCGTAACGCTGATGTCGTGCAATCCGTTGCCGTAAATGCAAGGATAGAAGCGGCGGCCGTCTGGTTGCAGACGATATTTCGACTTGTCGAAGGTCTGCTGGATAAGTGCATTGCCATCAAGATGCAGGTCAATGCAGTTCTTAAGTTCGATAGACGTCACGAGCCAGATACCTGCCGGCACGACAACATGTCCGCCTCCTTTCGCGGCAACATCGTCTATTGCACGCTGAATGGCTTCGGTTGACAGCGTCAGTCCATCGCCAACGGCGCCGTAGTCGCGCACATCTACGGTCAGATCGGGAATGCGTGGCAACTCGGCCTGCTTTATTTTGATTGGGGTGTCACGGTAACAGTCCTCGTATTGTGCCCAGGCGCTCATGCCGAACGCCACCAGGAGGACGAGAGAAAGGAGTAAACGATTCATAGTCAGTTAGTTTCTTTTATGAGTAATTTAAGGTGGGTTCTATTAATTACCACCTTAGGTTTAACATATAACAGTGAGTTCGGCGTTTTGCCATCTTTCGGACTCTTTTCGGTTCAAAGTGTCAGTTACCTCCCTATGGTCAGTGGGTCTTCGACAAATCTCACTCGGTCACAATGCCCGCATTGCTCCCTCCCTCACTAACACTTTGAACTCGAAAATAGCCTCGAAATATGACAAAGCTAATTAATAGAACCCACCTTAATATTTTTTTCGAACATTCAGGTCCTTTTTTTAACACAGAGACACAAAGGGCACAGAGAACACAGAGTTTTTGAGGTCTATGCAGTACGGAGGAGTTAGAAGTTAGGAATTTGGAATTAGAAGTTATATGCTGCTTAAACTCATTCCTGACCCCTCATTCCTCATTCCTAACTCCTAATTAAAACCTAGCTCTCTGTGTTAAAAAGAGGGTGCTGATTAGTCCGGATTTCGGATTTGGACACAAAGTTAATAAGTTTTTTCCTATTACCACAACATTTGCATTTTTGCTGCTTGTTTTTTAGCATTTTTTTAGTGTTCGTAAAGTCCTGAAATAGCACGCGTTAGAGAATCAATACTAAACGGCGACCGAATCAATGCTTTTCGCCTTGCGAATCAATACTAAACGGAAGTCGAATCAATACTAAACGGGAAACGAATAGTAACGGACGCATGCGACGTTATGCAAAAAACAAGGTGGCAGGCAATAGAAATAACGACAAAAAAATGCCCGACTTGTAAAAATCGGGCATTTCTTTGTTCTGTTTTCCGGGTATTATTTTACTACTTGACAACGCCGTCCTTATCGATAGCGATAGTGGTCTCTGCCAAGACCTCCTTACCCTCAAGGTATTTTGCAAGGTTCTCACCAGGGATGTCAATAGTCGCTACCTTATCGTAAGACTGTGCTCCCTTCGTGCTGCCGTCAGACATTGTCATCACCTTCTGTACGTGCAGTATGTAGTTCCAGTGAATTGCTTCTCCTTCCTTTGCCGAAACGCCGGCCTTCATCTTCTGGGTGTATTTGATGACAGCATTGACAGGGAACTCGGTGTAGGACTTCATAACCTTAAACTCCTCTGAATTGACTGCTGCGCTCTTGGCATATCCCTTATCATCGGTAACGCTGATTTCCAGATCGGCATACTTCAGCATGTCGGCTGTAGGAGTTGCAGTGATATAGAATGTTACATCCTTCACCGTAACCTTCTCTACCTCAGGCTCAATGTAATCGTCGTCATCGTCTCCGCATGAGGTAAGCACTGTAGTGGTCATTGCGCAGCAGAAGATTGCTGCCATCATCATCATGAACTTTTTCATAAGTTTTGTCGTTTTTTTGTTAAATGTTTTTTTAAAATATTAATATTGTACGTGGAAAAACTAATCAACGCCCCTCACATTCTTCAGTTCGTGCCTTCTCTCCAGCATACGCTTCAGCATTTCTGCCATAGCCACGTCTCGCCTCTTCATCCATCGCATGAGGTAGATGATGAAGATTGCATTGACTAACAAGAGTAGCACAATCAAGATGGATAATATGATGAGAAGTGAATCCATTTGCCTTCGTTTTTTTCGACGGTGCAAAGGTACAAACATTCATTCTTTCATGATGTCCCAATCCGTGCAACATTGTGTCAACAGGCTGATTTTCATGTCTCATTTGATGCATCTGCACGAAATAGGACATGGAACATGACGTTAAAATAAATGCTTTCAGCAAAAAAAACGTCCACACATGCACGATAGTTGTTATTTTTTTGTATTTTTGCACTCAGTTAGAAAAAAAGTAATTACTCAGGTCCCCTGCTTTTTTAACACAAAGACAGAGAACACTGCTAAAAAACATATGGTACTGAGTAGCTACGAAAAAAAATGCAACAATAACAATTATGGCACAAAAGCATACTCTCATACCGATCCTAATCCTCATTGTCCTTATAACAGCAGGATGCCGCAATGCGGACAGCGAATACCGTGAGGGGAACAATCAGATAAGCAAATTGGAGCGACACTGGATGTCAGACTCTTCCTTCACCAATCTGCTACAGCGCGACTCGCTCAGAGTTCAGTTGGAGAAAGAACTGAACAATACAAGTACAGACATCGACGAGCGCGGCAGGATGGAACGTCTTGCCACGCTGGTCAAGATACATCTTGCAAACTATAATTACCCGGAGGCTATGGATTGCTGTGCCAAGGGATTGGCGATAGCTGGCAAGGTGATGGACACGGAGATGGACGCATTCTTCCAGCATCACATCGGACAGATGATGTTTGACGGGGAGGAATACAGCGGCGCTGGCAGTCATCTCAACAATGCCTTCCAACTGCTGAAGGATACCAAAGACCCAAGGCTGATGAAGGCGTGTGGACAGTATGGCATCGGCACGTCAGAGTTTAAGTTCCAGCTTATGAACTACGACACAAGCGAGTGCACTCTGGAAAGCGTACTTTCGCTCTACGAGAGGAGTTACAAGGCAGCGCCGTCGGTATGGACCGAGGCTGAATACGACTCACTCTATGGCGTTGCGCTCATCAGCATGGCTCGCACCAAGACGTGCCTTAACAAGCAGGATGAGGGAAGGGATTTCTACAATCGTTTCCTTGCTACAAAATATTCGAAAACAGACGACGGAGCGTATCGTGAGGTGATGTATCTCTACCGTGATAAGCAATACGACAAGGCATTGGAGAAGTACTCTCTGCTGGAGGAACGTGTAGATACTATGTCTGAGGGTTATCACTACGTCACTGCATTCATTCCACGAATGCGCATGCAGAAGGTTAACATCCTGTATCGTCTGGAGCGTTGGAAGGAGTGTTGCGATGCCTACGATAGCTACGAGGAGGCGCGACATTTCTGGACAAAGCGCTCAAGCCACTTCAAGATGCTGGAGGCATACGAGCGTCATGGGGTGGAACGTGAGCAGGCGTTGGCGGAGGATGTGAAGCGTGTGGCTAACGAACGCATGTTTGTCAACATTGTCCTCTCCGTCTTGCTGCTTTTGTTCATAATAGCGTGTGGCTTGCTCTACGGCATGCAAAGACGCATCCGTGCAAAGAACCGAGTGCTGGCTGCTAACATCGACCATATCGTCAGCACTAATTCTAAGAAAGAACGTGAGCAAGCAAAGCAGGAAATCTCTGCAAGCGAGCCAGTTACGAACAAGACTGACAACAACGCTACGGCAGTGGAGAACTTCATTCGCGAACTCACGACAAAGCGATTATATTGCAACGTTGACTTCGATCGCAACACTCTGCTCGACGAGTTACATCTCCCTCGCCGCTCTTTCGTGCAGCAATTTGAGGCTCATACCGGCACCACTATCTCGCAGTATGTCACTAATCTGCGTCTTGAGCATGCTGCCGAACTCATCCTCAATCATCCGAACCACACCATCGACAGCATTGCGCAAGACAGTGGCTTCACCAGTCGCTCTACCTTCTATCGCAACTTCACCACCCAGTTTGGCATCTCTCCTGCAGAATACCGCTCGCAATGTCAAGCAACAAAAAAAGCGCCAACCTCTTACTGAAAGACAAGAAGTTAGCGCTATTCCTCACGTTGCCCCACCAGGACTCGAACCTGGTCAAACAGAACCAAAACCTGTTGTGCTACCATTACACCATGGGGCAAAATCGTTTGCAAAATTACAAAATATAATTTACAATAACCAATATACCCTCCCACGTTTAATAATTATTAACTAAACAAGCATTCGGCGTAACATTCGGCTAGAGGCCGATACAGCCTCGTAGAGGCGGTCAGTAACCGGGTACGCAGTGCCTGGACTTCGATGGATATCCTACCCAAGCGCCTGTAGGACGCTACAACGTGGGCATTCGTTATATGCTGTAGCGTCTTACAGACGCCGACACTTGACATATTGCGTCCCACCTCGCACATCCTCCGCTATCGCTTTGTATGTACGGGGTTATTGAGGTGTCGCCCTTCAGGCAAATGCTTGTCTCTTCAAACGTACAGTTTGAAACTTTTCGTGTCTTTTCGTGTAATTCGTTGACAAACAACAACACCCCGAATGGAACTCAAAAAATCTCTGTGGACTCAGTGTCCTCCGTGCCTCTGTGTTAAAAAATAAATCTTTCGTGTCTTTTCGTGTAATTCGTTGACAAACCCCAAAAACACCCCGAATGGTCACAAACTTAGTAATTCGCAATAAAAAAATGACATAAACGCTATAAAACAAATTTGAAACATGAAAACAAGACTTATCATTCTGATTCTGTGCGCCTTTGCACTTAACGCAATGGGACAGAAAAACCGTAAGGCCGTTCGCCCAACTAAGACCTATGCAGCTTCCGTTTGCGGAAACATCGACGGCCATGACTATGTCGATCTCGGACTTAGTGTCAAGTGGGCAACCTGCAATGTCGGGGCAAACAGCATTTCGGAGTTTGGAAATCATTACGCCTTCGCCTCAGGCACAACCGACGAATATGATTGGGAAAATTACCCATACGAAGAATACAAAAACTATTATGGCGACATGACTCTGCCTTCAGAGCACGATACTGCCACACTGGTGTGGGGAAACGCCTGGAGAACACCTACTTACAAGGAATTTCTGGAACTGAAGACAAGATGCAAATGGCTCTGGACAACGTGTGGTGACATCATGGGTTGCAAGGTGATTGGCCCTAACGGCAACTGTATCTTCCTCCCGGCAGCAGGCAGCAACGCTGGCGACTTCTACGAGCCGAACGTCCATGGCATGTATTGGTCTTCGACAATCATGATTGATGGTCCTGGTGCCAACGTCGGTGCCAACAAGCGTCTCCGCTTCCGCAACGGCCTTGTATCGCTCGATTACAGCCATGGCCCACAGGTCAGCATGTCCATACGTCCGGTGCTCCGCTGATTGTTTTTAATCAATTATGCATAAAAAAATGGTTCATATTTGCCGAAAATTGGTTTAAAATGTGTAACTTTGCACCTTGTATTAATAGATAAGCAAAAAAAATCATTAACGAAGTAAGATGAAAATAATCAAAACTTTCTTTATCGCAGCGTTGTTGAGCACATTTATGAACGTATGGGCAGACAACGGAGTGCTTATGCTGCGTGCACCTAAACCAGACGGTTGCAACGTGCAGATTGCATACCCAAGCAGCAACGGCGCATGGGCTACAGGTGGCGTGTATGACGGATCGACGTATCAGGCATACAGATGGAACACTCGTGACAACGAGTTTGAGTACCTGAACACCTACGGCGACTTCAGTTTCGGCTATTCGGTGGCCAACAACGGCATGGTAACAGGCGAATACACCTCGCACGAACTGCTGCAGAACGGTGCCGGCATTCAGTCGCCATGCGTGTGGTATGGTGGCAAATGGCACATCCTCGACTTAGGTAATATTGGCACAATTGACCCAGAACAGACAAGCATCGGTGCAGCTCGACACATCACACCAGACGGCAAATATGTGGTCGGAGCACTGTGTACAAGCAAGGGATGGCAGGCATGTGTATGGCAGTTGGATGCCAATGCTAACAGCAAGGTAACGATGTTGCCACTGGAGGAGTTTGGCGTGGCTGAGCATGTCAGCGACGATGGTAGCGTAATAGGTGGTTTTGACGAGTTTGCCAGCATACGAATCCCTGCATATTGGAATCGTCAGCAGAACGGTAACTATGCTGAAGTGATTCCCGACGGACGCAAGCATTCTGGCATGTGGACCATCACGAGCGGCGTAAGCCCTGATGGCACCTATGTGGCTTCATGGAACAAACTGTTTAATCTGAAGACCGGCAGCACCGTGCAGTTTGACGCAAATACCAACGTCAATGCTGCCACAGTGGCTGGTGTGACATCTGCTGGCATCGTTTATGGTGCTGGTGTCACAGTTACGAACGAAGGTCTGAACCAGTTTGCCGCTTTTTATCAGAACGGAATGTGGATTAATCTGCAGACATGGCTTGAGGGACGTGGTGCAAAATTTGACAAGAACTACCGACTGAGCGAACTGCGTTATATGAGTGATGATAGCAAGACTTTCTTTATCAACATAACCTATTCGGATGGTTTGATGGGTGCTCTTATGGTTCGTCTGGACGAGAACGTGACGAGCCGTCCACCAGTAGCTCTCAAGGCAACACAGATGGGTGGACTGAAGGCCGTACGACTGACATGGAAGGAACCGCTGGCTAACGCTGAGGGCGTGAAGGAATACGTCTTATTGCGCGACGGTACAGAGATATTCCGTGGCAAGGCATTGCAATATACCGACCGCACTTGCGACTTCGGAAAGACATACACCTACACAGTGCGTGCTATATACGACGGCGTGACGAGTGAGGATAGCGACCCTGCTGTCACTACTACATCAGCATCGCCACTCAGTGGACCTACGGCACTCAACGCCAATCAGACGGGTATCAACAACGTTCGTCTGACATGGGATGCTGCAGGCACAAGCCTTTCGGAACTGAGATACTACACCGATGGCCATGAGATAAGCGCATTCGGCGGAGGATCATGGAACATTGAAGCTGGTGTACGATTCCGTCACGAAGATTTGATGCTATACGAGGACATGCAGGTTAACGAGGTCAGCTTCTGGCCTATGAGTCCGCAGAAGGAGTGGAAAATCAGTTTCTACAATGCATCAGACATGAATACACCTATCTACAGCGAGACGCTGGATGCCAGCACATTGAACTATGGCAGCCAGAACACCGTTCGTCTGAAGACACCTGTGCAGATTCCTGAGAACGACGACTTAGTGGTTGGCGTATGTGCCATGCTCAACAGCAGCAGCTACAACGTGATTGGCCTGATGCAGGGTGACAACGATCCTGGATATACTGACCTTATTCGTCAGCCGGGAGAGAAATTTGTGTCGCTATATGAGGACGGTCTGCAGAATGGTTACGAGTATCCTTACAGCTGGCCTATATCTTTGGGACTTGCCACCATCGGCGGTGAGATTAGTTCTTTGGAGGGATATAACATCTATCAGAATGGTGAGAAACTGACAACGGTTGATGCCAACACACTGAAGTATGTGCAGACAAACGTTGCTGACGGCAACTACAATTATGCTGTTACTGCTGTTTACAACAACAGCAAGGAGAGTTCTGCCTCAACAACTGACGTGAGCGTGAAGCGTGACACGAAGTTCTATTGTGTAGATGAGATAACAACGAAGCCTGCCAGCAGTAATCCGGTGGAGGCTATCGTGGAATGGAGAGCTCCGATGGACGACGAGCGTACCACACTCACCTATAGCCAGCAGACGATGGATCATGGTGTTCACACATCGTCAGAAGAGGGTTATTCGTTCCAGGCAGCTGCCATTTACAACCAGCCAATGTTCAAACAGTTCCTTGGCGACTACCAGATCAGTGGCGTACGCTTCTATCCTGTGGGCAATGCCGAGTTTGCGCTTTATCTGAACGGTTCTGACAAGAATCTCTGGAGCATCGAACTGGAGCGTGGAGTGGATTATGAACTGGACAAGTGGAACACCATACGCTTTGAAAAACCTATTCCGCTGGATGCAACTGTCAGCGAGTTGCAGTTGGTTGTTGACTGTTTTGACGGCGATGCAGGATGCGACATTCTCGCAATGGACAACATGCCTGCCAACCCTAACTACAGTGACCTGTACAGCTTGGACGATGGTGCGTCATGGGATAGCTACGAAACTCAGACAGGTATGCGTGGCAACTGGATGATTGGTCTGCTGATTACTGCGCGTGACCAGAAAGAGTTGCCTATTAAGAGCTACGTGCTGACGTTTGACGGCAATATAGACGACCCAACAATAGTGCCTGCCGAAGGTCCACTCAGTGTGAAGCATGTCTTCGGTGAAACCAAAGAGACAGCACACAAAGTGGTCATCACGACTGTATTTGACAACAATGATGTATGGCCTTCACTGCCTTGTCCTATCACTTGGATGAAGGACCTGACTCCTGTCATTGAAGTAAAGGCTGACGCAAAGTCGGTAACCGAGGTCTATGACCTGTCTGGTCGTAAGGTAACATGCAGGAAGCCACAGCTGATGAAGGGCATATACATTAAGAATGGCAAAAAGATAGTGAAAAATCAGTGATTTTGGTTGTTTGGTGATTTAGTGGTTTAGTGGTTTGGTTAATAGTTTTGCTGATAATATTCTGCCAGCAGTTTATCAAATCGCCAAACAGCTAAACCACCAAACCACCAAACAACTAAACCACTAAACCACCAAACCACTAAACCACCAAATATGAAAAGACGAAACATGATCATCGCCGCGCTGATGTGCATTTGCAGCGTGGCACTGGCTCAGAAAGCAGGCAACTGCACGTATGTTCCGACGCTTGACACGCCACAGCATACGCTGAAGAAACTGAGCATCACGTTCGAGGACTACAAGAGTATTGAACTGGCTGATGCAGAGACTGCCATCATCTATGCTTATCTCACCTCACTCGAGAAAAAACATGGCAACAACTCGTCTGCTGCCATACAGTATTTCGCATACAGCGACAACATGAATGTGAGCGGCAATACGCTGACATTCTATCCGGAAGCATACAAGGCTTCCAGCGGTTCATCTTCATTGGGCAAGAAGAATGCCCCTAAGAAGGCTTGGGGACAGGATACGAAGGACTATCTGCGTATTGCCTTTCCTAAAGGTATGCTCAAAGCAACGAACAAAAACGGCACTACTGTATCACTGGACTCTATCTCGTACAAATATGAATATACTGAGACAGATACCGATAGTGGCTCTGACCCATTGGTGTATGTACTGACTCCTGCAAACGGCGAGACAGTAAAGAGTCTGAGTTCTGTAACGCTGGAGTTCCCAAACTGTACAGGAACACTCGTGCTCAACTGGTACCAGACTCAGGAACCATACGTTATCGACGAGAATGGCAACACCGTAGTAACGGCTACCCGCAGCTTTGATACCAATGCAAAATTCACTGGTCTCATTGCATTGAAGTCAAGTATCAAGAAGGCTGGCACTTATACATTGGTAATACCAGCAGAGAGTTATTATGTAACCACTTCGGCTGATGGTGGTGGCGATAAGTTCTACCACAAGGAAATCCGTGCTACATACACGGTATTGGGAGAATCACGAAATTGGGAATCTATACCTGAAGACGGCAGCACTGTAGCCACCTTCGATGGCATCCACATCACCTTCCCTGGCAAGACTATCAAGTCAAAGAATAATAACGTAGGCAATGGTTCGCTCAAGGTCTATGACAAGGCTGATGACAAATACCCTGCTATGGAGTTCGGCTATTTCTATGCCAAGACCGAAGGTGGTACGGTTAACTTTACTACCGCATCGCAGATAAGCAAGGTAAAGGAGAACACAACATATTATCTGGATCTGCCTTATGGACTGCTGACTTTCAGCGACGGAAAACAGAACGAAGGTCTGCATCTGGAGTTTACTTATAGCACAACAGTGCCTGAGACTCCAGGAACACCTGATAATCCTGACCCAGGCACACCTGATAACCCTGATCCAGGCACACCTGACAATCCTGATCCAGGAATACCTGACAACCCAGATCCAGGAATACCTGACAACCCAGACCCAGGAATACCTGATAACCCAGACCCAGGAACACCTGATAACCCTGATCCAGGCATACCTGACAACCCAGACCCAAGTACACCTGACAACCCAGACCCAGATACACCTGAAAATCCTGAAACCCCAGAAGATCCTTCTGGTTTAGTAACCATTGACAACTATGTAGGTTATACCACAGGAGAAGTATATCGCAAGGATGGCGTGCGCTTCAACAGTGGTTCTGAGCAGGGAATGCTCATCTATCTGCCTATAGAAAAGACATCGCTTTTGGCTGGCGCTACTATCAAGGCAATACGCACAGCAACAGGTACCACACAACTCGACACACCTCGCTTGGTAATCATTGAGGGCGACGATGTGTACCAGACTCCTGTCATAGAGCAGAGCACCAGCAAGTTCACTACTTCAATGAAGGACTATGCTCTCGATACACCTTATACCATCACAGGCGACAAGGCTCTCTACGTTGGTATCAAGTGCTCGCTGTCGGCAGACTATCATCCTATGCTCTTCGACGAGACACTCGACCTTCCTGCTAATCTGGCTTGGGCTCTCACCAACAATGGATGGGAGGACATCAGCAACCGTGGCTACGGTGCGCCAAACATCCAGATTCTGCTTGACAAGAATATTAATGCTGCCGACATTATGGTGAAGCCTTTCCAGACAAGCACATATAATAAGGTGGGCAACGACATGGTCATTAAGACTCAGATCTTCAACTACGGTATGAAGGAGATCAACAGTTTTGACCTTACCTATCGCATTGGCGATAATGATGCCGTGGTAAAGAGCATCAGCGACATTTCATTGGCTCAGGGACAGACCTATGATGTCACCATCAACGATGCAGCTATCATCAGCAGCGGTCGTCTGGACTTGTCTGTTGAAGTAACCAACGTAAATGGCGAGGATGATGCTGAACCTATTGACAACCACCAGAACAGCAAGACGTTCGTCTATCCTCAAGACATGAAGAAGAAGATACTCTTCGAGGAGTTCACTGGTCAGGACTGTGTCAACTGCCCTTCAGGTACTGCCACCGTTGAGAATGTGCTTGCTGACTACAAGGGACAGTATGTTGAGGTGTATCATCATGCAGGATATCAGGACGATAACTTCACCACTCGCGAGGACTATGAATACACATGGTTCTACAACGGAGGCACATACGCTCCTGGTGGTATGGCAAACAGACACCCTGCCCTGCCATCGCTCACTTCTGTTGTAGTGAAGAGCAATAATCTTGCCAGCGTACAGAGCGCCGTGAAGTCTGCTATGCAGATGGCTCCTTATGTGGGCATCAACATGCAGAACTCTTATGACAGCGATTCACGCCATGGCACCGTAAGCATCGACCTGACATGCTACGAGGAACCTACTGAACTTGAGCACCGCCTTAACGTATGGCTCGTACAAGACAGCATCATGCGCTATCAGAACGGTTCGGGTGTCATAATGCACAACAACGCATTCCGCATGAGTCTTACCGGCATTTGGGGCAATGCCATCCAATTGTACGAGGGTGAGACGCAGACACTGACATTCGACTACACTATCCCTACATCTATCGTTGGAGAATATGCCGCCAACTTCATGAGCGGCGGCGGCGCAGTTGAGAATGTCGATGACAAGACCATCTACGCCATAGCAAACAACATGCGCATCGTCGCGTTCGTCGCCGACAATAGCGATAACGTATTGAAGTGTACGGTATGGAATGCAGAGGAGTGCATCGTCACCGATGTGCCTGATGGCATCGTTGAGGTACGTGTGCAGGATGATGAGAATGCAACTATCTATGACCTGCAGGGCAGAGCAGTCAAGTCGCCTCGCAGAGGATTGTATATCTCTAACGGCAAAACCTTCATTAAGAGATGAAACGTGTTTTAATATCTATATTTCTTGCAGCGCTGGCATCCTTTGCCAGCGCTCAAGGTTTAGTGGTCGGCGTATTCGACTCAGGATTCGACTATACGCATCCGGCCTTTCTTGATGCCGACGGTAGGCTCTGCATCTCTCGTGTTTGGGAACAGGGTACAGACGGAAGGCATCCTGACGGATATGACTACGGTCTGGAACTGACCACATCGCAGGACATCCTGACTGCCGGTGCCGACACCGACGAGCAAAGTCACGGATCGCATGTGGCGGCACGCGCACTGCAGTATGCCGGCAAGGATAAAGATACGGAACTGGTAATCGTGGCAAAAACAGGAACAAGACTTGAAGAGCAGAAACTGCGCGACGGCATACGCTATATCTTCGACTATGCCAAGAGTGTCGGCAAACCTTGCGTCATCAATCTCTCTCTCGGCAATAACATGGGGCCGCATGACGGCACTTCGGCATTCGACCATTTCGTTGACAGCATCGTGGGTCCCGGACGTATCATCGTGGGTGCTGCAGGCAACTCTGGTGCCAGCACTTGCCACCTTAGTACCGATGGCAATCCTCTACGCTCGTTCGTCATCTATCGTTCGGAAAAGAACACGCAGGGCAACATAGACATCTGGGGTAGCCGCGGCATGCAGTACAGCGTCCAGCTCTGTGCCACCCAGTATCAGAACGGTAACGTCAGTTCACAGAGTGAGATAATCGTTGTTGGCGGAGATGCTCAGCCTCAGACCTACGTTTGGGCTCCATCTACAGGCCGTCTCAAAGGCACGTTCACCTTTGTCAGTGAGATTAGTCCGCTCAACGACTGCCCACACGCAAGACTCGACATCGACCAGACGAGCGCTGCAATGAATTACGATCTGGCTGTCTGCATAACACCTCTCACCGCAGGCACTGTCCACGCATGGGCTGATGATATCACCAGTTCGTTCCACAATCGCAACCGCGATGACTATGCCATGGGCGACAATCTCTTTACCATCAAGGAACTTGGTGGCATGGCCGATAGCATCATCAGTGTAGGTGCCATGGATGCCACCAGCCATGTCATTGCAATGAGTAGCCTCGGTCCGCGTCTTGATGGTGCTGTCAAACCGAATGTCTATGCCTATGGCGACAACGTTGAGAGCGCTCTTAACAGTTACGACCACTATCAAGCCACCTATCCATACACCCAGACCGTCACTCACCAAGGTCGCGAATACCACTATGGCCTTATGACTGGCACAAGCATGGCTGCTCCGATGGTCACTGGTGTCGTTGGAACATGGTTGCGCTGCAATCCACTACTGACTCCTGGCGAGGCAATGGCAATGATGGACGCCGACAAACTCATTGACCCGGAGCGAGGATTATCCGATGGCATTATCCATGTGTTCGACAACACGCCCGTCAAAGCCACTTATTATGACCTACAAGGACGCTGCGTATCAGAACATTACAAGGGTATAACATTGCATAAGTCAGCAGACGGTCATGTGCGCAAAATGTTTGTAAAATAAATCATTCGTGTCTGGTAAAGCACCCAAAGCGGAAACCGATAATAGCAATTGCTGCAGTATTTCATAGCAAGTACTGCAGTATTTTATAGCAAGTACTGCAGTAATTCGTAGCAAGTACTGGAGTAATTCGTATTGAGTACTGCTGCCACTTATTATCAACACAAACACGGAGAGCACAGAGGACACGGAGTTTTTAGAGTACTATGCAGCACGTTCTAACCCCGAATGGAACTCAAAGAATCTCTGTGAACTCAGTGCCCTCAGTGTCTCTGTGTTAAAAAAGACAAGGGACCTGAGTTGTTACTTTTACATTACGAAGTGTTAAAATTACTCAAATAGGAGCAATTTGTCGCTTCTTAATGGTGATAGGTAAATAAAATATGTGTAACTTTGCACATCGTTAATAATAGTATCAGAAGTATTGGTACCGAAATCGCATGGCAAGATGCCAAGGATGCGATGAGGTTTAATAGGGAACTCAGGTGCAAATCCTGGACAGTCCCGCTGCTGTAAACTCTATTATGCCCGCTATGGGAAAACCACTGACGTAGTCGATGTGAAGACGCCGGGAAGGTATAGCGAGGCGGAGTAAGTCAGAAGACCTGCCAACATACTTCTTCATTCTGTAGTTGCGCTCGTGGGTTAGGCACTACAGAAGGTATCAAAATAAGAACAATAATGAAAAGAACCAGCAGTCTGCTCAGATTCTTTGCACTGATGGTAGCCACATGTTGTGCCACAACCTTGCATGCACAGGCTGAAAGAACAGTACACGACTCTCTTTCGCTTGAGCAGGTGGAGGTGTATGGCAAGCGTCCTTTGGCCACGTCACAGACTCTTAACGGCAAGGAACTGCAGGCTCTCTCATCGACGAGTGTGGCTGATGCGCTGAAGTATTTTGCCGGAGTGCAGATTAAAGACATGGGCGGACTGGGCGGTCTGAAGACCATCAATGTCCGTTCGCTTGGATCGCAGCATGTCGGTATCTATCTTGATGGCATCCGTATCACCAATGCTCAGAACGGAACCGTTGACCTCGGCAAGTTCTCTTTGTCAACGATGGAGAGCGTGCAGCTGTACAACGCCAACAAACTGGACAACTGCCAGTCGGCATCGGAGTATGCATCTGGCGCCACTGTCTATCTGCGCACCCGACGCCCTACCCAAGACTCGCTATCTGTCCTGGCACGAATGGGTTCGTTCGGCACCTACATGGCAAAGATGAACGCTCAGTTCAACCGGTGGGGATGGTCAGGATTCGTCGATGGAGAGTGGCTTACGACAAAGGGAGACTACCCTTTCCGCTATCACTCACAGTATGAGGACACGATAGGTCGCCGTGCAAATTCTGACATACGTTACTACCGTCTGGAGGGTGCAGCATTCCACAAAGGATTCTCCACTCACGTCTATTACTACAACTCTGAGCGCGGTTGTCCGGGTGGCATCGTGCGACGACTGTCAGACAAGTATATCAATGTGGGCAGGGAGTGGGACAGCGACTTCTTCGGCCAGATGTCCTGGCAGAAGGAATTTGCCAAGGTGCACCGTGTGAAGGTGAATGCAAAATACACCAACGAATACCTGCGCTACTGCACGGACTATCCTGAGAATCAGAACACTGCACGCGTAAACAACCACTACCGGCAGCAGGACGGCTACGGAGCCGTGAGCTACGGATGGATGCCGCTGCAGTGGCTGTCGCTGAGCACGGCCTACGACCTGCGCTGGTCGATGCTGCAGGCCGACCTGAAGAAGTTCAGTGCCGTACACCGCCTTGACCAGAAGGCTGCCGTGTCAGCCCAGATGAACTGGCATGGGCTGCAGGCTGCCGCCACGATGCTCTACCAGCATTATAAGGATCACACCTTTGCCCACTGTGGAGCAGCCGACCCTCTGCAGCGTTTCACACCGACTGTCAGCGTGGCCTATACACTCTGGGACATAACCCTACGTGCATGGTACAAGAAGATATTCCGTGCACCTACGCTCAACGACCTCTATTACACGCAGGTAGGCAACCGAAACTTGAAACCGGAATATACCAAACAGCTGAACATCGGTGCGGAATACCACTACGACAGCCGTCACTGGAATGCTTCGGTGCAGTGCGATGTCTATCAGAACAAGGTAACCGACCGCATCGTCTGTCTCCCACTCAAAGGCACCTACACATGGTCCATGCTGAACTACGGTTACACCTTTTGCCGCGGACTTAATGCTACGGCGTCGGGACGCTACAGCATTCGCGACTGGTCTTTTTCGCTCCTGACATCCCTTACGTGGCAGCGCGACCTTGACAGAACAAGCGAGGAGGCAGACACGTACAACAAACCGATTTGCTACTCGCCTACCCTTTCATACGGCATCACAGGCATCGTCGGTTGGAAAGACATTACGGCTACCGTTTCCAATCTGCATGTCGGCGAACGCATGTGGTCGTATGCAGACCCAGAGGATATGCTTACACCTTATGATAACATAGACGTGAAACTGGCAGTTCCCTTCCGCATCCCACGAGGGGGTGGCAAGTATCTCACTACAAGTTTGACATTAGAGATCAACGACTTACTCGACGAGCAGTATGAGCACATCCCACGATATCCAATGCCGGGACGCAACTACAGAATGACATTAACAATAGGATTATGATGAACAAGACGATTTACATATTATTATTTATACTACTCACCTGTTCTCAGGCTAACGCTCAGGAGAAGATCATCCTCCTGAACGAAGGCAACTGGCAGGCAGACAATGGTCGCATGACCTACTTTGAGAACGGTTCCGTCGTTTCTAACCAGTGGTTCCGCGACAAGAATGGATTCAAACTGGGTGACACTCCAAATGACATCATCCAGATTAACGACAACCTCATAGCCATCGCCCTCAACTGGTCTAACATCGTTCAGTTCATCACACCAGAGGGAAAGGCTGTTGCTGCAACCGAAGATGTGCCTAACAACCGCAAGCTCGCCTCTGACGGTGAGTATGTCTATATCAGCAGCTACGGTCATGAGTGTGGAGCTCCAGGCAGAGGTCTCTTCAAGGAGTTTGAAAAAGGTTATGTCGCAAAGATAGACTGCAAGACGTTCAAACTCGTTGACGCTGTGGAGGTTGGTTATGAACCTGAAGGCATCGCCTTCTACAATGGGCATCTCTTCGTTGCAAACACTGGCGGATACGCATTCCAGGAAGACCATGAATATGAGACAACAGTAAGCATCATTGATGCAAAAACAATGAAAGTGGTTCGTACCGTTGACACCCAGCAGATTAATCTTTATGGAAAGATGTCGCAGGTCGGACAGTATCTCTGTATCAATTCCCCTGGCGATTATTACGACGTTCAGGCATGTTCAATAATCTTCGATTGCGAAAAAGCACTTACTAAGGCAAAAGACGAGGAATGTTTCACACAATTGCCTTACGCTGCAACCTACAACACAGCCACAACAGACGGTAAGTTCCTTGCCATAGGTTCACGCTATTCATATTATACCAGTGAGTACGAATTCAATTATGTCACCATAGATCCTGCACTTGTAATGGAGTCTGGCGGGGGAGAAGGCATTGAAGAGACATTGCCTGGAAATATGCTCGACGACATACTGAAGATTTCCATGCCTTACGCCATCTACATAAACCCATACACAGGCTATATCTACGCAACGGATGCAGGTTCTTTTGCTGAGGCTGGTTTGATGTACCAGTGGGATCCTAACGGCAATTTACTTGGCAAGCATAAAGTGTACATCAATCCGGCACACTTCCTTGCCCTGCCACCTGACGGTCACTACGTTGGAATAAAGGAGATCGAGACACCTCGCAGCACCGAAAAATACTACAACGCAATGGGACTGTGTGTTGACAAGAACACACGCGGACTGGTAATAAATGGCAACAAGAAATTTATCAATAAATAAAAACAACAAGAAATGAAAAGATTCTACATGCTGATGCTTACGAGCATCATCACACTTGGGCTTTTCGCAGCTAACGTCAAGGTGGCAATGAACAGCACATCAAAGACCATGACGTTAGCAGACAAAGCTACAGGTACTGCTGTAGAGGTTGGCGCACCAAACGGCACAAACTATGAGTTTGAGACCGCACCAGGCACCTACGTTCTTACAGCTTATGCCAGCGACGGAACTACCATCAATGGCACTATCGAAATCACAGTCAAGGACGCTGCAGAACAGCAGTTGTTCACCGTTCTGACTTGTACTGCTTATGCCACAAACTCCGGTTGGGCAGAAGGCAATGACTACACACTTGCAGTTGATGTCAATTCGCGTGAAGGCGTGAAGCAGGTTATCACCATCGGCAACAGCACTACTGCAGGACGCAAGACCTTCCTTGCCCTCAACGGCAACAGCTACTATGCTTCGTTCATTCCAAGCACAGCACATGAGGCAGAGGGTTACATGACTCTCTACAAGGCAGGCACACTAACAGGTGGAGTTAACGTATCCGGTGCTATCGCCATGGGTGGTGATTACACTGTCACCCTCCCTGCCAATGCGGACTTTGAGCTTGCAATGAAGTTTACTCACTTCACTGACTTTACAAAGGTTGAGCCTACAAGCACAAATGTATCAGGCAGCACAAAGACCATTATCTATCGTCTTGCCAACAGTCAGGTGTATAACTATCGTACATGGCGTGAGGGAGGTCTGACACAGGGTGGTTACTTCACAATGAATACTGATGCCACAAAGTGTCCTACACTGTCCTTCACCGATGCCGACTATTCTGCCTTCGGTGCAAAGACTATCAAGCATGACGTAGCATGGAATGGTGGTTATGAGACTGGTGATATCTTTGTGAACATCAACGAACGCGGTCATCTCAAGTTGAATGTGGGTGACACATACAATGCTCACGCAATGCGTACTTGGCAGCTCACAGACAACTCTACAAACAACTACTTCATCGAGCCAGACTTCCACTACACCATCATCAACCCTGACGGTACACCAAGCACAGGCGTTATTGAGATTGAGAACGCCAACACTACCACAAACCCTTGGTCAAAGATTAAGGCTGTAGGCAACGGTACTGCCATCGTTCTCGTAACCTATGACGCTATCGGCCTTAACTTCTATGCTTCAGGCAAAACTGCTAAAACAGCTTATATGGGTGGCGAATACTGGAGTGCCATCTGGCCAGAGAATACAGCAGCTTACGTCGTAACTGTTGGCGACGCTGCAAATAGCATCGAACCTAACATGGTTATCAACGAGGATTACAACACCGGCGCATTGAAGAACTCTGGAAAGTATGTTGATGCCGAGCATGACATCTTCTATTATCTTGACACAGAGGAAGGCTACACATACACCTTCACTCCTGCTGGTGTAAGCGATGTTCAGATTGCGTACCCAACCATCGGTACTCAGATGGCCACATACTCTGGATTCGCATCTGCTGGCGTAACAAAGAACGAGGATGGTTCTTACTCTATCCTTCTCAAGGAAGGTCGCCAGATTGTTAAGCTCACTGATGCTTCAGGCAACAGCGTATATCAGGTTCTTACAGCAAAGACTTGCCACCGCGAGATTACAAACGTAAAGAATCCTGGCTCTAATGTCTTCCAGCGTGGCGATCAGGTTAAGATTCAGTACTCAGGACTTCGCCATCCTGCCAACAAACTTGCTGGTATCTACAACATGTCGGGTTACGTTACATACAACGGCATTCCTAACGGCTCATCACTCATCCTTGGTTCTGGCCAGTACACGTTCGGTTCTGCTGCTTCGGCACAGGCTGTTACTATCGACATCCCTGCTGACCTTGAAGGCGACCAACTTGTACTTGATGATGGCGTAATTCAGGTCAACGGCTATGGCGACCCTATCGGCAACCATCGTGTCATAGACCCTATCGGTGGTCGTAGTGCAAACTTCACTGCCGTTGCCCACAAGACATACTTCGGAGCAATTCCAGATGTTGTCATCCCTGTTAGCGACACCCGCAACATCCTTGCCGCTATTAACATCACACCTGCTGAAGCAGGAATGATTGTGAAGGACGCTGATGGCAAGATTGTACCAATCAGTGCTGTAGGCAAATACCCTGTCACTCTCGGTGTTTACTCTTACGAGGCAAAGTGCGATGGGTACAAAGTGCTTCGCGGTACGTTCACTGTGCCTGATAATGCTGATGATGAGATTACTGTTGACATCACACTTGAAAAGGCTTCGGAGAATGCTTGGGATGGCAAGACTATGACAGAGCCTGCTACCATTGAGAATGTATATCAGATTACAAACGGTGCAGAGCTTGCATGGTTCGCTAATAACGTAAACGCTACAAAGAACTATACAGCAAGCGCTGTTCTCTGCAACGACATTGACCTTGCTGGTCATGAATGGACTCCTATCGGTGGAACCGGAACTTCTACTGCATTCAAGGGCACATTCGATGGCCAGGGACACACAGTATGTGGCATATATGTAAATGCTACTGCTACATACAAGGCGTTCTTCGGATATACAAATAACGCAACTATCAAAAATCTCACTGTTGAAGGCAACGTGATCTCTACAGCCAACTACTCTGCTGGTGCAGTAGCCTATTCTAACGCATCAACCATTATCAACGTTATCAACAGGGTGAAGGTTAGCGGCAAGCAATATGTCGGCGGTATCACATCTTACGCTTCTGGTGCAACAAAAATTGACCGTTGTGGCAATGAGGCAGACATCGCTGGTACAAGTAACTATGTGGCAGGTATTACTCCTTATGTAGCTTTGGCTACTACGGTTGTTTCTAACTGTTACAACACAGCAACAGTTTCTGGCGGCAGCTATATCTCTACACTTGTTGCAAACGTTGCAAACAAGGATGGCGTTGTCACCAATTGTCTTGCTCTCGGCAAGGTTGAAGGCAATGCTAGCACTGGCAATGTTTACGCAAACACACAGGTCGATCGCGCAGGCATTACCAACAACTATGTAATCAAACATTACACTTGTGGTGCTGAATACGAGACCCTCGTAACAGAGGATCAGCTTGCATCTGGTGAAGTGGCATTCAAGCTCGGCGATGCTTGGGGCCAGGAGATTGGTGTTGACGCTGTACCTGTTCTTGGAGGCAAGAAGGTGCTCTATGACGAGGCTACTGAGACATACTATAACGAAAAGACATTTGCTGTTGCTGACTTCGAGGACATCGAGGTTGATCCTGCTGGCACCTATCTGCCTGAGGATGAGGAAGACGAGACATGCTACTGGAACTCTGGTGAATATACCTTCAGCACATATACCGATGACTGGGGCAGCTCTGGTAAGTACTTCTACGACTTCGCTGTCACAAACAGCACTTCTGATAAGTACGCTGGACTCGCTGATGCATACAACTCTGCTGCAGCTGGTGCAAAGAGTGGTAACAACTACGCTGTATGGTATGACAACTTCTACGGTGGCGAAGGCATCTACCTCCCAGATGCAATGCAGGTATCTGGCTTCTATGTTACCAACACCGCATGGGTTGTTGACGCACTGATCAACGGTGACGGCATGTCGGTAGAGCAGGATGGCACTGTAGGCAAACCATTCGGATATAAGGGCGCAGAGGACAAACTGACCCTTCACATCACTGGCTATGACATGGACTTTGAGGAGACTGGCACTGTTGACTATACTCTTGCAGAATACAAGAATGGCAAGCTGTATTATGTTAAGGATTGGCGATGGGTTGACCTCACCACTCTCGGCAAGAACGTGATAAACGTAGCCTTCAGCATGAGCAGCACAAAGACGAACTACGGATATACATCGACACCTACATACTTCTGTATGGACGACTTCGGTGGTGTTGCTCCGGAGAAAGATGCAGAGATGACTGTAGTTGACCTCATTGCTACAGGTATTACAGATGTCAATACAGCAGCGACAAGCAACATCCAGCGCTTCGACCTCATGGGTCGCCGCACCAATGCGACAAAGGGTGTACAGATCATCCGTATGAACAACGGTTCTGTACGCAAGGTGGTTACAAAGTAATAACTCACCGACCATAATAACAACAAAAATCTCCCATCGTCCATTGTCAGACGATGGGAGATTTTTGTTTTAAGTGAAAAGAGAAAAGTGAATAGTGAAAAGTAAAAAATTGATTCTGCGTCAATTTGGTGGCAACATGTCATTCGGCTGGAGGCCGATATCTTGATAACCGGTTGCGCCGAATGAAATGGCGCTGCCGGATAAACGACAAGAGAAAGATTCAGCGTCTGGAGGACGCTACAGCAAACAGCATCAAGGTAGCGTCCTCCCAGACGCATGTGATGAGATTCTCAGAACCCGGGCACTGCGTACCCGGTTATAGACCGCCTCTCTGAGGCTGTATCGGTCTCCAACCGAATGATGGGTTGCTACTAAGAGACGCAAAATCGAAAAGTTTGAGCTACCCTAACTCCTAACTCCCAATTCCTAACTACCAAACTCCCAATCTTTTAATTTCTTAATCTCTTAATTTCTTAATTTCTTAATTTCTTAATTTCTTAATTTCTTAATTTCTTAACAGTTCATTTACTAAGGGATTAACACAGAGGCACAGAGGACACGGAGTTCACAGAGATTTTTAAGTTCCATGCGGAATAAAAACGCACTGCATAGAACTCTAAAAACTCCGTGCTCTTTGTGTCCTCTGTGTCTCTGTGTTAAAAAATGAGGGGAGCTGAGTAGTTACCTTAATTTCTCAATTTCCTCACGCAGACCATCTGCCGTTATTGCTGTTCCTACGATTACGCCCTCCGGATTGATGAGGAAGAATGCAGGAATCCAACGGAGCTTCCACAGCTTGAACGTAGGATCGTCGCGAGTCTTCTTCAGATTGCTTATCTGAGGCCAAGGCAACTGCTCCTTATCTATCATGTTCTTCCATGCCTCAGCATTAAAATCGAAACTGAATCCTATCCAGTGTATGTCCTTGCCGGCAATCTTCTGATTCTGCGTGTCAGCATACAACTGTTTCAACCCCGGTATCTCGCGGCGGCAGTCTCCACACCATGTAGCCCAGAAGTCAACCACAACATACGAGCCACGCATGTCTGCCAAATTATACACCTTGCCGTCAGGACTGCTCGCCTTAAGTTCCGGTGCAACAGTTCCAACTGTCAGTTCCGGCAAATACTTTTCCAATTCCTCTTGCGTAGGAACGAACTTATCGTTCTGCGCAAAGCATGCCGATGTCATTCCCGCTATCAGCAGCATAACCAATATCTTTTTCATCATTTTCTTGTTAAGTAAGTATGTATTTACACTAACGGAATTATTGCAACATTATTATATAATTGCAACCTACAGAGGTCAAAAGGAGTAAAAATTGTTCAAAAAAGTAGGAAATATTTAGAAAATAATAACAAAAAAGCAAAAAAGTTTTGCCATTACAAAAAAAATAACTACTTTTGCAAAATATAAAATGCTAACTATTACACAATTAATAAAAGAAAATATAATTAATAACAAAAAAAATAAACAAACATGAAAAAGATTATTGCTTCTGCGCTTTTCTTCGCATGCGCACTTTCAATGTCAGCTCAGAGCGTTCAGCTTATCGAAAACAACCAGCTCAAGCCTGAGGACGTAGCTTTGGAACTTGGTGCTGACCAGTTCGGTATGATTGCTGCTGCTTATGCTGCTGATCCATCTGCTATCAACGCTATCGTTAAGGATATTAACGACATGGTAGCTTCTAACCCTTCAACTTACGACAAGGCTTGGGCTATCAACGAGTTAGAAGAAAGACTTGTTGTTGAGGAGAAGAAGACTGGCGACTTCAACCTTGATGGTGACTTCGACGTAATGGATCTTCAGGACGTGTTTGATGCATATAATGCCGATGATGCTGGTTTCGATTACGATGGTGACGGTTTCTTCGACGTAATGGATCTCCAGGAGATTTTTGACATGTATAACGCACTTTAACCATAAGACACATTCAGTTTATATAACATCCCTGCTAGAATATTAACATAATGATTATGAAGAAATTTTTATTTATAGCACTGTTTTTCCAGGCTATTTCTGTTTTCGCTGATGACATTACCATCGCTCCTTTTAAGATTAAGAAGGGTGAGACAAAGACGGTGGAAATAGTAGTAGAAAATGCTAACGATCTGCCTGGTACAAAGCCTCTATCTTGTAACATCTCACTTCCTAAAGGTCTTAATTGGGAAGGTACTAATGCAAATGCGAAAGACACTGAACGTCTTAAGAGTTCTGGTATGAAAACTTATCAAGTTAACCCTACAACAAATGTACTTAAGTTGACTACAGTTTCGGCTGTTGTTGATGCTGGTTCTGGTACGATGTGGACATTTGATATTACAGCTGCTAGCGACTTCGAAGGAGGTGTTATTACCCTTTCTTCAAAGAACATAAATGGTGTGAAGTTTGCGGATTCAACAACACAGGTTGATGTTGACGAAGATGCTCCTGCTCGTACAGATCTTGTTTACATCGCAGATTTCGCTATCGAAAAGGGAAAAACTATGACAGTTGAGATTATTCTCAATAATGCAGAACCACTTCTTGGCACAAAGCCACTCTCTTGCAACATTTCACTTCCTGAAGGTCTTAACTGGGAAGGTACAAATGCAAATGCAACAGATACAGAACGTCTCAAGAGTGCTGGTATGAAGACTTATCAAGTTAACCCTACAACAAATGTACTTAAGTTGACTACAGTTTCAGCTGTTGTTGATGCTGGTTTTGGTCCAGTGTGGACATTCCAGATAAAGGCTGACGAAGACTTCGCAGGTGGTCCTATTAAGATGACAAGTATTAATGTTAACGGTGTTAAGCAGCCAGATGTTGAGGTTACTGTTACAGCAGCTCCTGGTACAGGCATCGACAACGCAATCGTAAACGTAGAGAACAACGCAGTTGTTTATGACCTCGTTGGTCGTCAGGTTAACGCTAACGCTAAGGGCATCCTTATCAAGAACGGTAAGAAGTTCATCGTTAAGTAATTTAACTGATAGACATACAAAACAATATAAGGGAATCATGGCAAAAGTCATGGTTCCTTTTTTTATGTCCTATAAATGATTGGACTTGCCATTCCTATTGAGGAAAGTTGTCATTCGAATATGATTTTAGCGCGTCTGGAGGACGCTACCTTAATGCTGGTTGCTGTAGCGTCATCCAGACGCTGTACCGACATCATTTCCTAAGTCCGAGGGTGCCACTACGTTCGGCACCCTCGGTTATAAAGTTGGCGTCTTATAGACGCTATACCATACACACAAAATCTTGCAGAACCTAAATAACCTTAGTTCGACGAATATCAAGGGTTGGTACTTGGCTGGAAGCCAATACTTTGAGTAACCGGGCACGAAGTGTCCGGAATCCAATCAACAAGTAACTTGTGCCTGGAAGGCACTACTATGATACGTTCTGTTGGTCGTACATCACAGTGCACGTATCAAGGTACTGCCTTCCAGGCAGATATTGTGGATACGCGCTATCCCCGCACTGCGTACGGGGTTACTCAAAGTATTGGCTTCCAGCCAAATATCTGGTTTTACAAAATTCGTCGAACTCAGGTTATATACGTTTACAGGACACCAATAATAACCAACAAAATATAAAGTCATCGGTATTTGCAAACCCGCAAAATGGACATATATTTCTTTTCGTTCAGTGAATCAATAGGAAACGGCGACCGATTCCTATTGATTCGGTCGCCGTTTCCTATTGATTTACCTTGTGTTTCCTATTGATTCACAAGGCGAAACGTATCGTATTGAAAATCAATGGGTTACGCAACGATATAAAAGAACGGTTTTTTGGACGAACATTCAATCCTGAAACCCCGTATTTTCGTTTCTCAGGGACGCTTATTTGAAGAATTCAGGGATGTTGTATGACTTCATAAGGCGGGTGGTGTAGTCAGCATCGACCTGCGGAAGGGCAAATGGTTTGGAGAATTTGCCATTCTCAAAATGTGCGAAGTACGGACGAGTGTACAAGCCATCGTCACGACGAGAGGAGAAAACAACCCACTTGCCGTTGCTCGACCAACTGTGATAACTCTCTACACGGTTGCTGTTCAGTTCGTTAACGCATCTGACCACGCCATCGCTCAGGCGAAGAAGATAGAGATTGGCATCGTTGTGCCAGATGGAGAAATTGCCATATTCGGCCAGTGTGAACAGCAGATAGCGGCCGTCTGGAGACACGCGTGGGAAGGAAACGCTCTTTGTATTGAAGAGCGTATCGACTTTTTCGCCGAATGTCTGTGTGGCAGGGTCAAAGCCTATGCTGCACAATGCGTAGCGCACCTTGTCGTATTCGTCTGGCATGTTGACGCTGTCTGCCGAGCAGAAGTATAAGCGCTTGCCGTCGGGCGACCACGACGGGAAGGTCTCAAAGCGTGTAGGCGAATGTAACTGCGTACAGGTCAGAGTTTTGTCTTCTTGTGTATCATAGACAATAACGTCGGAACTGAAGTCGAAAACCTCTATGCGATTGCGCGAGACTGTATGGAACGCCTGCTTGGTGTTATTGGTGGAGAAAGCTACAAATCGGCCTCCCGGGTGCCAGGAAGGATAGACAAACGACGGCGATGGCTCGATGCGCTTGGTCTGTTGACCATCGTAGAAGTAAGTGCCGGCCTGCTCTTTGCGCTGATGATAGAGCATCTTGTTGCGGTCGTAGTTGCAGAACGAGTGGCAGTTGATGCACCCTCCTCCGGTCTCCTGGTTGGTCTTTATCGCACGCTCGTCGTAGTTCTCAAGGCAACGCTCATAGAGTCCCATCTTGTTCCACACCTCATAACCCGGCTCAATGAGTCGATAGGCAAGGTGGGAGTCGATGGAATCGGGCGAAATGGTCATGCTGAAGGGGTTGTATTCAACCCACTGGTTGTCGCGTTTGCCTTGTATTCTGACCGTAATCGTTGGCGATGCAGAGGCAAGTTTCTTCCAATCGTCAGGGTCGATGCAGAATCCTTCGTCGCCATTGTTGCCCACAACGACCTTGCTTTCGCCTGAAGTGAACACAGCCTGCAAGTCGTCCAGCTGCAGCGTGTCCTTTGAAACGAACGTCGGAGCAGCAATGTTGCATGGCAGTGTGGTCTCGGTATAGTCGGGGAATATCACTGCCTGCCGGTTGAGTTTCGTGGCTTCCTCGTCATGCAACGTGCATGATGCCAGCAGAAGTGCTATGAATGGTATGAAAAAGTGTTTCATTGTGCTTTGAGATGAAATTCCTTTAGGAGTGACTGGTATTCTTCTTTGTAGCCTGCAAGGCGATAGAGTGCGCTGAGATACTGCACCGTCGTCTGGCTTTGGCTGTGCCCTCGGGTTGCGCGAGCTATCATAAGCAGGTCTTTGTCAAGACCGTCGAAGCCTGAGAATTTGTTCTTTATGTTCAGGCAAAGGCGCTTCTCGCTGAGTTCTTTGTCTGCCTTTACTGCGTTATCGTTCAGGAGTTTAGAGTAATGTTCGCACCAATCGGTGTAGTAAGGGGCAGAGGACAGTTTGCGAAGGTATTTCTTCGCCACGCCATATTGCCCATAGATGATGTTTGTCTTGATAAGGCGCTGAAGCAGACGGGGTGAATGATTGTCCATCTTTTCGTTGGATTCGAAGGCGTAACGCTGCGCCTGCGCTATGTGGCCCATAGAGTAATAGATGTCGCTGAGCATGGCTGCGATGTACTCTGACTGGATATTGTCGACGTAGATGCTATTGATGTTGACGCAGGTGTTGTCATGGAGGTGTTCGTGAAGCATGCCTTTCTCTGCCATCGCCATGTTTATCATGTTCTGCAGCAGCAGGTTGTCGGTAGGCATAAGGGGCTGACTGGCGCTTAATATCCCGTTCCAATCCTGCGTCCGCTCCATGTTGCTGAGTTTCATATAGGTCACATTCATCTTGGCATCATGGCTGCCTAATCCGACAATCGTCTGTATATTTGTTCGGCTTAGCTTGCTGGCTGAGGTGAGGGCAACAATGAGTATGAGGATGGTTGGCAGGATGCAATCGAGCACGTTGTTCTTTATCTTCCTGACTATCAATATTAAAAGTGCTTCGATGGCAAGGAAAAAGAGGGGCATGACAAGGATGCCGTGCCAGGGGGTGTGGAAGAATTGCAGGAAGAATCCTTCTACCAGCGTCGATGTATTGCCTGCGGCAAACTCGCTCGCCACATAGTGACGGTCATAATAGAACGTGTTCCATCCTTCTGCATACTGGAGCATAGGGGATGACAGCGTGTATATCGCAGCGAGAAGTGCAGCTGTTATGATGAATGTAAGATAGTATCGCTTTTTCATTGGATGGAACTACGGGGTGGGAGTTAGAGTTTATGTCACAAAGTTTCTGCAAAGTTACAATTATTTTCTCAAACACTTTCACTTATATATCATAAAAATGCTTAATTCAAAATTCGTGTTTGTACATATAGCAAAAACCAAAGCAGCCGGGCACTCAGGTGCTCGGCTGCAAACGGTATATGTGTCATTTGATTAGAATGGTCGGAAAAAGTCGGCACGTGTCATCTTGAACTGTGCCTTCTTTGAAATGGACTGTCCCTCAACCACAAGATTCAACGTGATATCTTCTGTGCCTGGTATGCGATTCGCAAACATAGAGAGAGGGTATGACTTTGCGAATATGCTTGTATAGCCTGGCACTGCACTCTTAGGAGCGTGACAGTTGTAGTAAAGGTGAACGGTCATCTCGTTCTCCTTTATGTCGCTCTGGTCGGCAGTGAGAATTATGCCTGGATAGATCGCTTTGTTACTGCTTGTAGCATAAGGGGCATTGATAATGCAATTGAGATAACCTTTGTGGGCATAGAAAGACTCAATCTTGCTGATCTCAAAGAGGCTGTCCGCTGCGAGCTGATTCTTTGCCTCTGCCGACGCTTTGGTTGCGATGTAGTCAACGTCTATAAGCTGCGTTCCGTTGAGAACCTGAGCATTGCTGATATGTCTTACGCCATCAACAACTGTTGCGTCTTCTCCTTTAAATTGATAAATCAGCGAGACACGTTCGGCCTTTGAACCAAATGTGTTGAAAAGAACGCTGTTTGACTGGTTATCGATTTCTACAACGATGTCGTCGTCAGTATAGAATCGGTAATGGTTTGTTAAGTCAACCTCGGCAGTGCAGAGATTGGTACTAACGACAACCGAACCACCCTCATTGTTGTCGTTACATGATGTTGTTACGAAAGCAGAAAGAACCATAATGGCAATCGCTGCTGCGTAGTTGAAGTTTATTTTCATCTGTTAAAACATTTATAATTGATTTCGGATGCAAAGTTAGTAATATATTTTAAGAACAACGAAATTAGTAAACGTTTTTTTGTTTTTTTTATTATTAATGTATTTAAAAAAATCCTGCCCAGTGAGCACTGAGCAGGATTTTTTTATATTATAAGTATTGAGCTATAAGATTAATAGCCATCATTCTGTGTACATGCAGGGTTCTTCAGGATCTCATCCTCAGGGATAGGCATGAACATCTTCTCCATCTTGAACTCGAAGTCACGAGCGGTCTGCCACTGTGAGATTGTCTCAATACCCTTAGTTGGGAGAGAGTTCATCTTATATACATGCTCAACGTGATCCTTAAGGAAGTTAGACTTGTGCATATCTGAACGGAGGTAAGGCTCAGCAGAGAACTCCTTACGACGCTCCATGTTGATAGCAACCTTCCAAACTGGAGATTCGAAACCATAGTCAGCCTTTATCTTTGCATAGTACTTCTCTGCATCTGGAACCTTTACAGCCACAGTGTTGAATGGGAATGGATAACCCTCAACAGGCTGGATAGCACCCTTACCGTCACAGTCACCACCAGAGAAGTTCTTGTAGTACTCGTAAACCTTCTTGTGGTGAGCCTCGAACTTAGAAAGATTAGCACCAACCTCAGTGTTACCGAATGCACGCTGACGGAGCTCGTTAATCAACTGCCAACCGAGCTTCTCGTTCTCAGCGCCACCTAAGTTGAAGTAGCACTCAGCGAGGTCAAGGTAAACGTTAGCAAGACGCTTGAAGTAGATGTGGTCAGGAGTCCAGAGTGCGTTTGTACCCCAGTCAGTGCCACGACCGTTACGCCAGTGCTTTGAAGACCATACTGTAGGAGCAGGGTCGCCTGATGACCAGTGGAAACCACACCAACCTACATACTCCTGGTTGAATGGGTTGAAGCCGATTGGGTGGAGTGGGTCATACTTACCATTGTCAGCCTCTTCTGTTGGCTTGTACTCATCGTATGCCTTCTGATCGAATACATACTCACCATCCTTCTCAACATAACCACGGAGGTACTTCTTGTTAGCATCAAGCCAAGCCTGTGAAGGCTTAACACGCTGCTCCCACTCTGGGTGCTTCATACGCCACTCGTAAGGAACAGTAGCAGTTACCATAGAAGCGTCACGACGCTTGTCGAATGAGCCTGCGTACTCGCCTTCAAGGTAGTTCTCGAATGAGTCATAGAGCTCCCAAGACATCTGGTATGTACCCCAAGCACCGTTAGAAGTAGGGCCAAAGTAGAAACCAGTCCAACCACGAGCACCAGCGTTCTTTGTATCATCCCATGAACCCCAGTCATCACCAGAGTTGAGAACGATCTGCCAGATAGCCTCGTCTGGCCAAGCCTCGTCAGCATCATACAGTGTAGAGTATGAAGGAGCGAGCTTGTAAGGACCATTCTTATAAACTTCATAGAGAGCATCCTTTGCAAGCTTGTAGCACTCAGCTGCCTTCTCAGGACATGTATAAGCCTTCCACATGTAAGCGTCGCCAAGGAATGTCAGAGCCATACCCTTTGTACAACGACCATACTGACCCTGGAATGGTTTCCAGTCGAGAAGTGCAGCAGCCTCCTTGAAGTCTGCGATAACGAAGTCCCACATCTCCTCGAATGTCTCAGCCTTAGCCTTAACAGGAGTGTTCACGTAGTTCTCACCTGTAACGAGGAGAGGCACACGGCCGAATGTGTTAGCGAGAGCGAAGAACTGGAAGCCACGGAGAGCCATAGCCTCACCCTTCAGCACGTTCTTAACATTCTCAGAGATATTCTCTGAAGCCTCAAGACCAGCGAGGAAGTCATTACAACGAGAAGCACAAGCGTATGACTGCTTCCAGTAGTCGCGGAGCTGCTCGTTCTTAGCTGTCCAGTCCTGTTTCATGAAGTCCTTATCCCAACCCGAAGCCTGTGAGTCCATTGTTGGGTGCTGACCGTTGAAGATCCAGTACTTGTATGGGTCGTCGTTCATACCACCACGACGGTGGAGAAGATCGTAGCAACCAGTCATGCCCTTGATGGCATTTTCGTCGTTTGCAAACATCTGGTCGCCTTCAAGCATAGAATAGTGGGTCACATTGAGGAATTCCTCATTGTCACATGAGCTGAGACCCATTGTGGTGAGCGCAGCTCCTGCGATAAGACCATATATTAAATTCTTTTTCATAAGATTCAATTAAGAAATGAGTTATTAGAATGTTACGTTGATACCTGCAGCGTATGTACGTGGCATTGGGTAACGACCTGTGTCAAGACCTGTGTAGAGAACTGAGCCCTGACCACACTCTGGATCGCCGTACTTGTTGTATGGAGAGATGCAGAGGAGGTTCTGGATAGCCAAGTAGATACGAGCATTCTGAATCTGGCACTTCTGTGCGATAGCCTTTGGAAGAGTGTAACCAACCTGGAGGTTAGAGATCTTCAGGAAGTTGCCGTTCTTAACCCATGCATCGCTGGCGCGCATGTTGTAGTTAGGATCGATGATAGAGAGGCGAGCCTCTGTACCGTTAGGATTGTTTGGTGACCATGCGTTGTTTGCAGATTCTGTGAGGATGTTTGGAGTACAGCCGTCATCAGAGCAGAACATGTTTGTAAGACGCATTGCTGAGTAAGAGAATATCTTCTGACCGAGCACACCGTGCATCTGGATAGAGAAATCCCAGTTCTTGTACTGAGCGCCAAGGTTCAGACCGTAGTTGAGTGCTGGGAAACCATTGCCGAGGATAGTCATATCGCTCTCGTTGAGAACGCCATCAGCACCGAGGTCATCACCGACCTTCTTTGCCAAGCCCTTATCCACATCTTCCTGTGTTGCCTTCTTACCTGCGATATCCTTGAAGAGGTAGTCACCCATCTGAGCAGCTGTCTGACCCTGAGCGTGAGCCTTGTCGAGGTCAGCCTGAGTTGTGATGATCTTCTCTACCTGGTAGCCATAGAATGAACCTACAGCCTCACCTTCGCGGCAGATAGAGTGGTTACCCCAGTGATAACCGTCAGCAGCACCGACAGCACCAGTGTTAGAACCGTCACCTGTTGGGTTAGCGTTTGAAGAAGAGTCAGAGTTTGTATTGAACACATCGTCACCCATCTTGTTAACCTTGTTTGTAAGAGTAGAACCAGTCAGTGTAGCGCTGAAAGAGAAGTCCTTGTTGATGCGCTTGTTGTAAGAAACGCTGAATTCAAGACCCTTGTTCTCGATCTCACCATAGTTGGTGTAGATCTGTGCATAACCTGATGTAGGACGAATCTGACGATAGAGGAGAAGGTCCTTAGACTTACGTACGAAGTAGTCGAGAGTTACGTTGAGGTCGCCACGGAGGAAGCCAGCGTCGATACCTACGTTGATCTGCTCATTGGTCTCCCACTTGAGGTTTGTATCCTTAAGAACAGGATAGTAACCCTTGATTACGTTAGGAGTACCTGTACCAAGACCCATTGCAGCGCCCTGGTTGTAGTAAACGTACATACCGTCAACGTTAAGACCAGTTACAGCGAGGTCAGTAGCACCACCTGAGTTACCAGTCTGACCCCAACCAGCACGGAGCTTGAGGTTAGAAACAACCTCCTGGTTCTGCATGAATGCCTCCTCAGAGATACGCCAACCAGCAGCTACTGATGGGAATGTACCCCAACGGTTACCAGAACCGAAGTTAGAAGAACCGTCACGACGTACAGTTGCAGTCAAAAGGTAACGATCCATGAGAGAGTAGTTGAAACGACCGAAGTAAGAGATCATACGTGTCTCAAGGTTGAAAGCACCAGAACCTGTACGCTCGTTAGCCTTTGTTGTAAGACCGATATCGCGGTTGTCTGGAGACTCGAAGCCGAGTGCACGAGCAGAAGACCACTGACCATACCAGCGAGAAACTTCGTTACCGAGCATCACTGTGAGGTTGTGGATATCGTTAGACCAGTTGTAAGTAAGAGTGTTCTGGATGTCAAGAGTCTGGCTCTCACCATTGCTGAGGTTGAACTCATACTCATTACCGTTACGTGGAGCATAGTATGCATCACCTACGCCACCACCACCAGCGAGACCGTTGATGAGGTTGATGTACTTGCCACCAACAACGTTGAAGCGCTGTGTGTAGATACCACCAGTGAAGTTGCTATAAGAGTTAGAGTTGTAGTCGTAAGAAACGAGAGTCTCCCACTCAAGGCCCTTAACAGGCTTAATAGTCATGTAAGCAGTAGCAAGAGCACGGTTTGTACGGTTGCGTGGATTGTTCTCCATCTGCTTTGCGTACATATTACCAAGAGTAGTGCCCCAGAAACCATCGTTGAAGTCCTTACCACCAGGAACCTCACCGAATGTACCGTCAGGGTTAACTACGTTTGGAGAAACGTGTGTGCCTGCAGGAACGCCTGCGTATGTAATACGGTCGCTTGTTACGAAGTCCATAGAAGGACAAGCGAATGCGAAGTCACGGAGTGAAGAAAGGTTACCGAAGTTACCTACAGATGTGTTAGAACCGTGTGAGTCAGAGTGGATGAAGTTTACATCAACACCGAGACCGAGGTACTTGTTAACCTGAGTATTAGCGTTAGCACGAGCTGTGATACGCTGGTAGTCAGAGTTGATAACGAGACCCTCATTGCGGAGGAAAGCAACAGAAGCATTGTACTGTGACTTATCGTTACCACCAGATGTAGAAACGCTGTAGTTCTGACGGAGGGCAGCACGTGTCATCTGATCCTGCCAGTCAATAGCCTGACGCTTGCCGTCGTAGGCAGCTGTCCAGATAGGGTTCCACATTATAGGAACGACATTTCCTTTCTCATCCTTCGTTACATTACCATCGTTGATACGAGCCTGACGGAGGTTAGCAGCATACTGATCAACGCTACATACGTCAAGGAAGTAAGGGAGAGTCTGGATACCGAAGTCAGCACTTACATTAATAGAAGAGTGACCCTTCTGACCGTGCTTTGTTGTGATCATGATGACACCGTTAGCACCAGCAGAACCGTAGATAGCAGTAGCAGATGCGTCCTTGAGGATGTCGATAGACTCGATATCAGCAGGAGCGATGAAGTCTGCGTTTGTACCTACCTGGATACCGTCAACTACATAGAGAGGAGCAGCTGAACCGTTGATGGTAGCGACACCACGGATACGTACCTGAGCACGTGAATCAGGAGCACCGTCCTGCATTGTTACGATGACACCAGGAGCAGCACCCTGAAGACCCTGACTAACGTTAGTAGGAACCTTCTTAAGCATATCCTCTGTCTTAACAGAAACGACAGAACCTGTTACGTCACTCTTCTTCATTGTACCATAACCAACAACTACGAGCTCGTCGAGAGCCTGAGCGTCCTCGTGGAGTGTAACGTTAAGAGTAGTCTTACCGTTCACGCCAATGGTGAATGGAGTGTAGCCTACGAATGTGAAACTGAGTCTCGCATTCTCAGGAACTGTGATTGAATACTTGCCGTTGATATCGGTAACGGTACCATTCTTGGCAGCGCCTACCTGAACGACACTTACGCCTGGAAGAGCATCACCAGCAGCGTCAGAGACGATACCAGAGACCTTGATCTGGGCGTTCACACAAAGGGGAATGAGCAACATGAGCATAATCCCCACACATTTTCTTAGAAATGAATTCTTCATGTGGTTTTGTTATTAATGTGATTAAAGTTATTAAAAAAATTTTTTGATAATTCAATGTTGATAGATTGTTAACTTGTTTTAGTTTTGTCAGAGAACTTGTCTGAGACGCCTTCTCTGTTTTCTTTGTTGATTTTCTGCTGTTGTTTTCTGTTGATAGTTAAGATTTATAGTTATTTTTTTAGTTTCAGATCTATATATTAACACATACATTTCTTTTGTTCATGCATAGGCACATTAAGAACCTTTTGCTTAAATCTTTTGCAAAATTATAACATTGTTAAGAATATTTGCATTTTCTATGTTACATAAATGCATAGTTCATGTTACATTTATTGAAAATTGTAAATTCAATAATCAAAAAATGCCGATTTCATCGGTATATAATAGGTTTAATGCTGTTAGTGATAATTAACCATTTTTCCCTTTAAAGTAGTCATTTTTTAATAAATTTATCAGTTTTCAGTTAACAAGTATCCACTCAGTACTGGTGTTTTTTTTAACACAGAGACACGGAGTACACGGAGTTTACAGAGATTTTTGAGTTCCATTCGGGATGAGAACATACTGCATAGCATTCTAAAAACTCTGCGTTCTCTGTGTACCCCGTGTCTCTGTGTTAAAAAGAGAGGGGGCTGAGAGCTATGTTAACGAATGTCTTACTAATTGCCAAGGTCGGAAATAAACTTAAGGCGAATGAGACGTACATCGTCTTCTGAGAAATCATCGCCCAGTTCCTTCATGGCAGTATCAAGATTGTCGGTATCTGAATCAGCAAAGTAGTCATAGATATCATCTACGTTATCATCGTCCATCACCTCCTCAATGAAGTAGTCGATGTTGAGCTTTGTACCACTATAGACAATAGTCTCCACCTCGGTGAGCAACTCAGAATACTTCATATTGAGCGCAATGGCTATGTCATCAAGCGGAATACGCTTGTCGATGCTCTGGATAATCTTCACCTTCAGACGCGACTTGTTTGCCACAGTCTTTACCTTCAGCTCGTTAAGACGCTCTATTTCGTTCTCCTCACAGTATTTCTTGATAAGCTGTATGAACGAAGCGCCGTACTTGCGGGCCTTGCCAGCGCCAACACCCTGAATCTGCTGCAGTTCTTCCATGGTGACAGGATAGAGCGTAGCCATCTGCTCAAGAGAGATATCCTGGAACACGACGTATGGCGGAACCTTCTTCTTTCTTGCCACAGCAAGACGCTCGTCGCGCAGCATCTTCTTCAGCACAGGGTCAAGAGCAGCAGTTCCTCCTGTCACTTCTGGTTCCTCTACCAGGTTGAAGTCAGCATCCTTAACTACAGGGAACGCTGTCGGATTCTTCAGATAACGCTTTCCGGCAGCAGTAATCTTAAGCAGGCCGTAGCTTTCCACGTCCTTGCGTATATAGCCAGCAAGCATGCCATGGCGAATGACAGGGTTCCACATCTTGTCGTCCATGTCTGCACCAGAGGCAAACTCCTCAAGCTGATCATGCTGATGCGAGACGATGTCGTCCGTTCCCCTACCCTTCACGAAGTCAATAATATAGTTCGTACGGAAGTTCTCCTTGACAGCAAGGATGGCTTTCAGCACTATGACAAGATAGTCCTTGCCCTCAATGGTAGATTTAGGATGGCGGCAGTTGTCACAGTTTCCGCAGTTTGCCTCTGCATATTCTTCACCGAAATAGTGCAAAAGAAGCTTTCTTCGGCATACGCTCGACTCTGCATAGGCAGCCGTCTCCTGCAACAGCTGACGACCGATATCCTGCTCAGCGACAGGCTTTCCCTCCATGAACTTCTCCAGTTTCTGCAAGTCCTTCTGGGTGTAGAAGGCAAGACAGATGCCTTCGCCTCCATCTCTTCCTGCTCGTCCTGTCTCCTGATAATAGCCCTCAAGCGACTTAGGAATATCATAATGTATGACGAAGCGCACATCAGGCTTGTCAATACCCATGCCGAAGGCAATGGTAGCAACTATGACATCCACATCCTCCATGAGGAAACGGTCCTGCGTTTCAGAGCGAGTGGTAGTGTCAAGACCTGCATGATAGGCAGCGGCACGTATGTCGTTGGCCTGCAGCACGGCAGCCAGTTCTTCCACTTTCTTTCGTGAAAGACAATAGATGATGCCACTCTTGCCACTATGATTCTTTATGAACTTAATGATCTGCTTATCAATATCCTTCGTCTTTGAACGTACCTCGTAGTAGAGATTCGGACGGTTGAACGAACTCTTATACTCCACACAGTCAGCCATGCCAAGCGACTTCTTGATGTCTATGCGCACCTTGTCCGTTGCCGTTGCCGTAAGAGCAATGACAGGAGCCTGGCCTATCTCATCGATGATAGGGCGTATGCGTCGGTATTCCGGGCGGAAATCATGTCCCCACTCGGAGATACAGTGAGCCTCATCTACTGCATAGAACGACACTTTCACCTCAGGCGATTTAAGGAAATCGACATAGTCTTCCTTGGTCAGCGACTCAGGAGCCACGTACAGCAGCTTGGTTTTGCCAGAGCGTACGTCGTTCTTCACCAGGTCGATAGCCGATCGATTGAGCGAGGAGTTGAGGTAGTGAGCCAACCCATTTTCCTCACTGATGCCGTTGATGACGTCCACCTGATTCTTCATCAGTGCTATTAGTGGCGAGATAACTACGGCCGTGCCCTCCATGATGAGTGCCGGCAGCTGGTAACATAGGCTTTTTCCGCCACCTGTAGGCATAAGGACAAAGACGTCGTTGCCATCAAGTAGTGACCTGATGACTGCCTCTTGCTCGCCCTTGAACTTATCAAAGCCGAAGTACTGCTTTAGTTTTTCTGTCAGGAACATAGGAGTGTCACGCCATGCGTGAAGTTAAAGAGTTATAGAGTTATAAAGGCCCTGCCGTTAACGGCATGGTTATCGTAATATAGACAACTGGAGCCCTGCCGTTAACGGCATGGTAATCGTATTATAGACAACTAGGGGCCCTGCCGTTAATGGCATGGTTATCGTATTATGGACAACTGGAGCCCTGCCGTTAATGGCATGGTAATCAATTATAGACAACTAAGGGGCCTGCTGTAATGGCATGGTTATAAGGGTTATAGATTGGCGTGCGCCAACTGCGCCTTTGCGTAGTCTTTGGTGACAACGAAGGTCTTCTTTCGTGATGATGGCATCTCGAACATGGCATCGTTCATCACTGTCTCAACAATTGAGCGCAGTCCACGGGCACCGAGCTTATACTCTACAGCCGTATCGACGATGTATTCGAGTGCTTCTTCATCGAATGTCAGTTTGATGCCATCCATCTGCATCAGCTTCTCATACTGCTTCACGATCGAGTTCTTTGGCTCGATGAGAATGCGTCGGAGAGCCTCCTTGTCAAGTGGATGCAGATACGTGAGCACAGGGAGACGACCGATGATTTCTGGAATCAGACCGAACGACTTAAGGTCCTGAGGCACAATGTACTTCATGATGTCCTTCTTGTCAATATTCTTCTGGTCGTTGATAGAGTTGTAACCCACGACATGGGTATTCAGACGCTGTGCTATCTTGCGCTCAATACCGTCGAAGGCACCACCGCAGATGAAGAGGATGTTGCGTGTATCAACGTGTATGTAGTCCTGATCCGGATGCTTTCGTCCACCCTTTGGCGGAACGTTGACCATCGTTCCCTCAAGCAATTTGAGCAGTCCCTGCTGCACACCCTCGCCAGAGACGTCGCGCGTGATGCTTGGATTGTCGCTCTTGCGTGCTATCTTGTCTATCTCGTCGATGAAGACGATGCCACGCTGGGCAGCCTCCAGATTGTAGTCAGCCACCTGAAGCAGACGCGAGAGAATGCTTTCTACATCCTCGCCTACATAGCCGGCTTCAGTGAAGACGGTTGCATCGACGATGGTGAAAGGCACGTTCAGCAGCTTTGCTATGCTGCGGGCGAGGAGAGTCTTGCCTGTACCGGTAGAACCTACCATGACAACATTGCTCTTCTCTATCTCAACGCCATCCTCGTCAACGGATTGCTGCAGACGCTTATAGTGGTTGTAAACAGCCACCGAAAGGAATCTCTTTGCCTCATCCTGACCTATGACGTACTGGTCGAGATGTGCTTTAATCTCCTGAGGCTTAGGTACTTTCAATCCACTGACCTTTCCTCCCTTGCCTCGGCTTGCATTTGCCTTGGCAGCGAGAAGGTCCGATGATTCGCCAAGGGCCTTGGTTACTATTGCGCTTGCTTGCTGGACGCAGTCGGAACAGATATATCCTTCTACGCCCGTCAGTAGCAGTGCAACTTCGTCTTCACTACGTCCGCAGAAGCTGCACCTATTCTTTTTTCTTGCCATTGTTTTCTTTTCTTCGGTTGTTTAGACCCACTCTACTTACGCACCAATACGTTATCAATCATACCATAGTCCTTAGCCTCTTCTGCCGTCATCCAGTAGTTACGGTCAGAATCTGCCCACACCTTGTCGTAGTCGGTGTGCGAGTGATTGGCGATGATGGTATAGAGTTCTTTCTTGAATTTCATAATCTCCCTTGCCTCAATCTCAATGTCAGAAGCCTGGCCCTGTACACCACCCAGAGGCTGATGGATCATAACGCGGCTGTGTGGCAACGCACTGCGCTTGCCTTCAGCACCAGACACAAGCAGAACGGCACCCATCGATGCTGCCATACCTGTACAGATGGTCGCTACGTCGCTCTGAATGAACTGCATAGTGTCATAGATGCCCAAACCAGCCGTTACGCTTCCACCAGGCGAGTTGATGTAGATAGAGATATCCTTGCCAGGGTCGCACGAGTCGAGGTAGAGCAGCTGAGCCTGCAGCGTGTTTGCTGTATAGTCGTCAATCTCTGTGCCGAGGAAGATGATACGGTCCATCATAAGGCGCGAGAAAACATCCATCTGAGTCACGTTGAGCTGACGCTCCTCGAGGATGTAAGGGTTAAGATACTTGCTCGTAACATTCATTGCAGCGCGGCTCTGTACTTTCATCACATCATCGAGAGCCATTCCGTTCATGCCAAGATGACCGGTAGCATATTTTCTAAAATCGTTATTCATATCTTGATTGGTTTTTATATTCTATATATATTTAAATAAGGAGTAGGTTAACGAGAATAATCTGTTTGCTTTTCTTCGTTGTACAAAATTACGAAAAAAAGTTGATACTTTGTCAGATATCGCAAAATATTTTTGCTAAAAATGGTTAATTCCTAATTTTTGGACGAAAATTGCATAGAAATGTCTTCCGAATCAGTGTGCAAATGCCATCGTTTTGGCAATCAAAAAGTGTCTTCCGACCATGCCTGATAATCAGTGCGTTAGCAAAAGGTATTGAAACGGGAGGTGAATCAATAGGAATCGGCGACCGAAAAGCACTGATTCACCTCCCGTTTCCTATTGATTCACAAATGCGCTGTTTCAAACCTACAACCTCAAACCTAAAACCTACAACCTTAAACCTACAACCTTAAACCTTAAACCTCAAACCATAGTATAAGTGTCAAATATACAACATTTTAGGAATACTTAATAAAATTTAAAAGGTTGCTTTTTTTGCTCTAATATTAAAAAGAATACAGTAACTTTGCACCAAATTGGATTTTACCAAACATGCTAATAACATTCAAACTATATTAACATTTACAAACAATCAAATGAAAAGAACATTACGTTTTTTCTATCTGCTTGCTATGATGCTCGTTATGTCGATTTCGGCTAACGCTGCTATTACTAAGCAAGGCGGATGGTTTGAGGCTGCCTATGCAGAATGGGCTGCCGTAAGTGGTGCTACCGACTACAACGTTTACGTCAAGCAGTCGGGCGGCAGCTACACACAGCTCGACAAGCAGCTCGTGCGCAAGTATCCTTCGTACTTCCGCGCTGACGCTGTAGGACTCGCAGCCGGCACTTACCAGATGAAGGTGGTGCCTGTAATTGGTGGTGCAGAGGATGCATCAAAGGCAATGGAGACATCTGCTCTCACTGTTGTGGCTCACGACCGTAACGGCTTCGCACACGTAGGTCAGTCAGGTGTCGGTGCTTACAAGAACGACGGTACATTGAAGGCTGACGCACGCGTACTTTATGTTACTGCAAACAACGCCAAGACTGTCTCACTTGACATGCAGGTGGACGCAAAGGGCAAGATAGAAACCCGTACAGGTTTGCAGGACATCATCCAGGCTTACGAGAAGGGACAGGAGAAGCGTCCTCTCGCAGTGCGTATCGTAGGTACTGTAAAGGCTGCTGACATGGACGCCTTCGGTTCATCGGCTGAGGGTCTGCAGGTTAAGGGCAACGGTAGCAAAACTGCCATCGCTAACCTCACTATCGAGGGTATCGGTGAGGATGCTGCTATACACAGCTTTGGTATTCTCTGCCGTGGCATATCAAATGTGGAGTTCCGTAACTTCGCTATCATGAACTGTATGGACGACTGCCTCTCGCTTGACACTGACAATAAGAACATCTGGATTCACAACATGGATTTCTTCTATGGTGCTGCAGGTGGTGCTGCTGATCAGGCTAAGGGCGACGGTACTGTGGATATCAAGGGTTTGTCAAGCCACGTCACCGTATCATACAACCACTTCTTTGATTCAGGCAAGTGTTCACTCGGTGGTATGAAGTCTGAATCAACCGACTGTTGGATGACTTATCACCACAACTGGTTCGACCATTCTGACTCACGTCACCCACGTATCCGTACTGCCTTCTACCACTGCTACAACAACTACTATGACGGCAACGCTAAGTATGGCGTAGGCGTAACAAGTGGCGGTTCAGCATTCGTTGAGGCAAACTACTTCCGTAACTGTAAGTATCCTATGCTCATCTCTAAGCAGGGTACTGACGCTCAGGGCGATGGTACATTCTCTGGCGAGGCAGGTGGTGTCATCAAGGCATACAACAACCTCATCATGAACCCTAAGCAGGTGCTTTACTATGATGGTAAGCAGACTGACGGTGTTTGGGATGCTGTAAAGGCAAATTCACGTGATGAGAATATCACAGCTACCGCATTCTCTGGTGGCACATCATACAACAACGCTGCTACCACAGCTGCTATCTCGGCTGTTCCTGCTTCAGCAATCAACGATCCTCAGGATATCCCTACCATCGTTCGTGGTGCCCTCGGTGCTGGTCGTATGAACCACGGTGACGTTGACTGGAAGTTCAACAACGCTATTGAGGATGCTAATTACGGCGTAATCGCTGAACTCAAAACTGCTATTGTAAAGTACCAATCTACACTCGTAGGCTTCGCTGACGGTGAGACCATCAATAACGGTGGCGCAAACGGTCCTTTAGTAGGTGGTAACGGTCAGGGTATCAGCCAGGAGCAGAACGACGCAGTAGTCCCTGAGTGGGGTGCTGGTGGCGATGCTCCAGAGGAGACTGACTTCGAGGAGGAACCATTCATTGCAAGTGCTGACGACGATATGTTCTGGGTAGGTGAGAACGCTGCACAGACAAACGCTTATATCGCTGATGGTACTATTACTCTTGCTGACGGCGCTGCCATCGATGGTGCTGCTCAGAAGTCTTCTTTCAACACTACATACGCAGGCAACGATACATACGTGGCAGAGCACATCGGTTCGCTCCAGCTTGGCAAGGCTGCAACTGCAAAGTCTTACACTGGCGGCTCGGCTGTATTCTACTGCCCTAACGGTGTAACATCATTCAAGATCAACGTCCTCCGCACAGGTACTATCCACTTCAAGGTGCTCAAGTCAACCGACGGTAATAACTATACTGAGGTTGGCAAGGTTGAGGACCAGAAGGCAGGCATCGCTACCAAGGACTTCTCTGCTGCTGTACGCAACACAGAGTCAAAGGATCCTGTCTGGATTAAGGTTGTCAACGGTTCTACCGGTGGCCTTAACATCCACGGTGTCTATATCTGCCAGCTCCCTTCTGACGCTGTTACACTCGAGACATCTGACCTCGCTGTCAGCGTTACAGAGAAGTCTCTGAACATCGGCGAGCAGTTCAAGGTGGCATACACAACATCGTCAACAGGTGCTGTCAGCTACTCTTCAAACAACAACAACGTTGCTACAGTTGATGCTGAGGGCAATGTGACAGCTATGGGCGAGGGTACATGTAACATCATCGTCAACCAGATGAAGGACGAGACATACAAGGCTGGTTCTGCAACTATCAAGCTGACTGTTACCGACCCACGTGCTGAGTCACAGTTCGCTGTTACTTCTTCAGCTACTGTAAGCCTTAAGGAGGGCGAGACATCACAGATTGCTATCTCTGGCGCTGCTGGTGCTGTGACATACGCATCAAGCAAGGCTGCTGTTGCTACAGTAAGCAACACAGGTCTCATCACTGCTGTTGGCGCAGGTTCTGCTACTATCACAATCACTGACGCAGGCAACGACAACGTAAAGGGTACTTCTAAGACTGTCAATGTTACTGTAACAAAGGACATGACTGGCAAGACTCTCGTAACATTCAAGTACGACGGCAAGGCTGTCGATGCTTCTGACGCTTCGCTCGTTGGTCTGGCAAGTGCTAATGGTAAGAGTGGTCTCTCTGTTTCATACAATGGCCAGACTCTGACTGACGGTGCTAAGATGGAGTCAGCTACATTAATCAAAATCACTCCGTCAGCTGACGCTAAGGTAACTCTTATCTTCGACCTTGGAAGCAAGAAACTTAAGATTGATGAGGTTTCATGCACCACAGACGCTAATGGTCAGTACACATTCAACGCTACTGGCGGTAAGACATACGCTCTGACTAAGGGCGACTCAATGAACCTCGTTGGTGTTCTCTTCGACTTCGGCAATGGCGGCACAACTGGCGGTGGCGACGAAGGCGGTGAAACTGGCGGTGGCGACGAAGGCGGCGAGACTGGCAACACCGACACTTCTGCTGCTACAGCCATCGACTATCCTACATCTAAGGCCGGTGTGAACATCAAGGGTACTACTGCTGAGGTTGATGCTGGTCTTAAGCTTAACAACAGCTACTCAAGCAAGGCTTCTGACGGTACCGTAACTTACGGCAACGGTATCCTCCTGAAGGTTGACGGCGGCTTCAAGGCTGGCGATGTTATTACTATCAACGGTACAATCACTGTGACAGAACCTGCAGAAGGTGCTACTCAGACAGACATCGAAAACTACAACAAGAAGATTGCTACAACAGTAAGTCTTGTTACTGTTGACCCTACAGACGCAAGCAAGACTACTCTCGTTAATAAGTTCAATCCTCTGGCTAACACAAAAGTGACTTCTGAGTCTGCTGACCAGTCATTCACACTCACAGAGGACTGCGCTGAGCTCTGGCTCGTTCGCGATGGTGGCACAGCTGTTACCGTTACGAAGATCACCTCAGGCTCTGAGCAGGGCGGTGGCGAGGAGAACAACGGTCTTCTCATCAACTATCAGCACACTGCGACCGTAACTGGTGGCATCACACTCAGCGGAACAACCGCTATGGGTAGTGCTAACATCCACTCTAACAAGGACGCTGCCAACGGTATTAAGTTTGCAAATGGTTATACAACAGGCGGTCTAGTTAATGATAACTATATCAAGCTCCATGTTGAGGGCGAACGCTTCAAGAAGGGCGACGTAGTTACTGTCTCTGGTTTCTTCAACAACTCTGACGACACTAAGCTGAGTGGTGTAGATATCTTCGTTATCAAGGACGATGGAACTCCTAACGTTCTTTGGACATCAGAGAAGTTCACCAACGGTCGTCTCGCAAGCACAGACCCAGTCGAGCAGACCTACACTCTCGAGTTTGACACCGACTATCTCTACATCGGCCGTAACGGCAACACTGCTACTCTGATCTACACTCTCACCGTTACTCGCCCAGAGAGCAAAGAGGATGACCTCGCAACTGGCATTGAGAGCATCATCTCAACAGTTAACGGCGCTATCTACGACCTCCAGGGCCGTCGCATCGCTCAGCCTGTAAAGGGCCAGATGTACATCATGGGTGGTAAGAAGTTCATTCAGAAGTAAACAAATCAGAAATGAAACGTTTTCTCATATCATTAGCAGTGCTGGCATTAAGTGCCGGCACTGCTTTTTCGCAAGTAATCGATGGCCGTAACTTCGGCATTGACGGATTCGCTGCATACGCTGGCACTGCTGGCACACAGTGGTATCATGCTGGTGGTACTACAGGTGGCGAGGGTGGCAAGGTGGTTAAGGCCGACACGTTCTCTCAGCTTCAGGCCTATCTGCAGTCAAGCAATCCGTACATCATTCTCGTTGACCACGACATCACCACTGGCATCAAGTGCTATGTTGATGACCTCTCTACTGGCCATCTCCTTGACGACCAGAGTGGTGCATCTGGTGTAGAGACAACCTACGGTGAGCGCATCATGGTAGCCAGCAACAAGACACTCATTGGCATTGCCGATCCTGTCACAGGCAAGGCTCCGCTCTTCTCGCGCATCACCTTCGTCATGCAATGTACTCACAACGTCATCATCCGCAACTGCCGCTTCACAATGGTGGGTGCGCCTATCCTCAAGAGTGGCGAGAACAAGATTGTGGCATGGCGCGACGGTCAGCAGGTGGAGACAGGCGACCCTGACTGCATCGGCATACAGGCTGATGCTGTAAGTGCTAAGAAGGACAGCGGCTCGCACATCTGGATTGACCACTGTGAGTTCTTCAACGGTGGCGCTGCCAACAAGGACCGCTACGATGGTCTGCTCGACTGTAAGAACAACGTACAGTGGCTCACTTTCTCTTATAATTACTTCCACAACCACGACAAGTCTTGCCTCTGGGGCAAGGGCGACTCTGACGTTTACGAAGGCTGCCGCACCATCTCTGCACACCATAACATGTTCGAGAACATCGACGGCTCACGTCTGCCTCTGCAGCGTGGCGGCCATGTTCACTACATGAACAACTTCATCAATGGCTGTGCCGATGGATATGACCTTCGTTCTCAGGCAGTAAGCTACATTGAGGGTTGCTATTTCAAGGACACCAAGGCTCCTATCTGTAAGCCAGACGGTGGCACTGCCAATCTCTGCCAGGAGGCAGGCTACGGCATCATCTACGACAACTGCCGCCGTGTCATCAAGGGTACCAGCAACATCGACTACATCAACGAGCCTGCACGCTATGACGAGGAGATAACACTGGCAACAAACTCATGGGTGCCAACACAGACTACATCTACATATTATGTAAACAGTCGCGACAAGGCTGCCGACGTGCCTGAACTTTGCCAGAAGTATTCTGGTGCAGGCAAGATTGTCATCTGGAGCGAGACTGTTCCTGCAGTAGATGCAGAGGAGTTCAAGGCTGCATGCCAGACACAGCTCACCGCAGGCTGCTACGATGAGGACGGCAACAAGATTGCTGGCATCAACGAGGGCGGCAATACTGGTGGCGGCACTGGCGGTGATGACCCTTCAAACCCATCTGGTACGGGAACAAACTACATGACAAACTGCGACAGTGATGGCTGGTATTGGTTCAATCAGGCAAATGCCACAGAGATTAACGGCTCGCTCATCGGTTCGTTCATCACTTTCACCGATGGCACAAAGGAAGGCAACGCTGTTGCTTGCCAGTTCAAGAGCGATTATTCTAACACTACAACTGGTACAGAGACTACACGCACTGGTGCTATCACCATAGCACAGGCTTCTGCAAACGACCAGCCAAATGGTGGCACAATGACCATGAACTTTGACAAAGGTCTCACTTGTCTGCAGCTTGCTTTGCATCGCACGGGCGGTTATCGCTTCTCGGTTGCCGTAAGCATCTCTGGTGCTGATTTCAAGCAGGTTTACTCTGACACGAAGAGTACAAAGGGCGAGATGACCTGCGACCTCACGCAGTATGTCAAGTCGTCTGACCCAATACAGGTACGCATCACCAACAGTTCGAGTGGTGGTCTGCAGGTACAAGGTTTCAAGGCATGTTACTCGGCAGACACATCAGCCATCACCACCATCGCTCTTCCTTCTGCATCTCAGTGCTACGACCTCCAGGGTCGCCGCATCATGAGTCCAGTGAAGGGCCAGATGTACATCATGGGTGGCAAGAAGTTTGTTCAGAAGTAAGAGATTCTCTCCCGAGGGAGGGAGCGGTTAACAGTTAATAGTTAACAACGATGCTAAAATAAGCCCGAACTGTACGGTTGAAGTCTGCGCCCTGAAAGGTAGGGTGTTCAAAATCACAAAATCAGATGAGACCAAAATCGTCTGAAGGACGAATATACATTAGCCTAGGGCAACGCCCTAGGAACT